>NZ_CP031416.1:1256119-1568992 GCF_003367375.1 Gallaecimonas mangrovi
GATTTTCCGCGCCAAGGTTACCGGTTTTGTGCGCCGCTATCTGGAAGAGCATGGCTTTTTAGATATCGAAACGCCGATTTTAACCAAAGCCACGCCGGAAGGGGCCCGCGACTATTTAGTGCCAAGCCGCACCCACAAAGGCAAGTTCTTTGCGCTGCCACAATCGCCACAGCTGTTTAAACAGCTATTGATGGTGGCCGGTATGGACCGCTACTACCAAATTGTGAAGTGCTTCCGCGATGAAGACTTACGGGCTGACCGTCAGCCGGAATTCACCCAGATTGATATCGAAACCTCGTTCTTAACCGCGCCGCAAGTGCGGGAGATGACCGAAGGCCTGGTCACCAGCCTCTTTAAAGAGATGCTGGGCGTTGAGTTTGATGCTTTCCCCACCATGACTTACCAAGAAGCGATGACCCGTTTTGGCTCTGACAAGCCAGACCTTCGTAACCCGCTTGAAATTCAAGATGTGGCTGACTTGCTGGCCCATGTGGAATTCAAGGTCTTTAATGGCCCTGCTAACGATCCCAAAGGCCGGGTGGCGGTGATTAAGGTGCCGGGTGGTGCTTCGCTTTCCCGTAAGCAGCTCGATGACTACCAAAGCTTTATCGGTGTCTACGGCGCCAAAGGCATGCCGTGGCTGAAGGTCAACGACCTTTCCAAAGGCAATGAAGGCCTGCAATCGCCGATTTTGAAATTCCTTGACGACAAAGCCGTTGCAGGCCTGCTGGCCCGCACCGAAGCGGCTGATGGCGATATTCTGCTGTTCGGTAGCGACAGCTACAAAGTCTGTACCGATGCGTTAGGCGCGCTGCGTTTAAAACTGGGTGAAGACTTAGGCCTTACCCGCGCTGAGGAATGGGCACCGCTGTGGGTGGTGGATTTCCCGATGTTCGAAGAAGATGACGGCCGCCTCTATGCGCTGCATCACCCCTTCACCGCGCCACTGGATGCCACTCCAGAGCAACTGGCCAGTGACCCGGTTGCCACCATTTCTAACGCCTACGACATGGTGCTAAACGGTGTTGAATTGGGCGGTGGTTCAGTGCGTATCCACGACAACACCATGCAACAAGCGGTATTTAAACTGCTGGGTATTAGCGATGAAGAAGCCCAGGAAAAATTCGGCTTCTTGCTCGAAGCGCTGCAATACGGTGCCCCTATCCACGCAGGTCTTGCCTTTGGTTTGGACCGCCTGGTGATGCTGATGACCGGTGCCAGCTCCATTCGCGACGTGATGGCGTTCCCGAAAACCACCACCGCTGCCTGTCCGCTGACCGAAGCCCCCAGCTTTGCTAACCCGCAGGCTCTTGAAGAGCTGTCGCTGGTGGTGAAAAAAGTCGAAGAGTAACGGCAAAGGAGCGCCATGGCGGGCCACAGTAAAGAGGCCAACATTAAGCACCAGAGCGCGGCGCAAGATGGCAAACGCGGCAAGGCTTTCACCACGCTTGTTGGTGAAATGGCTACCGCGGCCCGCCAACACAGTGACATCGACACCAACCTCCGCCTGCGGGCGGCGGTTGGCAGCCGCCTTGGTGTCTTTGGCCCGGTCAAAGACGCACTGGACGAACAAGGTTTTGATGCTTGTCCTGCACAAGTGACCATGGTGCCAGACACCAAAGCCGAACTTGCTCTCGACCAAGCGAAAGACCTTATGGACATGATTGACCTTGTTGAAGATTTAGATGGCGTGCAGAAACGGTACGCCAATGCCTGCATCAGCAAAAACCTCGTGGAACAACGGCTGTGAGCCGGGTCATTCTGGGTATTGATCCGGGTTCGCGCATTACCGGCTACGGCCTGGTTCGCCAGGTTGGTGTGCGCTTTGCCTACCTTGGCTCCGGTTGCATTCGTATCAGCGGTGATGAACTGCCTGGCCGCCTCAAGCAGGTGTTTGACGGCGTCAGTGAAATTATTCGCCAATTCCAACCCGACGAACTGGCTATTGAACAGGTCTTTATGGCCCGCAATGCCGATTCCGCATTAAAGCTCGGCCAGGCTCGGGGCGTGGCCATTGTCGCCGGGGTAAATGCCGGGTTACCGGTTGCTGAATATTCGGCGCGGCAAGTTAAACAAGCGGTGGTGGGTACCGGTGGCGCCGATAAAAGCCAGGTGGCACATATGGTGGCGCAAATGCTGAAGCTGCCCGGTACGCCCCAGGCCGATGCCGCCGATGCCCTCGCTATCGCGCTCTGCCATGGACACACCAGCACCAGCCTGACTAAGATGGCTTTGGAAAAGCACAAGCTGGTGCGTGGCCGCTTACGAAAATAACGGATAATTATGATTGGAAGACTAACCGGACTGGTGGCCGCCAAGCAGCCCCCTGAGATCCTGATTGATGTGGCCGGCGTTGGCTATGAAGTGCAATGCTCGATGCAGTCTTGTTTTGCCGTTGGCGAAATCGGTGCCAAGGCGGTGCTGCACACTCACCTGATTGTGCGTGAAGACGCGCATTTATTGTTTGGGTTTGTCAGTAAAGAAGAGCGGGCGCTGTTTCGCCAGCTAATTAAAGCCAACGGTGTTGGCCCCAAACTGGCGCTGGCGATTTTGTCGAACATGACGGTGGGCCAGTTTGTGCAAGCGGTTCACCATAACGACATGTCGACTCTGGTGAAGTTGCCCGGCGTTGGCAAAAAAACAGCCGAGCGTTTGCTGGTGGAAATGCGCGACAAACTCAAAGACTTTGGCGAACTCGCCTCGGCACCAACCCTGGATATGGCGCCCCTTGCCGACAGCGCCGCGCCGGCCAGTTCGCCCAGGGAAGATGCCTTGGCAGCACTTGTTGCCCTTGGCTATAAGCCCAACCAGGCCGAAACGGTGGTTAAAAAGGTGGCCAAAGACGGTATGAATTCTGAAGCCATTATCCGCGATGCCCTCAAGGCCATGCTCTGAGATAAACCATGATTGAAGCCGACCGCCTTATTACTCCCCAAGCCGACCGCGAAGACGATGTTATCGACCGCGCCATTCGCCCTAAATCCTTGGCAGATTACCAAGGGCAGGACCATGTGCGCGCGCAGATGGAAATTTTCATCGAAGCGGCCAGGGGCAGGGAAGAAGCGCTGGACCACTTGCTTATTTTTGGCCCGCCTGGGTTAGGTAAAACCACCCTGGCTAACATTGTGGCCAATGAAATGGGGGTGAGCATTAAAACCACCTCTGGCCCAGTACTGGAAAAGGCGGGCGACTTGGCGGCAATGCTGACCAATCTTGAGCCGCATGACGTGCTTTTTATTGATGAAATTCATCGTTTAAGCCCAGTGGTTGAAGAAATTCTTTACCCGGCCATGGAAGACTACCAACTGGATATCATGATTGGTGAAGGCCCGGCGGCCCGTTCAATAAAGCTCGACTTGCCGCCCTTTACCCTGATTGGTGCCACCACCCGCGCCGGCTCGTTAACCTCGCCCCTGCGCGACAGGTTCGGCATTGTGCAACGTTTGGAGTTTTACAAGGTCGAAGACTTGGCCACCATTGTTGGCCGTAGCGCCCAGTACCTGAATTTAACACTGGACGATAGCGGCGCGTTGGAAGTGGCGCGCCGTAGCCGTGGTACGCCACGAATTGCTAACCGCCTGCTGCGCCGGGTGCGCGACTTTGCCCAAGTAAAAGGCGACGGCAATGTCAACGCCGCGATAGCGGCTTCAGCGCTTGATATGCTCGATGTCGATAACGAAGGTTTCGACTATATGGATAAGAAGCTGTTGATGGCCATCATTGACAAGTTTCTCGGCGGCCCGGTGGGGCTTGATAACCTTGCTGCTGCCATCGGAGAGGAAAAGGACACCATCGAAGATGTGCTCGAACCCTTTTTGATCCAACAAGGCTTTTTGCAGCGTACCCCGCGGGGGCGTATTGCCACAGACAGGGCCTACCGCCATTTTGGCCTGAGCCGTGATGAATAACCGTTATCTTGTTTGGGATCTTTGTGACCACGCTTTCGCCTTTACGACGAGTTTACTTGCTTATTGCGCTGCTGCTGGGTGGCTACAGCGCTTCTTTGTGGGCGGCCTCTGCGCCCAAAAATGTTGAATTTGATGTCTCGGGCCTGGATGGCGAGCTGCAAAACAATGTCGAGATTTACCTAGCGCAACTGCCGCCCATTAAGGCTGACCGTGTTGGCCGTTACCGTAAAGACATTACCGCAGAGGTACAAAAGGCGCTGCAAGCCCTTGGCTATTATCAGCCCGATATTCAATTTGGCGCCCTCGATGGCAGCACCCAGCCGCTCACCATTAAGGCCGGCACGCCTGTGCGGTTTCGCCATATTACGGTTGCCGTCAGTGGCGATGCCGAAAAAGACCCGGTTTTCCAAGAGCTGCTCAATAACCTGCCGATAAAAGAAGGTGGCGTGCTGCGCCATGACCGCTATGAAAACGCCAAAAGCCGTATGCAAAGTCTGGCGTTGCAGCGCGGCTACTTTGATGCGCAGTTTAAAAAAGCCGAAGTGAAGGTGTACCCCGAAGCCCATGCTGCCGATGTCAACATCGATTTTGCCAGTGGCGTGCGCTACCGCTACGGTAAGCTCAGCATTGATACCGACCGCAAGGTTGGCACCTTGCTCGATAAAATACTGACCTTAAAAGAAGGCGACCCTTACCAGGCGTCACAAGTTACCGACGTTAGCCGCACCGTTTCTTCCACCAAGTACTTTCGCAGTGTCGAGCTTATCCCGCGTATTGATAAAGCCGATGCCGAGCACCGCATTCCCTTAACCTTAAGGCTGCGCGCTAAGTCAGATAACCAGGTGGAGTTGGGGGTAGGGGCCTCGTCTGACGAAGGGCCAAGGGCGTCGCTTTCCTGGACTAAGCCATTTTTGAACAAAGCCGGGCACAGTTTTACCACTGATTTTACGGTGTCGGCACCGCGCCAAGAAGCCACCTTTGAGTACCGTATTCCTCGGGCCGATCCCTTAAATCAGTTCTACAGCTTTCAGGGTGGTTATCAGTATTTGGACCAAGAAGATACGCTAAGTCAGCAACTTACCTTTGCACTTCATAAATGGGATAAGAAAACGAATGACTGGAGTCGGGATCTATTTATCCGTACTCTGTATGAATCTTACACCCAGGCTGACCAGCAGGATGATGTGTTTCTGGTGATCCCCGGCGTTGCTTACAATCGCACCCGCACCAAAGGCGGCGTTAACCTCACCTGGGGTGACAGCGAACAAATTACCCTTGAAGGTTCTGACCAGGCATTGGTCTCTGATACCCGTTTTGTGCGGGTGTGGGGGCGCACCAAATGGTTAAGAACGGTGGGGGAAAATGGCCGTATTATTGCCCGCGCCGAACAAGGCCTAACCTGGGTTGATAACATTGACGACCTGCCGCCATCGTTACGTTTTTTCACCGGTGGTGACCAAACCGTGCGCGGCTTTGGTTACAAAACCATTGCCCCTCGCAACAGCGAAGGCGAGTTGGTGGGGGGCAAATACACCACGGCACTGAGCCTGGAATATGACCATCGCATTGCCGAAAAATGGCGGCTGGCGGGGTTTGTTGATACCGGTACCGCCACCAACAGCTATGCCGGTGGCTTTTCACAATGGAAAATCGGTACCGGCTTTGGGGTGAAGTGGATGACGCCTATTGGCCCCATCACCATTGATTTAGCGTTTGGGGTGAGTGAAACCCACGTGCCTTGGCGTATTCATTTCACCATGGGGCCCGAAATCTGATGCGTTGGTTGAAGTGGGCGTCATGGACCTTCCTGACTTTGATTGTTTTGCTGGTGCTGATCCCAGCAAGCCTGGTGCTGACCGACACCGGTAACAAGTGGCTTTGGCACCAAGCAACCCATTATGTGGCAGGGCTGTCCGGCACCCTTGATAGCGGTAACGTCGTTGATGGCTGGCACTTTTCTCGTTTTGGCTGGCATAGCGGCGGTGTTGATGTCGATATTAAAGACTTGGCACTGCATGTCACCGCGCCAGCCCTTGTCCACGGCAAGGTGCATGTGCAGTCGTTGTCGGCCTCTATGGTCAAGGTCAAAGTAACCAGCAGCCAAGACAGCAGCCAAGCTGCTACCGACAGTTCACCGGCTGGTGATTTTACGTTGCCGGTTACCGCTGAAGTGGATGACATGGATATTTCCAATATCGATGTCTTGGTCGATGGCACCCATATTGCTGCCGGACACTTTGGTATGGAGGGGCTCTGGAATAAACAAGGGCTCGATATCAACGGTATTGCCGTTGATGGGCTCGCCATCACCGTACCTGCAAGTGCGCCTGCGGCTACAACGCAAACGCCGGCCGCCAAAACCGCTGCGGCCATTAGCCTGCCCACTGTGTCGCTGCCGTTTGCGGTGGACTTAGAAAGCCTGGTGCTGGAAAACAGCCGCTTTGATATTGCCGGCCAAAAGCAGGCGCTGGCGTTGGTGACACTGGATGCGCAAATGCAAGGCAGCCAAGTCACCATTAACAAACTGGAAGTTGACCACCAACTGGCCTCGGTTACCGGGAGCGGTAAAGTTACCTTAAGCGGTAAGTACCCACTGTCGTTAAAGGTGGTGGCAACCTTGAAAAAGGCGCTGATGGACGGGCAGCTAAATGGTGAAAATCTCAGCCTTAATGCAAATGGTTCGGTGGCCAATTTAGCCTTTAACATCAAAGGTAAAGGCCCGGTTGCGGCCAGTCTTGAGGGGGCATTGCAACCGCTCGAACCCACCTTGCCTTTTGATGTGGTACTGGATTGGCCCCAATTAGGCTGGCCGTTACAACAGCCGCAATATCAATTACAAACCGGCACCCTGACCGCCAAGGGCAGCTTAAACCAGTATCAGCTGGCGCTGCATACCCAAGGCCAAGGCCCGCAGATCCCCCCAACAACCATCGATTTAAACGCCAGCGGCGACAGCCATCAGCTCAGCATTAGCCAGCTAAGCCTGGCCATGGAAAAGGGCAAAGCCTTAGTTAATGGCCAACTCAACTGGCAACAGGGGCTGGTGTGGAATGGCACTCTAAACCTTGACAACTTTGACCCCGGTTTTTGGGCGCCGCAGCTAAAAGGCGCTGTCTCTGGGCAACTGCCTAGCCGTTTTGCGCTCAATGGCGAAAAATGGCAACTGACTGCCAGGCCTGATTTAAAGGGCACTTTGGCCAATCAGTCGCTGGCGGTAACGGGCGCGGTGGCGCTTAATCAGGCGCTACATGGCAATGTTGATTTACAGGTAAAAAACGGCGACAACAGCCTGAGTGCCAAAGGTAGCCTTAGCCAGCAGTTAGCCATTAAAGGCAAGCTTTTGGCCAACAACCTTGGCCTTTATGGCGTTGGCGTGCAAGGTGCGCTGCAAGGTCAGTGGGCACTTACCGGCACCGTTGATAAGCCGCATGTAACATTGGCGCTCAGTAGCCAAGGGGTTAGCTATCAGGATATTCAAACCCAAGGCTTGAGTGTTGATGCGGATGCCACTTTAACGGCCAATCCAGAAGGCAAGGTGAGCGTTAAATTGGCGCACCTAAACCAGGGGGATATCAGCGTTAATGACTTGGCTGTCAATGCCAGCGGTAGCGCTGCAGATCACAAGCTTACCCTAGCGTTTAAAGGCGACCCAGTTGGCGGCTCGTTGCGGTTAACCGGCCATCTTAACGGCGAAAATTGGCAAGGTGAGTTGGCAAAGGCCGAGTTTACAACACCGCTTAAAAACTGGCAGTTACAAAAGGCGGTGCGGCTTGGCTTTAAGCAACAAACCTTTACTGCCAGTGCCCATTGCTGGACCTCACAGCCTGCGTCTTTATGTATCGATGCCATTAACGCTAATGCCAAGGGTGGCTCTGCCGGGCTGCATTTAAAGGACTTGAACCTGGCCAGGTTGCAGCCATTTTTGCCGGATAACTTTCACTGGCAGGCGGTATTATCCGGTGACGCCACCGCCAGTTGGCAAGGCACCAAACCGCAGCTCAAAGCGCATTTTCAAACCACGGCTGGCCAGTTTGTCTCTGGCAAAGAAGACGTCGGCTATCAGGCGCTAACCCTTAGCGCCCAGCTTGATGACAAGGCGCTTACCAGCAACCTTAACTTCCGCTCAGATGCCTTAGGCACCCTTAACCTCGATGCCAAGGTGACTGATCCCCAGCAAAGCCGCACCCTTTCTGGCAACCTTGCCATTAAGCATTTCACCTTGGGTTGGTTGGCACCGCTTATCCCTGAGGTTTACAGCCTGACCGGCGAGATCAATGGCGAGGGCCGCTTGGCCGGCTCTCTGAATCAGCCGCTTTTCTACGGTAAGTTGGCGCTGACCGGTGGCGGCGTGAATACCAATTCCGACATGGTCACCATCAGCGATTTTAATACCGCCTTGGATATTAAAGGCACGGCGGCAGAGCTTAGCGGCTCTGCCAAGCTGGGCAAAGGCGACTTAAAGCTGTCTGGCAATATGGATTGGACCAAGATGCCGATAAGCGGCGAGATTAACGTTAAGGGTAACAACCTTGAAGCGGGCTACCCCGGCTACGGCGATTTAAAAGTGAGCCCGGATTTAACCCTAGCGCTCGGTAAAGAAACCCGTCTGGAGGGGCAAGTTGAGGTGCCTTGGGCACGCATTAAGGTGAAAGAACTTCCCAAAAGTGCGGTCAGTACGTCCAAAGATGTGGTGGTCATTACCAGCAACCCTGATCTTAAACCGCAGCAGGCCAGCGCACCTTTTGCTATGCATGTTGGCGTGAAGCTGGGCAAAGACGTGCGGCTAGAAGCCATGGGTCTTAAAACCCGCCTGGAAGGCGGCTTAATGATTAACCAAGACCCCAACAAGGCCATGCGCGGCAATGGCGAGATTAAGCTGGTGGACGGCATCTACAAGGCATACGGTCAAAACCTGGTGATTAACACCGGGTCGATTTTGTTTAATGGTGCCCTCGATAGCCCAAACCTCAATATTGAGGCCATTCGCAATAAAAACACCTTAAGCGATAGCTCCATCACGGTGGGCGTTAAGGTTACCGGCGATGCCGCCAATCCCAAGGTCGAGCTTTATTCCGACCCGGATATGCAGCAAAGCGAGCAGCTTTCGTATTTACTTCGCGGCAAAGGCCTCGATAGCACCGAAGGCACCAGTGGTAACGCGGTGATGCAGGCGATGTTGCTGTCGGCCGGTATCAACCAGTTTGGTGGCGCCGTTACCGGGGTGGCTGAAACCTTAGGGTTGTCTGATGTTGCCATCGACACCTCCAGCACCACTGACGGCGGCACCCAGGTGGCGATTTCCGGTTACTTGGCCCCGGGCTTACAGCTTGAATACGGGGTAGGGGTCTTTAACTCGGTAGGGCAAGTGAAACTTCGCTATGAATTGCTGCCGCGCTTATATCTGCAAGCGGTTAATGGCGTTAACCAAGCATTGGATCTGTTCTACAAGTTTGAGTTCTGAGCCCAAGGGCGCTGGTGGCAAAAAAAAGCCCGAGACAAGGTCTCGGGCAGAACAACCACATTGAAGGAAGGAATGTCCAGGGAAGAACAACGTCGATATTGCCAGTGGGCAATAGCTAATCAATCACACTACCAAAAACAAGATGTCGGACAGCCAGTGTGGCACCCAAAGTCCGTGGTGCCGCCGTCCGACGCTGCGCATTATGCTGATGCGGTTTCGCCCTCTCAACCGAGAAAAATTGTGGTTATTAATAAAAAAAACTAATGCTAAATGGCTATTCGTGGTGGCTGTCTTGGGGGGATGGCACAGAGTAGGTTACTTTTTTATTAAAAATCAAATAGATGCTTGTTTGCTTATAAAATGAGCGACATGTGAAATATTCATGCCCCAGTGAATAAATGTGCAGTGTTATGCTATTAGCAAATTTTAATACAGCGCTTTTTGTTTGTTGAACGGGCATCGTTGGCCTTCAGCAGACGTTCTGCCAAGGAAAACAACATGAAAGGACAGTTCTCTGCCCTGTTGCTCAGCACGGTATTGCTGACCCTAACTGCCTGCCAACAACATGCACAACCGGCCAACACGGTTGCCACCAATAAGCGCCTGTACCCTGCCACGGCCACCGATAATCAGGTCGATAACTACTTTGGCACCAAAGTGGCTGACCCTTACCGCTGGCTAGAAAAAGATACCCCAGCGGTACAGCAGTGGGTAGCAAAGCAAAAAGCTTATGCAGACCGTTATCTGGCAAGCATTAAAGTCCGTAGCGATTTAGAAAGCCGCATTACCTCGCTTTGGAATTTCGAGAAATTCTCACCGCCCTTTTTTAAGGGCAGCAACCTCTTTTATTTCCGTAACGACGGTTTGCAGTCGCAAGACGTGCTTTACGTGCAAGACGGCCCCAAAGGCAGTGCGCGGGTGTTGTTAGACCCGAACCGTTTTTCTGACGATGGCACAGTGGCGTTGTCGGCAACGGCGGTGGCTCATAACGGTAAAACCCTCGCTTACGGGGTGTCTCAGTCGGGGTCTGACTGGCAGCAATGGCAGTTTGTTAATGTCGCCACCGGCAAGCCGTTAAAAGACCAGCTTAAATGGATAAAATTTTCGACACCGGTTTGGGACAAAAACGATAAGGGGGTGTTTTATGCCCGCTATAACAAACCCAAACCGGGCCAAGCCCTAACCGGTACTAACTACAACCAAAAACTCTACTACCACCGCTTAGGCACGCCGCAAAGCCAAGACCGGCTGATTTACCAACGTCCCGACCACAAAGACTGGGGTTTTGGCGCCGATGTGTCTGATGACGGACGCTATTTAATTATCTATGTCTCTAAAGGTACGGATTCACGTAACCGCTTATTTTATAAAGACCTAAAGTACAATGGTCCGGTAGTGCCTTTGTTGCCAAAACTGGAAGCGTCTTACAGCTTTATTGGTAACGATGGGCCGGTGTTTTACATCCAAACCAACTTGGATGCGCCCAGGAGCAGGATCATCGCTATCGACATCCGTAAGCCCGCTAAGCGTTATTGGCAGACCGTGATCCCCGAAGGGGATAACCCCATCGCCGGGGTGTCGATGTTTAACCACCAGTTTATGGTGCGCGGCATGAAAGACGCGCTGTCGCAGCTGAAGATTTATGACCGCAAGGGCCGTTTTTTAAGCTCGGTGCCGCTGCCGGGTAAAGGCACCGTGTCCAGCCTTAATGGCCGTATCAATAGCCCCGATGTGTATTTTTCGTTTAGCTCCTACATCCAGGCGCCCAGCGTTTACAAGCTGGATATGAACACCAACAAGGTGGCGGTGTATCGCCAACCAACCCTGGCCTACGACCCAAAAGATTATGTGTCAGAGCAGGTGTTTTACCCGGCTAAAGATGGCACCCGCATTCCGATGATGATCTCCCATAAAAAGGGCATCAAACTCGATGGCAATAACCCAACACTGTTATATGCCTACGGCGGTTTTAATATCTCCATTACCCCAAGGTTCAACCCGGCCACCATTGCCTGGATGGAGCAGGGCGGCATTTATGCCGTGCCCAATATTCGCGGCGGTGGCGAATACGGTGAGGCCTGGCACCAAGCGGGCATGAAAGCAAACAAGCAAAACGTCTTTGACGATTTTTATGCCGCCGCCGAATACCTGATTGAAATGGGTTACACCCGGCCGGCGAAGCTGGGCGCCTATGGGCGAAGTAACGGCGGCCTGTTGATGGGGGCGGCGTTAACCCAGCGGCCAGACTTGTTTGGGGCGGTGCTGCCGGCTGTTGGCGTGCTGGATATGCTGCGCTTTCAAAAATTCACCATCGGCTGGGCCTGGACCAGTGAATACGGCAGTGCAGATAATGCCAGCGATTTTCCCTACCTTTATGCCTATTCACCGCTGCAAAACCTGAAAAAGCGGGTTTATCCGGCCACCATGGTGATGACCGCAGACCACGACGACAGGGTGGTGCCTTACCACTCTTATAAGTTTGCGGCGACCTTACAGGCAGACCAGCAGGGTAATGCCCCTGTCATTCTGCGCATTGAACATAAAGCCGGGCATGGTGCCGGCAAGCCAACCTCGATGAAGATCCGTGAGGCTGCCGATATATTTGCGTTTTTGCTTAAGAACCTGGGTGAAACTCATTAGAGTGTTCAGGGGATCTTAAGCTCACCTTTTTCATGATGAGGGCCTTATGCAGCATCAATGGCCGATACGTGTGTATTACGAAGATACCGACGCCGGTGGCATCGTATACCACGCTAACTACCTAAAGTACTTTGAGCGCGCTCGTACCGAGTGGCTCAGAAGCTTTGATGTGGAGCAAGACGACCTCTTGGCAGCCGGTATCGCCTTCGTGGTGCGCTCTGTTAAGATGGATAACTATTTACCGGCCCGCTTCAATGAGTTACTGACGGTGCAAAGTGAGGTAACCGTGCTTAAACGCGCGAGCCTCACCTTTAACCAGAAGCTGCTCAGAGAAGGGGGTCAAATTTTGTGTGAAGCCGAAGTGTTGGTGGCCTGTGTCGATCAGAACAAAGGAAAAGCCACAGCCATCCCTTCGACCGTATTGGGAGTGCTCAAAGGGTGAATGACATGTCCTTTATTAGTCTTTTCCTGCAAGCGAGTGTGCTGGTAAAGATTGTGATGCTGATATTGCTGGCCTTCTCTGTCTTTTCATGGACATTGATTTTCCAGCGCCATCGGGTGTTAAAACATGCCAAAGGCCAAGCTGACCGCTTTGAAGACAAATTTTGGTCTGGAGTGGATTTAGGCAAGCTCTACCAAGAACTCAATGGTCGCCAAGATGAACTGGGTGGCCCAGAGAAAATTTTCACCGCCGGCTTTAAAGAATTTGCCCGCTTGTCAAAAAGCTCCAGCCGCAGCCCACAATCGGTGCTGGACGGGGCCGACCGTTCGATGCGGGTAACGTTAAACCGTGAAGTTGAAACCCTCGAGTCGCACTTGTCATTCCTGGCAACGGTCGGTTCCATCAGCCCTTATATCGGCCTGTTTGGTACCGTTTGGGGCATCATGAACTCCTTTATTGCCTTGGGTAATGTGCAGCAAGCCACGCTGTCGATGGTAGCGCCGGGCATTGCTGAGGCGCTGATTGCCACCGCTATGGGCTTGTTTGCCGCTATTCCGGCGGTAATGGCCTACAACCGTTTTTCCCATAACGTTGAGAAGCTCGAGCTTAACTACCTGAACTTCCAAGAAGAATTTCACACCATCCTGCATCGCCAGGTCTTTGCTAATGACGGAGGTCAGGCAGCATGAATGCAGCGCCGCGTAAACGCCGCCGCCCTGTTGCCGAGATCAACGTCGTTCCCTATATCGACGTGATGCTGGTGCTGTTGATCATCTTTATGGTGACAGCGCCCCTGATTACTCAGGGTGTGAAGGTAGACCTGCCTAAGCAGACCTCTAAACCATTGCCACCGGATTCCCATCCGGCGGCGGTGGTGTCGGTTACCAAAGACGGAACCTATTACCTGCAAATGGGTTCCAACAGGGCCGAGCAGTATAAAGATGTGTCTGAATTGGCCGCCGTAGTGGCCGCCCAGCGCAAAATTGACCCTAAAACACCGGTGGTTATCCGCGGTGATGGCGCCGTACCGTACGCGAAAGTGGTGCAGCTAATGGGGACTTTGCAGGGGGCCGGTGTCGACAATGTCGGGTTGATGACCGATCCGCCCGAGGAGAAGAAGTAGCCATGCAAAAAGACGGCATGGGGCTGCCTGCAGGCCTCGCCATTGGCCTGCACGTATTGATTGTGGTGTTGCTTGGGGTGTCACTGGATTTCAACAAGACTCCGAAAATGCCGCAACCTCAAGGTGAGCCCATCACCGCCAAGGCGGTTGATAGTAAAGCAATCGAAGATCAGGTGAAGCGCATTAAGTCTGAGCAGGCCGCCCAGCGTAAAGCCGAGGTTGAGCGTCAGCAAAAGCTTGAAGATCAGCGTCAGGCCGAGTTAAAACGCATTGCCGAATTGAAACAACAACAGGCCGATGCGCAAAAACAAGCCGAAGACGCCAAAAAAGTGCAGGCCGAAGAACAGCAAAAAGCCAAAGAGCTAGAAATTGCTCGCCAGAAAAAACTGGAAGAGAAAAAGAAAGCCGAGGCAGAAGCAAAAGCGGCCGACGAAAAACGTAAAAAGGCCGAGGCCCAAGCAAAAGCCGAAGAAGAAAAACGTAAGCAGGAAGAATTAGCGCGCAAAAAAGCAGCAGCTGAAAAGAAACGCAAGGAAGAAGCCGAGCGGCAACGTAAGTTGGCTGAAAAACAATTAGCCGACCAAATGGCGGCTGAAGCACAACAACGCGCCCAGGCGCGGCAAAAACAAGTGTTAACTGAACTGGAAAAATACCAAGCACTGATTGTGCAGCAGATTAATCAGAACATTATTCGTGACGAGAGCATGAAAGGGAAAGAAGCCCAGGTTCATGTGACGCTGGCTCCCAGTGGGTTAGTCTTGGACGTTAAATATGTTTCTGGGGATAAATCCTTATATGACGCTGTACAACGAGCGCTTTGGAAAATACAAACCTTACCGGTTTCAAAAGACCCAGACGTTTTCGCCAAAATGCGCGATTTGAATCTAACCTACAGGCCAGAGTTCTAACGAGGTTAATGTGCGAATTCTCAATGTCCTTTTTATCTGCCTGCTGACCGTCAGCCTTAACGCTAAAGCGGCGCTGGATATTGTCATCACCGGTGGGGTGGATACCGCCCGCCCGGTAGCGGTATTGCCCTTCACCATGGAAGGCAATGACCCGAATCAAATGCAACCGGCAGACGTGATTAGTTCTGACCTTCGCAACTCCGGCAAGTTTTCACCGCTGGCGGTGAGTGCCATGCCCGAGCAGCCCAAGACGGTAGATGATATTCACTACCAAGCCTGGGCAACCAAAGGGGTTGAAGCCATTGTTATGGGGTCGGTTAAGCCCTATGGCAACGGGAAGTATCTGGTGAGCTTTAGTTTGGTGGATGTGATGCGCGGCAAGGTGACCGGCAGCAATCCACAGCAGCTGCAAAACGGCACCTTGGTTAAAGGTGGCTCAGCGGTGCTGGACTCTCGCCAAGCGGTAATCACTGCTCGCCAGTTCCGCCAGTATTCACACCGTATTTCTGACATCGTTTACGAGAAACTGACCGGTGAGCGCGGCGCCTTTTTAACCCGCATTGCGTATGTGCTGGTTGACCACGACGACCCGGATTATCCCTACCGCCTGATGGTGTCTGATTACGACGGTTATAACGAAACCATGGTTACCAAGGCGCGGGAACCTTTAATGACCCCCACCTGGTCTCCTGACGGCTCAAAATTGGCTTATGTTTCCTTCCAAAATCACAAATCTGAAATTTTTATTCAGGATCTTTATACCCAGAGTCGTGAAAAGTTAACGTCCTTCCCGGGAATTAACGGCAGCCCCGCTTGGTCCCCGGATGGTAAAAAGTTAGCCATGGTTTTATCAAAAGATGGAAACCCTGAAATTTACGTGATGGACCTGGCTACGAAGAAAGAAACAAGGGTGACAAATCATTACGCGATAGACACTGAACCGTCTTGGTATCCTGATTCTAAATCTCTGGTATTTACGTCAGAGCGGGGTGGTCGTCCACAGCTTTATCGTGTAGATTTGGCAACGAAAGCCGTAAAACGCTTGACATTTGAAGGTGAGCAGAACTTAGGTGGTTCTATTACGCCAGATGGAAAATATTTGGTGATGGTAAATCGCACTCAAGGGCATTACCGGATAGCGCGTCAGGATCTGCAAACCGGTACAATGCAGATATTGACGGAAACACAATTGGATGAGTCTCCTAGCCTTGCCCCTAATGGCAGCATGATTATTTATGCCACCGTTTATCATGGGAAAAAGGTTCTGGGCCTCGTGTCGGTAGACGGGCGTTTCCAAGCACGCTTGCCGGCCCGCCAGGGACAGGTGAAGGCTCCGGCCTGGTCACCCTTTTTGTAAAAAAAACCTTGCAGTCATAAACAATATAAGGACCTGACGATGCAACACAATAAACTTCTGAAAGGGATGCTGCTGGCGCTGCCAATCCTGGCCCTGTCAGCCTGTTCTTCTACTTCTGGTACTGACAAGACTACTTCTCAGACCGATTCCAACCAGAAAGACCAACAACAGGTTGTTACTGGCGCTGTTACCCCGGTTAAAACACCGGAAGAACAACGTAAAGAGCGTATGGATGAAATGCGCCGCGAGCACATCATTTATTTTGACTTCGACAAATACGACATCCGTCCTGAATTTGCCGAACTGCTGGAAGCCCACGCAACTTACCTGCGTGACCATCCAGACGTTAAAGTGCTGATCGAAGGTCACACTGACGAACGTGGCACCCCTGAGTACAACATTGCTCTGGGTGAAAAACGTGCCAAAGCCGTTAAGCAATACCTCGAAGGCCTGGGCGTGCTGGATTCTCAAATCAGCACCGTTTCCTACGGTGAAGAGAAGCCGCTGGATCCTCGCCACACCGAGGCTGCCTACGCCAAAAACCGTCGCGCAGTATTGGTTTACTAAGTTATGAAAAAACCGCTGACAAGTTTGCTCTTGTTGGTCGGCCTGTCCGGCGCCGCACATGCGGCGTCGGCTCCCGTAGTGGATGCCGATGGCAACAGCGTGGGGGGCGAGGATCTGGCCACCCGAGTATCGCGTCTGGAAGCGCAGTTTGAGTCCCGTAGTCGTATGCAGCTTCAGATGCAGCAACGTTTAAGTTCTCTGCAGGATGATCTGAGCGATCTTCGTGGTATTACCGAAGAGCATGGCCATCAAATCCAGCAATTGTTGGATAGGCAGCGGGAGATCTATAAAGAGTTAGCCGCTCTGCAGCAGCCGTCCAGTGCCGGTGATGCAAGTGCTACCAATACTGACACCACTGCGACAGTGCCGGTTGGCGCTATTTCAGCCTCTGATGCTGCCGCCGCGCCTGCTGCCAATAACGGCGCAGCAGCGACAGACAGCAAGGGTGACGGCTACTCCGATAACCTCAGTGAGAACGACGCTTACGACCGTGCGGTAGGGCTGGTACTTAAGCAAAAGGACTACGCCAAAGCCACGGTTGCTTTTAGAAAGTTCATCAAAGACTTTCCAAAGTCCTCCTACATTGATAACGCCAATTACTGGCTGGGTCAGCTGCTTTACAGTGACCGTAAGTTAGGTGAGGCGGCTCAATCTTTCTCGCAAGTGGTCAATCACTACCCCAACTCCACTAAGCGTGCTGACGCCATGCTGAAGCTGGGTATCATCGCCCAAGAGAAAGGTGACAAAGCCGGCGCCTCGGGTTACTTCAAGCGTGTGATGAAAGAGTATCCTGACAGTACTTCGGCCCGTCTGGCCAAGGACCGTTTGGCCAGTCTTTAATCCTTCTGTTGGCTTTTTGCGCAATCAACGCCTGGCGGTCATTTTCTTCTTGCACGGTCAGGCAATTTCAGTAAGATAAGCGCCCGTCGGGTCGTTAGCTCAGTTGGTAGAGCAGTTGACTTTTAATCAATTGGTCGCAGGTTCGAATCCTGCACGACCCACCAGACATGCTAAAGCCTGCCAGCGCGGGCTTTTTTAATCGGCAACGCCGAGTCGGCTTCAAAGCACAGCGCGAAGCGACAAAAAAACAATTTAGATGGGTCGTTAGCTCAGTTGGGTGAGATGCGAGGAAAACGCAGCATCGAACGCGAGGCAGGACGGCGAGCCGGGCAGAACGTCAGGATGACTGACAACGCTGGACGGTAATTAAAGAACACGATGGGTCGTTAGCTCAGTTGGTAGAGCAGTTGACTTTTAATCAATTGGTCGCAGGTTCGAATCCTGCACGACCCACCATCATTTTAGGGGCTTGGCCCGGCAGCAAAGTGCAGCTTTACTGCAAACTCAAGAGACAATTTGGGTCGTTAGCTCAGTTGGTAGAGCAGTTGACTTTTAATCAATTGGTCGCAGGTTCGAATCCTGCACGACCCACCATTATTCAAGGGGCTTGGCCCGGCAGCAAAGCGAAGCTTTACTGAAAACCCAAGAGACAATTTGGGTCGTTAGCTCAGTTGGTAGAGCAGTTGACTTTTAATCAATTGGTCGCAGGTTCGAATCCTGCACGACCCACCATCATTCAAAACCCCGCCTTGTGCGGGGTTTTTGTTATCCGCCGGGTAGGGCGTATAATGCCCGGACGCAAAGACTGAGTTGGTTTTGAGGTTATGACCCAGATCCCCCAGGTAAACCTGGACTTGCCCTTTCCGCCCAAGCCTAAGCCCTTGAGCGGTGAACAAAAAGCCGATTACAAAGCCCGCATTAAAGAACTACTGAAAGCAAAAGACGCGGTGCTGGTAGCGCATTACTACACTGACCCCGAAATTCAGGCACTGGCCGAAGAGACCGGTGGCTGTGTTTCTGACTCCCTCGAAATGGCGCGCTTTGGTAAGCACCATAGCGCGAAAACCCTGATTGTTGCCGGGGTTAAGTTCATGGGGGAAACCGCCAAAATTTTAAGCCCGGAAAAAACCGTGCTTATGCCCACCCTGGAAGCCACGTGTTCATTGGACCTTGGCTGCCCGGCAGACGAATTTAGCGCCTTTTGTGATGCTCACCCTGACCACACCGTGGTGGTCTATGCCAATACCTCGGCAGCGGTGAAAGCGAGAGCCGATTGGGTGGTCACATCCTCTATCGCGCTGGAAATTGTTGAGCACCTCGATAGCGAAGGCAAAAAAATTCTCTGGGCGCCAGATAAGCACCTAGGCGGTTATATCAATAAAAAAACCGGTGCCGACATGCTGCTTTGGCAAAGTGCCTGTATCGTCCACGACGAGTTTAAAACCCGCGCCCTTAAAGACATGAAAGCACTGTATCCCGATGCCGCCGTTTTGGTGCATCCGGAGTCGCCTGCCAGTATTGTTGAAATAGCCGATGCTGTAGGTTCTACCAGTCAGTTGATTAAGGCCGCGCAAACGCTGCCTAACAAGCGCCTGATTGTGGCTACAGACCGAGGCATCTTTTACAAGATGCAGCAGCAGTGCCCCGATAAGGAGCTTTTAGAAGCCCCCACCGTCGGTGACGGCGCCACCTGCCGTTCTTGTGCTCATTGTCCCTGGATGGCAATGAATGGCCTGCAAGCCATTTATGGATCCCTGACCGCCACCGAGCTAAGTCCTCATGAAATTCATGTTGACCCTGCCCTTGCCGACAAAGCCATGGTGCCGCTTAATCGGATGCTCGATTTTGCCGAACAGCTAAAAGTAAAGGTCAAAGGCAACGCCTGAAAAAAACGCCACCTAAAGGTGGCGTTTTACGCTTTGCTCAAAACCTCGCCGAACGGCCGGATTGTATTGAAAAAGCGGTTGACCCTTCAGGGCCTTGCCCCTAATATAGCGCCCCGTTGCGAGGTGAAAAGCCCCCCAGCAAACAATTTGGTGAGGTGTCCGAGTGGCTGAAGGAGCACGCCTGGAAAGTGTGTATACGGCAACGTATCGAGGGTTCGAATCCCTCCCTCACCGCCATATAAGAAAAACCCGGTCTATGACCGGGTTTTTTCGTATAGACGATTCGCTCGGGCTTGTGCATCGCTAAGCAATGCACCGAATCCTCTGGCCAGGGCACCTTCCGAGTGCCCGCTGCGTCAGGTTAAAGCGGTGCTTTAATACTGCACCTGACTACGCCCTCACCGCCATATAAAAACAAAAAGCCCGTCCTTGTGACGGGCTTTTTGTTTTTATGCGTGGATAGGTGGATTTGATGAGAACCCTTAGGATTCGACTAAACGGCAGGATAGCCGTTTAGCACCGCTTTAGCGGCCCGTAGGGCGAGCGCCAGGGAAGGCGCGAGTGGATCCCGCCCGAGCCAGCATCTATCCGCTCGGCTTGTGCATCGCTAAGCAATGCACCGAATCCTCTGGCCAGGGCATCTTTCTAGTGCTTGCTGCAGCCATCAAAAGCCATTGCTCACAACCGTTGTTCAGCACTAATCTAGTTGGCTTTAGCGCTTAGGGATCGGGAGCTGTATGCAATATCGGGCACTTAACATAGATGATTACCCCAAGTTGTTGCAGTTGTGGCAAGCGGCACAGGGGGTAAAGCTGCGCGAGGCTGATAGCGAGCAGGGTATTGCTAAGTATTTGGCGCGAAATCCAGGCCTTAGCTTTGTGGCCGAAGACGGTGGCAAGATTGTTGGCAGCATTATGGCCGGCCACGATGGCAAGCGCGGCTATATTCAGCACCTTGCGGTGCTAACCGAAAGGCAAAAAGCCGGAATTGCCACAAAATTGCTGGCGCTATGCCTTGATGCGTTAAAAGCCGAAGGCATCCTTAAATCGCACATTCATGTGCTTGGCGACAATGCGTTAGCTAAAGAGTATTGGTCAAACCGGGGTTGGGTTAGGCGTAGCGATATTGAGGTTTATTCCTATATCAATGGCGCCGGTGAAAACACCTGACACGCCAGCCTAAGGCATTGTCGCGAAGGAAAAAAAGCCCGTCTGGTGACGGGCTTTTTTATTAATTTAAGCGGCGTACCAGAGTGCAAAGCCGTACTGGCCTATGGCAAAGGCGCAGTGGGCAATAATGAGATAAAGGTAAGTTGCTTTCGGGTTAGGGGTATTGCTGGCAAAAAAGCCGCCGCCCATGGCTGGCATCAGTATGGCAAGCCCGGCCAGGGTGCTCACCACAACACCAATAATAAAAATGGGGAGTACTGTTGGGTGGCTGGCAAAGCCTGGCCCCCAAAACAGCAACAACATTACGGCATAACCAATACCGATAAGGTAGTGAAAGGCCCAGCCAAGGGCCTTTTCATAAGTGTTAGGCTGCTTGTCGTTACGGGTGTCGAGCACTAATTTGCCTTGCGCCAAACCGCCTATCCAGCGGCCAACCATGCCCCAGTTGGTGGGGGGAATATCTAACACCTTTTTCACTAAGGTGACCCACAAATCCAGTACCACGGTTGAACCGATGCCAACGACTAAGCTAAAGCCTATCCAAGTATTCATTGTGACTCCAAAAACAATAAAGGCCTGCTAAGCAGGCCTACGTTATTAAATGCTTGCTAAATACCGCTCGGCATCCAACGCTGCCATACAGCCGCTTCCTGCCGATGTGATTGCTTGTCGATAGACGGAATCGGCGACATCGCCCGCGGCGAAGACACCAGCCACACTGGTGGCGGTAGCAGCGCCGTCAAGGCCGGAGCGTACTTCCAGATAACCCTCTTTCATGGTCAGTTGCCCCGCAAAGATGTCGGTGTTGGGATGGTGGCCAATAGCAATAAAACAGCCATCGGCGGCAACTTCGGTTACAGAGCCATCCACCGTCGATGCGAGTTTAACACCGGTAACCACTTGCCCATCACCCTTAACCTCCGCTAATTGGCTATTCCAGATAACGGCAATTTTGCCCTCATCGACTTTTTTGAAGAGCCGGTCCTGAAGTATTTTCTCCGCGCGCAGATTATCACGGCGATGGACCAAGGTCACTTTCGATGCAATGTTGGCCAAGTAAAGTGCTTCTTCGACAGCGGTATTGCCGCCGCCAACAACCACAACCTCTAAACCCCGGTAAAAAAAACCATCGCAAGTTGCGCAGGCCGAGACGCCGTGGCCCATGTAATGTTCCTCAGAGGCCAGACCAAGGTATTTAGCACTGGCACCGGTGGCAATGATCAAACTATCGCAGCTGTACGTGTCACTGCCTTTCAGCACAAAAGGACGCTGATTGAGGTTAACCTCATGAATGTGATCATTAATAATGTCGGTACCAAAGCGTTCGGCGTGCTTTTGCATTCGTAGCATCAATTCCGGTCCTTGAACCCCTTCTGCATCGCCAGGCCAGTTATCAACGTCAGTTGTCGTTGTTAGTTGGCCACCTTGTAAGCTGCCCGCTATCAATACCGGATTGAGATTGGCTCTGGCAGCGTATATTGCAGCGGAATAACCGGCCGGGCCGGAACCTAAAATAATGAGCTTACTGTGCTTGGTCACGCCGTTCTCCTTACAAGTACTGTTCGGTTAATGCTTGCAAGTCCTTTGCATTCATCACCCCGGAGAAGCGCTTCACTTCCTTGCCGTCTTTGTAAATCACCAAGGTTGGAATGGAACGGATCATATGGACTTGGCTAAGGCCTGGCTCTTGGTCAACGTTCACTTCACCAAACACGGCTTTGTCACCCAGGGTATCAGCCACTTGCTGATAAATGGGTGTCATCATTCGGCAGGGGGCACACCAGGGCGCCCAAAAGCGAAACAGTTGTACGCCTTCGTGCTTGGCGAGCAGTGCTTTAAATTGCGGTGTAGTAATGGCTTGAACAGACATAAATATTCCTCTTAATTAATGGTATTTAGGCAGTTTCACGGGCAATGGCGGCTTGGCTGGCGTGGTGGCGTTTATCCCAATAGCCACTTATCAGCACCAGCACCACGCTCAAGGCCACCACCAGTGCGGAGGCAGCGCCTGTGGCCAGCAGGCCAAAGTGGGCAACCACCAAACCTCCGGCCCAAGCCCCAAGGGCAATACCGGCGTTAAAGGCGGAGATGTTCATACTGGAGGAGGCATCAACGGACTGCGGAGCATGTGTCTCGGCTTGCTGTACTACATAGAGCTGCAATACCGGAATGCTGCCAAAGGCCATGGCGCCCCACACCATAATCAGCGGTACCATCAGGTAAGGATTGGGGGCGGCGGTACTGACGAGTGCGAGCACCACGCTGAGGGTGACAAACATTGCCACCAGCGCTTTGATGGGGCCTTTTTTGTCGGCCAGCTTGGCGCAATAGATATTGCCAAGGGTGACAGCAACACCGTAAATCACCAACACAGCGCTGACACTGGCTTGGCTAAAACCGGTTACTTTTTGCAGGATTTCAGAAAGATAAGTGTAAGCAATAAAGGCGCCGCCATAACCTAAACAGGTGATCACAAACACCAGCATCATGCGCGGCACGGCAATAACGCTAAGTTGTTTTACCAAGCCTGCCGGTTCGGGGCGTTCAATTTTCTTCGGTAGAAAAATCCACTGTGCAATAGCCGACGCCAAACCAAGCGCACTGATAAACAGGAAGGCGGCGCGCCAGTTAAAGAGTTCGGTTAGGAAGGTACCAAAGGGCACCCCCGACACCAGCGCAACGGTTAGCCCGGTAAACACAATGGCGATAGCCTGGCCCGACTTTTCTTTTGACACCAAGTTGGCTGCCAGCACCGTTGCCATAGAGTAAAAAACCCCTTGCACGGCACCGGCCAACACACGGCCGACCAACAGCATGGTGTAGCTATCGGCTAACCAAGCAATGAGGTTAGCGGCAACAAACATCACCATTAACCCGACCGACAGTACGCGGCGGTCCATGCGGCCGGTAAGGGCGGTTAGCAGTGGCGCCGCAACGGCCACCCCCAGCGCATAAAGCGACACCAGTTGCCCGGCGGTAGGAATGTTCACTCCCATGTCGGTGGCAATAGCAGGTAAGATCCCCACCACCACGAATTCAGCCATTCCAATGGCAAAAGCGGCAGCGGCAAGCGCATATAAAGCGATAGGCATGTGTTACGACTCTTAATTTGTGGATTGGTCATTCCATAAGTTAAAGATCGCTGTCGCTGTTGTCAATTAATTATGGAATGAGTAGTCTTTAAATGTGTGAGGAGGTGCTCAAATGGCTAGAACCGGTCGTCCAAGAGAGTTTGATCGCGACAGTGCGGTCGATGCGGCGATGAATCTTTTTTGGGAAAAAGGCTTTGAAAGCACATCGTTAGCAGACTTGCGCAAAACCCTCGGTAATTTGTCATCGGCAAGCTTTTACGCAGCCTTCGGCTCAAAGCAGGCGCTTTTTGAGGAATGTTTAGCTCGCTATACCGAGTCTTGCGGTGCGGTTAGCGCGGTACTGGATAACACCGACATGGCGCCAAAGGCGGCGATGAAGGCGATGTTATACGACACCATTAGCGTGCAAACATCGCCGCAGTCACCGGCAGGTTGCATGGCGGTATTGTCTGGCCTTAATTGTTTGGATGAAAACAAAGAGGTTGAAGCGCTAACACGGCAAGTGCGCCAGCAAACCCGCGACGCCATAGGCCGCTGCGTTGCCCGTGCGGTTGCTGCCAACGCGCTGAAGGGCATCAATGCTGATGCCTATACCCTGATGCTGGACTGCTTTGTAAAAGGCATTGCCATCGAAGCAAAAGACGGTGCCAGTGAAGCGATGTTAAAAGCGTCGGCAGAGCAATTACTACAGCTTTGGCAGGAATGACTCAGGCATAAAAAAACGCACCACAAGGTGCGTTTTTAGTCAGCGTCTTTGGCTTATTTAATATCGGCTGTCGCTTCAATTTCAACGCCCGCTTTACGAGCAATATTGCCCACTGCACACATTTTATCGGCGGCGGCGACAATCTCGATGGCCTTGGCTACGGCGTCGGCATCACTGCCATTTTGCAAGGTGACATGGGCGGTATGGCGAATGGTAAATGTGTCTTTGCCTTCGTCGCCCACGGTATCAACAGACAAGCTTTCAACCGGTAACTTTTTACCTTCGCTAATTGCTGCCAAGGTGGCTAAAAAGCAGGCCGCAGTAGAGGCCACAAACAGTTCTTTGGGGTTAGTGCCGGTGCCTTTACCACCCAGCGCTGCAGGAATGGCAACGTCTGCAGAAAAATCATCACCTTTAATATGACCGGTGCCTTTCATGCCACCAGCCCAGTTCAATTCGAGGTTGATACTCATTTCATACTCCTGAGCGTTATAAAAAGGGTCATTGAGTGCGCAAGCATCTCGTCATTACGAATTAAAGACTAATCGATCTATAATTAACTTGCAATGACCCTCGCCGCGAAAAATGCCATCAGTAGTGCCACCGTGCTGGTACGATTTTACCTATAACCATTTGAATTTATTTTAATTGGTATGTGTTGACAGGCGTGCCGTGGCGCTTGTGTTGCCATCTTGGCGTTCACATTATGAACTGTTGGTTTTCTCGTCACCTCTTTTGATCTCAATCAATGGCTTTCGGTACAACAGGCGCACCCTGAAGAGGTTGTGTACGCCCCAAAAGGCGGGCGTATGTGTTACGGAGAACCCTGATGCCCATCAACATTGCTGTATTGAAGGAAACCAAGCAGGGCGAGAAACGGGTGGCGGTTATTCCTGCAACGGCCAGCCGTTTACAAAAACTTGGCGCTACGTTGCTGATTGAAAAAGACGCTGGCCTCAGCGCCACCTTTAGCGACCAAAGCTATCTTGACTGCACCTTTTCAGCCACTGCCACTGCGGCCGTTAGCGATGCCGATATCGTACTGGCCATTAATCCCCCCTCGGTTGACGTTATTAATGCCATGAAGCCCGGCGCGCTGCTGGTGTCGTTTATTTATGCCCAGCAACAACCGGCGCTGATTGACGCTTTGGTGGCGCGCAATATCAGTTGTTTTGCCATGGAACGGATCCCGCGCATTAGCCGCGCGCAATCGATGGATGCGCTTTCCAGCCAATCGGCACTGGCCGGCTACTATGCGCCGCTGTTAGGGGCGGTGCAGATGCCACGCATTCTGCCAATGATGACAACCGCCGTTGGTTCGCTACGCGCCGCCAAAGTGCTGGTGATGGGGCTGGGGGTTGCAGGCTTGTCGGCGCTGGCAACGGCTCACCGCTTGGGCGCCGTTACCGAGGGCTATGACGTGCGGCCAGAAACCCGTGAACAAGCCCAGTCATTAGGGGCCAAATTTGTTGATACCGGCATTGATGCCAGAGGCGAGGGCGGCTATGCCCGCGAACTGACCGCTGATGAAAAGCAAACCGTTGCCAAGGTCGTCAGCGAGCACATTGCCCAGGCCGACCTCATCATTACCACCGCTTCGGTGCCGGGCAAAAAAGCGCCCATTCTTATTACTAAGGCCCAGGTCGAGCAAATGAAACCTGGCGCGGTAATTGTTGATTTAGGGGCCGAAAGTGGCGGCAACTGCGAAGCCACCGAGCCTGGGCAAACCGTTAGCCTGCAGGGCGTTACTGTTTTGGGGCCGCTGAATATCACCTCGGCACTGGCGCAGCATGCCAGTGAGCTTTACGCCAAAAACGTCCTGAATTTACTCACCCTTTTTGTCAAAGATGGCGCCATCAACCTCGACCTTGAGGACGACGTTATCGCCGGCACCTTGCTCACCCATCAAGGGGCGCGCCGGGATAAACCTTTGTCTGCCAGTAAGGAGACTTCAGATGATGCTTGATACGTCCATGACCTGGCTAATTGCCCTTTATATCTTCATGTTGGCGGCCTTTACCGGTTACGAGGTCATAAGCCGGGTGCCGTCCATTTTGCACACGCCGCTGATGTCTGGCTCTAACTTTATCCACGGCATTGTGGTGGTAGGGGCACTGTATACGCTGCTGAGCGCCGACTCCGGTTTTACCCAGTTGCTGGGTTTTATTGCGGTTGCTTTGGGCGCGGCCAATGCCGCCGGCGGCTATGTGGTGACCGACCGCATGCTGGCGATGTTTAAAACCAGCGATAAAAAGGACCAATGACATGTTGACGCAGCATCTCGAAGGGCTGAGCGGCATAGTGGCAGCGGGCCTTTTTATCTTCGGCTTAAAACGCATGTCGTCACCGGTTACCGCCCTTAAGGGCATTGTGATCGCAGGTTACGGCATGGTGTTGGCGGTAGCGGCCAGCTTTTTAGTGATAGCGCCGCTGGTAAGCGAGCATCATCAGCGCCTTGGCAGCAACGTGCTGCTGGCGATCATTGCCTTGGCGTTAGGGGGCGGTTTGGCCTGGTGGCGAGGCCGCAAAGTAGCGGTGACTGCCATGCCGCAAATGGTGGCGCTTTATAACGGTATGGGCGGCGGCGCGGCGGCGTTTATTGCGGCAGCTGAACTGGCGTCCGGCAGCGCGCATTCGCCGCTACTGCTTAGTGTTACCGTGATTGGCGCTTTGATTGGCTCGGTGTCGTTAACCGGTTCTGTTATTGCCTGGGCCAAGCTTGACGGCAAAATCAATAAACCCTGGCGCTTTGCCAGCCAGCGCGTGGTCAACGCCGCAGTTTTTGCCGTTACCTTACTGTTGGGGCTGGTCAGTGTCAGCAGTTACGGCAGCATCGGTGGCAGTGTTGTTGCGGTACTGTTTTTTATCGGTGCGCTTTGTTTTGGGGTGTTAATGACCCTGCCTATTGGTGGCGCCGATATGCCAGTGGTGATTTCCCTGTACAACGCTTTTACTGGCTTGGCAGTGGGGCTGGAAGGCTATGCCTTGCAAAACCCGGCACTGATGATAGCCGGTATGGTCGTGGGCTCTGCCGGTACCTTGCTCACCGTGCTGATGGCCAAGGCCATGAACCGCTCTTTGGCCAATGTGCTGTTTTCTAACTTTGGTGACGTTAGCACCAGCAGTGCCAGTGCCGTAACCGGCCAGATGAAAAGCACCGACGCCTCCGACGCCGCCATCAACATGCGCTATTGCGCCAGCGTTATCATCGTGCCCGGCTATGGCTTGGCGGTGGCGCAAGCGCAGCAAAAACTCTACGAATTCGTCAAGCTGCTCCAGGCGGCCGATGTGGATGTGAAATTTGCCATTCACCCGGTTGCCGGACGGATGCCGGGGCACATGAATGTGCTGCTGGCGGAAGCTGGCGTCCCTTACGACATCATCTTTGATATGGACGACATTAATGGCGATTTTGCCAATACCGATGTCGCCCTGGTTATCGGTGCTAACGATGTGGTTAACCCCGCCGCCCGCACCGACAAAGCTTCGCCGATCTATGGAATGCCCATTCTCAACGCCGACCAGGCTCGCCAAATCTATGTGATTAAACGTGGCCAGGGTAAAGGCTATTCCGGAGTTGAGAACCTTCTGTTTTTCAGCGAGCAATGCAGCATGGTTTATGGCGATGCCCAAGCCGTGCTAACGCAAATGGTCCAGGCCGTTAAAGATCTAGCCTGACTGTCGAAAAAAGCATGATTTCACCACCGAATGGAGAATCGAAATGGCTTACGCGACTACTAATCCCTACACCGGCGAAACGGTTGCCACTTTTAATGATGCAACAGACGAAGAGGTGAACAGCGCCCTTGATAATGCCCACAATGCCTTCTTAGCGTGGCGGGACACTCCCTTTTCTGAACGGGGCCGCATCTTGCAAAACGCCGCCGACATTCTGCGCCGCAACAGCGAGCACTATGCCAAATTGTTAACCTTGGAAATGGGTAAACTGTTTTCTGAAGCTAAAGCCGAAGTGGAGTTGTCGGCGAAAATTTTTGAATACTATGTCCACAACGCCGAAGCCTTGTTAAAACCGCAAATGTTACCGGTGGCCGACCCGGCCGAAGGCGAAGCGCAACTGGTATGCGAACCCCTTGGGGTGCTGCTGGCCATTGAGCCTTGGAACTTCCCTTACTACCAAATAGCCCGCATTTTGGCGCCGCAACTGTCTGCCGGTAACACCCTGCTGCTCAAACACGCCTCAAACGTGCCGCAAAGTGCTGCCGCCTTTGAAACCCTGATGAGCGAAGCGGGCTTGCCGAAAGGGGCCTTTAAAAACCTCTATGCCACTCGCAGCCAAATTAACACCATTATCAACGACCCCAGAGTGCACGGTGTTGCCCTGACCGGCTCTGAAGGTGCCGGTGCCGTTGTGGCCGCCGAGGCCGGCAAAGCCTTGAAAAAATCCACCATGGAACTGGGCGGCGCTGACGCCTTTGTGGTGCTTGCCGACGCCGACCTTGAAAAAACCCTCAACTGGGCGGTGTTTGGCCGCCACTGGAATGGTGGCCAAGTGTGCGTGTCGTCAAAACGAATGATCATCGTTGATGAAATTTATGACGACTTCCTGGCGGGTTATCGCAAAAAAGTGGCTGAACTGGTGGCGGGTGACCCCATGGACGCCAACACCACCTTGGCGCCATTGTCTTCACAGCAAGCGGCTGACGACCTGAAAGTACAAATTGCCAAAGCCGTTGAGCACGGCGCCAAAAAAGAAGAGATCGGCCCCGCCGTTCCGGTAAAAGGCGCCTTTGTGCAGCCCACCATTCTAAGCGACCTTGGCGAAGACAACCCGGCGCGTTATTGGGAGTTCTTTGGGCCGGTGTCCATGCTGTTTCGTGCCAAAGACGAAGCCGATGCTATTCGTATCGCCAATGACTCACCCTTTGGCTTGGGCGGCTCAGTCTTTACCCGTGACAGCGCCCATGGTGCCGCCGTTGCCGCCAAAATCTCTACCGGCATGGTGTTTGTGAACCACCCCACCAAAGTGGAAGCCGACCTGCCATTTGGCGGTATTCGCCGCTCAGGCTACGGCCGCGAATTGTTGGGCCTTGGCCTTAAAGAGTTTGTGAATCACAAACTGATTGATGTGGTAGACATCGACGCCCATTTCTAATGGGCTCGCGGCGGCAGCATTTTTGCTGTCGCCACCTTGAGAAGGAATTTGATTATGTCTCTGAACTCAAAAGTGATTTTAGTAACAGGGGCGGCGCAAGGGATTGGCCGTGGTATCGCGCTTCGTCTGGCCCAGGAAGGGGCCGACTTGGCCTTGGTTGACCTTAAGCTCGACAAGCTTGAAAACGTTAAAAAAGAGGTGGAAGCCTTGGGGCGAAGAGCCACCGCTTTTGCCGCCGATGTCAGTAACCGCAGCAATATCTATGAAGCCATCGACCATGCCGAGAAAACCCTTGGTGGTTTTGATGTGATGGTTAATAACGCCGGTATTGCCGAGGTAAACCCGCTTGCGGACGTTGAGCCGGAAGAAGTGGAAAAAATCTTTCGCATTAATGTCAACGGCGTGCTGTGGGGCATTCAGGCGGCTGCAAAAAAATTTCAGGCTCGTAAGCAAAAAGGCAAAATCATTTCTGCCTCTTCCATTGCCGGCCATGACGGCTTTGCCATGCTGGGCATTTATTCTGCCACCAAGTTTGCAGTGCGGGCGTTAACCCAAGCGGCGGCCAAGGAATACGCCAGCAGCGGTATTACCGTTAATGCCTATTGCCCCGGCATTGTTGGTACCGACATGTGGGTGGAAATTGACGAGCGGTTTTCACAATTAACCGGTGCACCAAAAGGTGAAACCTACAAAAAATACGTGGAAGGCATTGCCCTTGGTCGGCCACAAACCCCGGAAGATGTGGCAGCCCTGGTGGCCTTTTTAGCCAGCGACGATGCCGACTATATTACCGGCCAGGCCATTTTGACCGATGGCGGTATGGTTTATCGCTAAAAGGAAAAGCCGATGCATGCCATGGTGCTCAATGATATTGGCAAGCCACTGGTTTGGACCGAGCTTGCCGACCCAATCCCGGGCCCAGGCGAGGTGCGTTTGTCGGTGCTGGCCTGTGGCGTGTGCCGCACCGACCTGCATGTGGTCAACGGCGAACTTCCAAACCCGGTACTGCCCATTATCCCCGGCCATGAAATTGTTGGCCGGATTGATGCTATCGGCGAGGGGGTTAGCGGCTTTAGCATTGGCGATCGTGTGGGTGTGCCCTGGCTTGGGCACACTTGCGGCCATTGCGCTTATTGCCAGCAGCAACAAGAAAACCTTTGCGACCACCCGCAATTTACCGGCTTTAGCCGTCATGGCGGTTTTGCCACTGCGGTGGTGGCCGATCATCGGTTTGTGTTTGCCCTTGGCGAGGAGGGTGATGCCGTGGCCATGGCGCCGCTACTGTGTGCCGGCTTAATTGGTTGGCGTTCCCTTGCTATGGCAGGCAGTGCCAAACGGCTTGGCCTCTATGGCTTTGGCGCCGCTGCGCACATTATTGCCCAAATTGCCTGTCAGCAAGGGCGAGAGGTGTATGCCTTTACCCGTGAAGGCGACACCAGTACCCAAGACTTTGCCAAAACCTTGGGGGCGGTATGGGCCGGTGGCTCGCAGCAGTTGCCGCCAGTCCCCTTGGACGCCGCCATTATTTTTGCGCCGGTGGGCGCCTTGGTGCCACTGGCACTTAAAGCCGTGCGTAAGGGCGCAAAGGTAGTCTGTGCAGGCATTCACATGAGCGATATTCCCAGCTTTCCTTATGCGCTGCTGTGGCAAGAACGGCAGTTAGTCTCGGTTGCCAATTTGACCCGCCAAGACGGTATCGGCTTTTTTGAGCAGCTACACCGGTTTAACGTTGAGGTGCAAACCACAAGGTATCCGCTGCTTAAGGCCAATCAAGCCCTGGCTGATCTCAGCGCTGGCCGTTTTGATGGCGCGGCGGTATTGGTGCCTTAAGGAGGCGTTATGGAAAAAACGGCCGCGCAGCTTAAGCAAGCCATTAGCCAGCTTGGCCCTGGGCCTTTTCACTTTTCAGATCTTTATGGTGACAGCTGGCAACGCCTTTATATTGGCGACAAAGTCAGCTTTGGCCGGCATTTTTTACAACAGGTCAGGCAGGGCAACTTTTGGGGTGTTGAAGATACTGGCGGCAAAGACGCGCAAGGCCGCATTTACGTGAAAATCTCGTGATCTCTTTAGTTTGTTAGTGGGTGGCTGGCCAAGGTGGCGGTGGGCTGCTATTACCTTAGTGGCTGATTTAACCAAGTCTTAAGTTGCCTTTCCTAAGGTAAAAATAACTCACACCGTATTGGCCTTCGTTTATGACGACACCACCCGATCTCGTGCAAGCTTCTGTATCCGTTTCTCGCCCATCGTTAAACATCGCCAACACCGAAGTTCAAACCGCCACTTATAGCCATTCGCTTTGGTTACTGGGCGCTTTCGGCTTGATGCTGATTTTGGCGAGGCTGCTGGCGTTTCCACTGTTGCCCGTTGATGAAACCCGCTATATGTCGGTGGCGTGGGAAATGGCGCAGTCGGGCAATTGGCTGGTGCCGCATCTTAATGGCCAACCTTACGCGCAAAAGCCACCGATGATGTTTTGGCTGATTAATATCCTTTGGCAACTGGGTATTGATAACAGCATGATGGCTCGCCTGGTTATGCCGTTTATGGGGCTATTAAACATCTTCGCGTTGCGGGCGCTGGTACTGTGTTTAGTACCCGCAGGCTCAGATTTGGCGAAAAGAGCGCCCTGGTTTTTACTGACCCTGATGCCCTGGGTGGTGTACGCGCCGCTCAATATGTTTGACATGACCATGAGCCTTTTTGTGCTGTTAGCGTCGGTAGCGCTATTTAAAGCCCAGCGGCATCACCGCTGGTTACTGGCAAGCGGCGTTGCAGTAGGCCTTGGCATGCTCACCAAAGGGCCGGTGTTCTTTTTGTACTGGTTGCCCTTGGTACTGTTGGCCAAGTATTGGCGGCCCGAAAGCCTGATGCTGAAACGCTGGTACAGCGGTGTGTTGCTGGCAAGCATTATCGGTATTGGCGTGATTTTGGCGTGGGCCATTCCAGCGGCCATTCACGGCGGCCCCGCCTATGCCGACGCCATCTTTTGGAAGCAATCGGCTGGCCGGGTTGATGATGCTTTTGCCCACAGTCACCCTTGGTACTGGTACCTGCCGTTGCTGCCGCTATTGTGGATGCCTTGGATATTAACGCCGTTTTGGAAAGGCGGCCTGGCAAACAACCCCTGGCAACGTTTTGCGCTTTGCGGCGTCTTGCCGCAGTTGCTGCTGTTTAGCCTTGTCAGCGCCAAGCAGGTGCATTATTTGATACCCACCTTGCCTTATGCCGCCTTGTGGTTTGCCAGTAAGTGGCCAGTGCTGAAAACCAAAACCGCGTTTCTGCTTTTCCCGCTGCTGGTTATAACGGTATTTCTAGCGGTCATTCCTGAAATTACCCGTCACTATTTCCCGGCCGAACAGCTACCGGTGTGGACCAGAGCTTTAGCGGTGATTCCCATGCTGTTGGCGGTTTGGGTGTGGCGTAAGCCGCTGGCGGTGGTGGTGGCCTTTCCCATAGCGCTGCAACTGGCATTGTGTCTGGCTGGGGTGATGATCCATCACTACTACGACCTGCGTCCCTTTGCCAAGGCGGTCACTGCGCTGCAGCAGCAAGGGGTAGCGGTTGCCTATATTGGCCACTATGCCGATGAGTTTCGCTATTTGGGCCGAGGCAACCAGAACCTCGATGTGGTGTCAGACAACGATGCCAGTGCTGTCACCCAATGGGCCAATACTCACCCCGCTGGCCAGATGGTCACCATTATTAAAAAGCCCGATGCCAAACTGCGCGCCGAAGCGACGCTGGTGGCGCCCTATCGCAGCCGTTACTTAGTGATGGTGCCAAGCCGTTACTGGCAACCGCTTTATCTGGAAATGAAGCAATAAGCCCCTTTGTTTAACGGCGCTTTTGGCGTTAAATGAGCACAATTGAAGGCAGGAGGCGACATGCAAGACGTAATGGCAGTGGTGGCGATAAGCGGCGCCTTGGCAGTGGGGGCCATGAGCCCGGGCCCGACTTTTGTGGTGGTGGCACGTAACGCCGCAGGCCTATCGCGGCAACACGGTTTTGCCACAGCGCTTGGCAGTGGTTTAGGAGCGGCGGTATTTGCCGTACTGGCATTGCTGGGCTTACATGCGGTGCTGGCGGCGGTGCCCATGGCCTTTTGGGCGCTGAAGATAGTGGGCGGCTGCTATCTCCTGTTCCTTGCTTACAAGATTTTGCGCCATGCCAAGTCGCCACTGGCCTTTAACGGCACCGAGAGTCGCCCGGCAGGGCTCTTTAAAACCTTTTTATTTGGGCTGATGACGCAGCTTTCTAACCCCAAAACGGCCATTGTCTTTGCCGGGGTGTTTTCGGCATTACTGCCGGCGCATATTGCCCTTTGGCTTTACTTGGCGCTGCCCTTGGCGGCCTTTAGTGTTGATACCCTTTGGTATGTATTAGTGGCGTTTTTATTGTCAGCCGAAAAGCCGCGGCAAACCTACCTGCGCGCCAAAACCGCTATTGATAGAACCGCAGGCGCGGTGATGACCCTATTGGGGCTTAAATTGCTATTCACTCGCTGAGTGAAGCTCAAGTCGGTAGGGAACAAAAAGGCCCAACTCGCCAGAGGGGGCCTTTTCTTTTTGAGCCGGGCCTTGGGCCTTAAAACCGGCTTTTAATAGCGTGCGTGCAGAAGCGGTGTTGTCAGGGCTGGTGCGGGCATCAAGGGTGCAAAGCTGCATTTTCTTGGCAAGGGTTGCGGCTAAGGCCAAGCCTTTAGCGGCAAGGCCCAAGCCGCGTGCGAAAGGCAGCAGCCAATAACCCACTTCGGCCCGTTGTTGGCTAATGTCATACAGCACCAAGCTGCCGATAAAGCGGTCTTGCTCGGTCTCTGCCAATGTCAGGATCAGTAAATTACCCCGCGTTAAACCCTGTTCGATGTCGGTGGCGATTAAGGTGCGCATCAGCTGTTCGCTGTAGTGGCTAAGTGGCAGGTGAGCAAAGGTTTTCACTAACGGGTCTTCGCTGCCAAGCGCGTAGGGCAAGGCGTCGGCATCGGTCATGGCTCTTAGCCGAAGCCCGTCATCTTCTAGCGGTAGCAGGGGGCGAATGTCTGGCACCGTCAATACCTGTTGAAAACACCTATGGCCAGTATCTAAAAGTCACTTTCTTTTAGCAATGCGTTGATTCAAATGCCTTTGTTTTCTAAATCCAGTAACCACGCTTTACGTGCCAAGCCGCCGGCGTAACCGGTTAGCTGGCCGTTGGCACCAATAACCCGGTGACAAGGCACAATCACCGACAGCGGATTACGGCCGTTGGCCGCGGCCACGGCGCGCACGGCGCTGGGTTTGCCCAAACGCTTTGCAAGTTCACCGTAAGAGCAGGTTTGGCCGAAAGGAATTTGCCGAAGACCTTGCCATACCTGCTGCTGAAAGGCGGTGCCTTTGGGGGCCAGCGGCAAGGTAAAGTGCTGGCGCTTGCCTTGGAAAAATTCGGTTAGCTGCTGAGCGGCCTCGGTCAGTACCGGCTGCGCCTTGGCTGTCTGCCAGTCACTGTGTTCAGGGAAATGCTTTTGACCGTCAAACCAGGCGCCAATTAAGGCGCCGTTTTCTGCCACCAAATGCAAAGGGCCAAGTGGGGTGTCGAGTGCTAAATGGGCTTTCATAAACGGCTCCAAAGATGCTGGGTGGCATAAGCGCGCCAGGGGCTAAAAGTGGCCATGTGTTCGGCTAACGCTTTGGGCTTGTCAATGGCGGTGGCGGTTTTAAGGCCGTAGTCGTTTTCTGGCCAGGCATCGGGCCAATGCAGTGCTCGCATGGCAATGTAGCTGGCGGTCCAGGGGCCAATTCCCGGTAGTGCTTGCAGGGCTTCGGTTACCTGGTCAATGTCTGCGGCGGGGGTTAAATCCAAACCGGCATTAACGGCCTCGGCCAGGGCTAAAATAGCCTTGCTGCGGGTGCGCAGCACCCCAAGCTCGCCAAGGGTTTTTGGGGCCAATTGGCTAATGGTTTGTGCGTCAGGGAAATAGTGGCTTAGGCCTGCTGGCGCCTCTTGGCAACGCTCGCCAAGGGCGGCAACCCTGCCGGCCAGGGTACGCGCAGCCGCCACGGTAATTTGCTGGCCTAAAATGGCGCGAACGGCCATTTCAAAACCGTCAAAGGCGCCGATGGCTCTAAGCCCCGGGTTGTCTACTAGGTTACCTAAGGCGCGCTCGACGTCAGCGGGACTGGCGTCAAGGTCAAAAAGGTGGCGAAGGCGACTGAGCACCGGCGCTACCGCTAATTGCAAAGACGCACTGAGGGTGACGCTGATGCTGTTACCTTCGCAACTGGCGCTTAGCCAACCTTGGTGACGTTTGCCTTGGTAGTAAAGACTCACGGTTCGCCAATAGCGGTTGTTTTCAACCTTCTCAACCCCCTCGATAGCGCGGCCCGCTAAAAAACGCAACAATGCTTGCCAATCCAGCGGCGGCCTGAAACTCAAATGGCAGTGAATGTTTTGCCCTTGTTTGGCCGGGGTGCGGCGCAATTGGCTTGGGCTTAGCCGGTAGCGGCTGGCAAAAAGGCTGTTCATTCTTCTGACACTGCCAAAGCCAGCTGCCATGGCAACAGCGGTAACCGGCAGGGCGGTTTCAGCCAGCAACTTTTTGGCCAGTAATAGCCGCTGGGTTTGCACATAAGCAACCGGGGTTACGCCAAAGTGTTCGCTAAAGGTGCGGCGCAAGTGGCGGTCTGTAACGCCCAATTGGGCCGCCAATTGTTCAAGGCCGGTAAAGTCGCCACCGCGCATGGCTTCTTCGGCGCGCTTGGCTAAGCGGTTAGCACTGTCACTCCAGGCTTGGCCCGGTGCCAGTTCCGGGCGGCACTTAAGGCAGGGGCGAAACCCGGCTGCTTCCGCTTCGGCAGCACTGGCAAAATAGCGGCAGTTGTCAGCAAGCGGTTTTCGCGCCGGGCAAACAGGGCGGCAATAAATACCGGTACTTAAGACGCCGGCAAAAAAGCGCCCATCAAAGCGAGTGTCGCGGCTAATCAGCGCTTGGTAACACGCGGTGTCGGTAAGGTCCATTGGCCACCTCCAATCAAGATGCCACTATCATAGCGAGCCAGCTTAGCGCTGACTCGCCATTTTCGGACCTGGACTTTTAATGACTGAGCACGGCCTTAAGGGCGGCTAAGCAAAGACTGACATTTTCGCGGCGGGCTCCATAACCCATCAGGCCAATTCGCCAGGCTTTACCGGCAAAGTCGCCAAGACCGGCCCCTATCTCAAGGTTGTAGTCGTTAAGCAGTTGGCTGCGAATGGCCGCATCATTTACGCCATCAGGAATGGTTACCGTGTTTAACTGGGGAAGCCGCTCGGCTTGGGGCACGATAAAATGGAGCCCCAATTCGTGAAGACCCTCGGCCAGTAATTGGTGCATTTGCTGGTGGCGCTGCCAGCTGCGCTCAAGCCCTTCGTTGTGTAATTGCAGCAAGGCTTCATGCAGGGCATAAAGGCTATTGACGGGGGCGGTGTGGTGATAACTGCGTTTGCCGTCACCTTGCCAGTAGCCCATGACCAGGCTTTGGTCTAAAAACCAGCTTTGTACCGGGGTTTTGCGGGCTTTGATTTTTGCAACCGCGCTGGGGCTGAAGCTAACCGGCGATAAGCCCGGTACGCACGACAGGCACTTTTGGCTGCCGGAGTAAACGGCATCAATGCCCCATTCATCAACCTTGACCGGTACGCCGCCAAGGGACGTCACGGTATCGACAATGCTGAGCATGCCGGCGTTTTTAGCCAAAGCGCAGAGCGTTTTAGCGTCGGACAGGGCGCCAGTTGAGGTTTCGCCGTGGACGAAGGCTAAGAATTTGGCGTCGGGGTGGCTTGCAATAGCGGCCTGCACTTTTTCTATTTCAACCGCTCTTCCCCAAGGGCTATCTACTACCACGGCTTCGGCGCCGAGGCGTTTGACGTTCTCCAGCATCCGGCCACCAAAAACGCCATTGCGGCAAACGATGACTTTTTCACCGGCTTCAACCAGATTGACAAAACAGGCTTCCATGCCCGCGCTGCCTGGGGCAGAGATGGCAAGTGTCATCGGGTTTTCGGTTTGAAAGGCGTACTGCAACAAAGCCTTAAGTTCGTCCATCATCTGGATAAAAAGCGGATCAAGGTGGCCTATGGCGGGGCGGCTTTGCGCGGCTAATACGCTCGGGTACACATCTGACGGACCAGGGCCCATTAAAATGCGCCGGGGCGGAATAAAGGATTGGTAATGCATTTTGTGATCTCTTTGCTGCGTTGTTTTATTCAAGAGTGCAAAGAGAACAAGGCTAGCGCAACTGTGGCGTTACGACGGGGATTTTTCTTGCCTGGCCAAGCAGTCTGTTAAGGCGGCAAAATCCATGGGCCGGTAATGCCAAAAACCCTGCTGAAGGTGCACGCCTTTGCCATGAAGGGCCGCGGCTTGTTCGGCCGTTTCAACGCCCTCGGCAACCACTCTAAAGCCAAGCGCTTTTGATAATTGCATTACCGTATCAATGATGGCCTGGCCTTGGGGTGTGTCCATGCTGGCAACAAAACTGCGGTCAATTTTCACTGTGTCTACCGACATGTGCTGGATCATTGAGAGCGACGAATAACCGGTGCCAAAGTCATCAATAGCAATGTGAAAGCCTAGACGCTGTAGCTGCCGTACTCGTTCCAGCAACAAGCGTTTGTCAGCGGCAAACACCGACTCGGTTAGTTCTAAATGCACGCGGCTGGCGGCGATGCCGGTGCGGGTTAGCTTGTGATGAAGCTCGCCAATAAAGGCCGGGTCTTGCAGTTGTATCAAAGACACATTAAGCCCAAGACTAATGCCTTCTAGCCGACTTAATAAGGTAAAAGATTGCTCTGCTACCCAAAGACCTAACGTATGAATAAGGCCGCTTTGTTCGGCCAGCGGAATAAACTCCGCCGGTGATACGGCTTCGCCGTCAAGGGTCCAGCGCAGTAGTACCTCTGCGCCGGTTATCTGGCTTTGGCTATTGATGACGGGCTGAAATGCCAAGTGCAGTTCTTGGTTATCGATGGCATTCACTAAACGGTCTCGCAGCTGCAATTCGCGTTTTAAGCGTTGCTCTAGCGAGTGGTTAAAAAATTCGGCCTTGGCGCTACTGCGCCGCTTTTGGTCGAACATGGCCATGTCGGCTAAGCGGATCAGTTCCTGCTCGTTTTGGCTGTGGTCCGGGTAAAGGGCAATGCCGACGGTGGCGCTGATAGATAGCGTATTGTTTTCTATAGCAAAAGGTTTGGAGATACTTTGGATCAGCGCTTCGGCAAAACCGCGTACCTGCTCTTGGTTTCTCGCCGGTAGTGCCATCAGAAATTCGTCGCCGCCCCAGCGGCAAAACAGTGTTTCTGCGGTGCTGGCGGTGATGAGCCTGCTAGCAACCGCTTTTAGTAAGGCATCGCCAGTGTCGTGGCCAATGCTGTCGTTGACTTTTTTAAAGCCGTCGAGGTCGATAAAGAGCAGCGCCATCGGGCGTTCGGGTTCGGCTTGAATGCGCTGGCTAAAGCGGTCTAAAAAGGCGGTGCGGTTATAAAGACCGGTTAGCGGGTCAAGGTGAGAAAGCTCATAAATACGCTGGGTGCGCTGCTCGACCTTTAGCTCCATATCAGCCAGCAGCTCGTCGTTTTGGTGTTTTAGGGCAATAGATTGCAAGGTGAAGTTGGCTGATTTTGACGCCGACACCACCAGCACTAAGCTGAAGAACAGCCCCATGTAACCCAACAGTTGGTGATAGTCGGTATCTGAGCTGACCAAAATCAGCGAATACGGCAGTATCAGCAACGTGCAATAGCTAATGGCCAGTGTTTTATTGGCTGCCAAAACGTTGGCAGCGCCGCCGGCCATGGCTGACACAATGATGATATTAAAGGTGAGCTCTGAATTGCTGGCGTACTGATAAAAATACAGCGAATAACCTGCCCAGAGCATGGCAGAAAACCAAGAGCCGGCCACAAAACGTTTAAGGGCCTTAAGGCTATCAAAGTCGGCTTTTGTACTTTCTTTACGCCACACCAAAATGTCGGCAATGCGCAGCAAAAGCACCGCTTGCATGGCAAACCACCACACCAGCTTTTTCACTGTGACATCGGCATGTAAAAAGCCGAATACCATGACGGTGCTGGCAATAAAGGTGATGAAAATACCGGAGTAACTGTTGCTGTAGAGCAAGTTAACGGCGTCATCGCGATAGCTTTTAAGCGTTGTTTTATTTTTGGTCATACTGCTCACATAAACATGGCCAAAGTAAAAAGCTCGGCGGCGCTCTGGGGTCTTCTATTTTGTCGGCCTGACTCAGGCTAACTTAAGTGTTAGGGGGCTTAAAAGGGTAGTGGCGCCACTAAGCGTAGCTTATCGCCGGAGACGGGGTGAGCGATTTGTAGCCAGTGGGCATGAAGCATCAGCCGCGATGCGCTAGCAAGGGCGTCGCCGGTTGCGTAAAAACGGTCGCCGAGTATTGGGCAACCGAGCGCTTGCATGTGCACCCGTAACTGGTGGGAGCGGCCTGTGACCGGCGTCATTTCTACGCGGCTGCTGTCTGCGTATTGCTCGGTCACTTTATAGTGGGTAAGGGCATGTTTGCCGTGCTCGAAAGACACCATTTGTTTTGGGCGATTTGGCCAGTCACAGACCAGCGGCAGCTCTACCTGCCCGGAGCGCTCTTCTGGGCAGCCCCAAATCAGTGCTTGATAGCCCTTATGGGTTTGGCGCTCTTGAAATTGGCTTTTTAGGTTGCGCTCGGCATTTTTGTTAAGGGCCAGTACCAAAATACCTGAGGTGTCCATATCCAGGCGATGCACCGCTTCTGCCTGCGGATACTGTTCGCGCACCCGGGTCACAACGGAGTCTTTATGCTCGGCCTGGCGGCCAGGCACCGACAACAGCCCCGACGGCTTGTCGACCACCAGCAAATCTTTGTCTTCCAATAAAATGCTCAGTGGTGCTGTGGGGGGGCGATAAACCAGGGGCTGCATGCTAAGTCTCCGAAACGTCGGCGACACCATAGCACATCAGCGTTTGGCCTTGGACAACTCTAGCCAGTAGCTAACGACTCGTTGCTGGTACTTCTCTTTAAATTGGTCAGTTTGGGAATGATAACGCCCCACCGCTTCCCAAATGTTGCCATGGGTTGCATCGAGGTGGCGCCTGAGCAGTCTGGCGGCAATATGCACATTGGTGCAGGTGTTATAAGCAATATCTTTAATCGTCAGGTGTGGGTAGTACTGCTGCATTTGTGGCAAGTGAATGGAATTGATTTGTGCGACGCCCAGGTCCAAGGTGCCATTGCTGTTGAGGTTCATACTGCCCTTTTTGCCCGCTTCGGCTTTGATGATGGCATAAAGCAAGGAGCTGGCTAATTTAAAGTCCAGCGCCGCTTTCGCCACGCAAAGGCGCAATTCTTGAACGGGTACATCGGTTGGCGGTGGCAGATCCATAAGAAGTTGACAGCAAGGAGTGTTGCAAAAAAGTTTAGCGGCTGATGTAAAAGAGTGAAAGTGCAGCTTTTGTGAGCAGTCAGGCCATTGTGCCTTGCCGCCAGGGTAGGGCTTATGGATAATGGCGCTCGGCGACCTCTCCGGTCCCCTCGCAACGATACCCTGTGAATCTGGTCAGGTCCGGAAGGAAGCAGCCACAGCAGGTGACTCGTGTGCCGGGGTGTGGCTGGAGAGGAAGCCACCTTCCTTGCTCTGTTTCTATCCCTAACGTAGCCTTCAGCCTGACAACAACAACAGGCAGAAACAGGTTATGCGCAAAAATTCTAACGCCTGCTATTACAGCGATTATTTGCAACTTAGCAAATTACTTGACGCCCAAGCCATGGAAAGTGAAAAGCAGGGCGCTCCGGCACATGATGAAATGCTTTTCATCATTACCCACCAAGCTTATGAACTGTGGTTTAAGCAGCTGCTGTTTGAGTTGAAATCGGTAATGGCGCTGTTTGCCGAAGCGGTTCTTGATGACAACGCGCTTGCAACAGTGGTGCACCGACTAAAGCGTTTTACCGCCATTCAAAAGCTCATTAACGAGCAAATTAGCGTGCTGGAAACCATGTCGCCGCAGGAGTTTTTAGAATTCCGAGACTACCTGGTGCCGGCCTCTGGTTTTCAGTCGGTGCAGTTTAAAGAGCTGGAAATTCGCCTGGGCTTGCGGCGCGGCCAACGCACAGCGGCCGACCAGGCGTTTTTCTATTCACGGCTCAATGACCAAGACCGGGCCTACCTGCAAGCAATAGAGCAACAAGACAGCTTGAGCTGCCAGTTGCAGCGCTGGCTGTCGCGGTTGCCATTGTTGGCATTTGACGGCTTTGCTTTTTGGTCGCACTACCAGCGCGGCGCCAAGGCCATGTTGGACTCTGATGAAGCCATTATTCGCGCTACCTTTGAGGGCGACGAGCTGGCTCAGCAATTGTCTGAACTTAACGGCACTCGCCAGCGCTTTATGGCGCTATTTGATGAAAAACACTATCAGAAACTGTTAGCACAGGGGCAGCTGCGTTTTAGCCACGACGCCTTAATGTCGGCACTTTTTATTAACCTCTACCGTGACGAGCCGCTGTTTCAACTGCCGTTTCAGCTACTCACCACCCTGATGGAAATTGATGAGCAGTTCACGGCTTGGCGCTACCGCCATGTGTTGATGGTGCAGCGCATGTTGGGTTCAAAAATTGGTACTGGCGGTTCATCCGGCAGCGATTATTTGCGTCGCAATACCGAGGCGAATCGTCTTTTTGGCGATCTGTATGCCATATCAACCTACCTGCTACCCAAGCATGCTTTGCCTGCGCTACCCGAGGCGGTGAAAAAGCGCCTTGGTTTTAGCTTGAGTGGCGAATAAAAAAGGCGGGCTTTATGCCCGCCTTTTATGGCTTTAAAGCGGCGGCGGCTTTAAAAAGCAACCGGTGCAAATCAACCACCTTTTGCAGTTCGGTTTGGTAGCCACCGCCAATCACCGCGGCCACCGGAATGTCTTTTTCAAGGCAGCGTTTTAGCACCTGATAATCACGTTGATAAAGGCCTTGGCTGCTGACGTTGAAATACCCCAGTTCGTCGTCGCTGTGAATATCGACACCGGCATCATAGAGCACCAAGTCAGGCTGAAAGTAACGCAGCGACAGCTCAAGGGCATCAACCATGGCGCTGAGGTAGTCGTGGTCGGTCAGACCGGCGGCCAGTGCAATATCCAGGTCAGAATCGGGCTTTTTGGCCGGGTAGTTGCGGGCGGCATGCACTGACACGCTAATGCAGTCAGGATGCTTGGCAAGCATGGTGGCGGTGCCGTCACCTTGGTGTACGTCGCAGTCAAATACCAGTACTCGCCTGGCACGGCCTTGTGCCACCAGGGTTTGGGCCGCCATGGCTAAGTCGTTAAAGATGCAATAACCGCCGCCTTTATCAAAATGGGCATGGTGGTAGCCACCGGACAAGTGCAAGGCAAGGCCATGTTCCAGCGCCAGCTCTGCCGTGAGCAAGGTGCCTTTATTGGCCGCCAGGGTGCGCTCAATCAGTTTGTCGCTCATGGGAAAACCAATACGCCGCGCCATCATGGTGGGCAGGCTTTGAGTGAGAAAGCCCTCAACGTAATTTGGCTCGTGCCAGCACCTTGGGTAATCAGCGTCTGGCTCGGCGCTAAAGTATTGGTGAGCAACGGCGGCAAAATCGCCGGCCAGAGCGTTTTTGAGCAACGCGTATTTGCCGACCGGAAAGCGATGATTGGCCGGCAAAGGAAAGCTGTAACTTGAGTGGTAAACCAGCGGCAGCATCAGTGCTGGGATTTAAGCCACTGCTCAAAGCGCTGGCGGGTATCGGCATCGGCTTGGCTCCACCAATATTTGAGCTGCTGTTCGGCCATGTTTTGCGCTTTTACAGGATCGCTTGGTAGCTGTTTTGGCGGTGCGTCAGGGCGTGGCGTTAAGGCGGCTAATTGGTGGCCTTTTATTGTTTCCAGTAGATAGTGGGGGTTTTCACGCCATTTTTTGGCAGCATCAACATCAATGAGTTTTGGTGTGGTAAGCAGGTAGTTACCGTCGGTTGGAATGTCGATGGTTATCCAGTGTGGGTCGGTCTCCACCTTGGTGTTGGACTCGAAGCCGTCAGGGAAGATCCAGGAGTAGCTGACTTTCAGCTGATGTTTACCGGGGCTAAGGGTGATGTGGTCGGTTTTATGCCACAGATAATTTTTAAACTCGGTATTGTCGGCTTGATAAACATAGACGGCATCAGCCAGTTTCACTTCGGCGGCGTGGGCCGACAGGGCAAAAACAGAAAGGGCCAGTAATGACTTAAAACGCATTTATTGCCTCCAGGTAGCCTCAAGGGACTCCAGACGTTCTTCCAATTCAGTGATCGCCTGGCGGCAGCGCCCCAAGCGTTGGTACTGGCGGAGTATTTCAGCCTGATGTTGCATTGTCATGAAGCTGTCATTTTTTAACTGACGAATTTTTTGGTCAAGACGACGTTCGTAGTCTTTATATTCTTTGAGTTTTTCATATAGGGGCCGGTAGCGACCAACAACGGCGTTCAGAATAGGGCGTACATTGGCACCGGTATCGTCGGTTAACCGTTGCTGGCGAATAGCGCGGTTAAGGGCGGTAAAGCGCGTTTCAAAATGTTCCAGGCGAGCGGTAATGGCGCGTTGGCTAAGGTTTTCTGCTTGCTGCTGCAACTCATCAAGGCTTTGCTGCAGCTCATCAACATAAGGTTCAAAGGCGCGGCCTTTTTGCCGAAAAAGCCCTTCAAGAAAGAGAGCCCGGTTAGGGTTTTTGGCGAGCTTACCTTCTTTAGCGCGCAGACCATCAGCCTTTTGCGCCAGTTGGCGAAGTTCACTAAGGGTATGTTGTAAACGGTTTAAACCGTCGATGGCATGCATAGGCGTTGGCCTTGTTGTTAACCCAAATAATGGCCGATAACAGCGCGATAAAATACTAAGGGGTAGCGCCACAATTGCCCAGCACTACCTTTCTATCTCGCGACTAAAGGGGGGCAGGGCGTCAAGCAGCTTTGCACCATAGCGGCGCGTGACCAAACGTCTATCCAACAGCACAATCCGGCCGTGGTCGGTTTCTGAGCGCAGCAATCGCCCGGCGGCTTGCACCAAACGTCTGGCCACTTGCGGCAACGCCAGTGACATAAAGGCGTTACCCCCTTTGGCTTCAATATATTCTGCTTGGGCTTGGCTTATCGGGTCGTCAGGTACCGCAAAGGGCAGTTTGGTTATGATGAGGTTTGTTAGCAGTTCCCCTTTTAGATCAAGCCCTTCTGCCAGTGCCCCTGTGCCAAACAAAATAGACCCTTGGCCGTTTTTAATTCGCAAGGCGTGGGCTTTTAACATGGCTTGGCGGTTTTCGCGGCCTTGTACCAGCGGGGCTATTGGCAGGCGACCATTGAGCTTTTTAGCCACCGCTTCCATTTGCCAGTAACTGGCAAAGAGCACCAGTGAAGCGTCGTTGGCATCTAGCCATTTAGGCAACACTTCCGCCAGTTCATCAGTAAAGCCCGGGTCGCTGGGGTCGGTTTTCATTTTGGGAATGATTAATCGCCCCTGCTTGGGGTAATCAAAAGGTGAGGGCAGTACTTTGTATTGGCAGCCCTCCATGTTGCTAAGCCCCAGCTCCCTTGCGGTGTGGCTAAAACCCTGATGGCTTTGTAGGGTGGCAGAGGTTAATACCGCCCCTGCGCAGTTTTCCCAAAGCTTGTATTTGAGTTCGCTGGCGACCTCGATTGGCGCTGCCGACAGCACGATGTCTTTGTCGGTACGTTCAAGCCATTTCGCCCAAGGAATGTTTTGATCAGCTGCTAATGCCCCCCATAGCTTTTGTAAACGCTCGGCGCCTTCCATGGCCGTTAGCAAATGCTCTTGTATCGGCAGCAGCTTCGGGGTGCTTTCGCTGTCTATCAAGGCCAGCACTTGTTGCAATTTACCGTTGAGTTTTTGGGCGGCGGCATGTTGGTCTTCGGCAACATTTTTCAACCACTCCGGTAGTTTCCCTTCTGGGAAACGGTATTGCTCCTCACCCATGAAAGACTGGCGCTGAAGCCATTGGTAAACACTTTGCTGGCCACCGGCTAACTCTTGGGCGGTATCTTGTACCACCAGGGTTGGGCCAACCAGGCTGTCCTTTTTTAACAAGCCTTGTAAGTCATCCAGTAACCCGGGAAGACGCACCAGCCAGTCTTTGTCGGTTAGTAACCGGCTGTGCTGTTCAAGAAAAGAGCGGGCACTTTCCGCCAAATGATGGGCTTCGTCGATAATGTAAAAGGTGTTATCCGGGTCGGGGAGCAGGGTGCCTCCGCCTTGGGCAAGATCAGTTAACAACACATGGTGGTTGACCACCCACAAATCGACCTGGTCTGGGTTCTCACGGCTTTTCCAGTAAGGGCAATCTCTGTGTCCAGCACCGCTGCAACTTAGCCTGTCACTTTCAATATTTCGCCATTGCTCAGCGGGAATTGCTTTTGGCCAGCTATCACGGTCGCCGTCCCATTTTCCGGCGAGATAGCTTGCCAACAACTTTTGGTAAAAGTCGGGGGCACCAAACAAATCTGCTGACGTCGCCGCTGCTTTTAGTTTGTGTAAACAGCAGTAGCGTTGCCGCCCTTTTAGTAGGCGAGCCTCCACCTTTAGCCCTGCCTTTACCAGCTGATGTATGTCTTTTTTTATCAGCTGTTCTTGCAGCGCCACCGTTGCCGTAGCAACCACCACTTTACGTTTGTGGTGCCGTGCTACCGGTAGTGTTCCTATCAAATATCCCAATGATTTCCCGACACCAGTGCCCGCCTGAGCCATCAATAGCCGCTGCTGGCGGTGGTAATCGCCAGCCAAGGTTTTCGCAACTTCAGCTATTAGCTGCTGCTGCCCCTTGCGCGGTTTAAAGCCAGAGCTTTGCTGACCCAGTGTGCGGTAAAGGGTTTGGATCTCTGATTTGGTTTTATCGGAAAGCAAGGGTTCAAGAGAAAAGCGGGGTGATAACGGCATTGTACTGAAAGCGACGCCTCAGTGGGAACGGCAAGAGAGAGAAATGATTAATTAGACAATATAGGTGTTAAAAATTAACCAATATTTTACCAGTGGCTATTTTTTGAACCGCTTCTATTGTTGTTAAACCTTAGTTTTATGTGCCAATTGCTATTAATTGTTGCTAATTAAAATTTTAAATGTGCAAATTTACGAGCTTCCTGTTTGAGTGTAAGTTATTGATTTTAGTTTTTTAATTTTATTTTTATTAAAATATTGTGATGTGATTTGCGGTTTGTAACCATAGTGTTGACGCAAGTTGTCCACTGTGTTTATATTTTTCCCGACGGTTGGGGCTAACCCAATAACAACAGCTGTTTTTAATACAAAGCTGAAACAATAAGCCATGTAAATGGTCCAGGGAGATAATTGTTATGTATCGCAATAGTAAACTGGCGAGCTCAGTTAGATGGGCGCTGCTTGCTGCTAGCGCTGCGTCAGTAGCGTTGCCTGCATTCGCTGCGGATGAAACGTCTACGGATGATGGTAGTAAGCAACCAGAACGTATCGAAGTAACAGGTTCACGCATCAAGCGTGTCGACATGGAGACTGCCTCTCCTGTTACCATCATCACGCGCGCCGACATTGAGCTTTCAGGTAATACCTCTGTTGAAGACGTTTTAAATAACGTTGCTGCCAACAGCTTTGGTTCTTGGCGTGGTAAGTCTGGCTATGGTTCTGGTTATTCAGGCACTTCTAGCGTCGACTTACGTGGTTTGGGGGCCACTCTGGTACTGTTAGATGGCCGCCGTTTGCCTGGTACCGGTGGTTCTGGGGGCTCTGAATACGACACTTCTTCTATCCCGTTGGCAATTGTTGATCGCATCGAGATTTTACGTGACGGTGCTTCTGCTATTTATGGCTCTGATGCGGTAGCTGGTGTTGTTAACATCATCACCAAAAAAGAGTTTGACGGTGTCACTCTGAGCGTTCAAACCGAAAGCCCGGATGTGGATGGTGGTTTAACGACTCGCTATGAGTTGTCTGCTGGTGCTACTGGTGAGCGCGGTAGCTTGGTTTTTGTGGCTCAACACGAAGATCAAAACGAAATTACTGATGCCGCCATTTACGGCAAAGATGCTGCTTTCTCAAGCTATTCTCCTGTTGCTCGTGGCACCTACACCGATGATGCTGGTGATAGCCATTATTACGCCAATATGGACTTGTGTGGTGCTACTCCTAACACCGGTGCACTGTCTAGCTCTTTAGGTGATTACTGCGGTTATGCCTACGGTAACGTCACTTGGCTGTATGGTAGTTCCACCAAAGATAACGTTCTGTCCAAGTTTACTTATTCCTTGACGGATGACTTGACCTTGAAAGGCCGTGTCAGCGCAATCAAGAACGAAACTTGGAGCCGTTACGCGCCAACGCCCGTATCCACCACCACTTTGACAATGGATGCTGATAATCCGAATAACCCAACCGATTATGACATTTCCAGTATTGCGTTCCGTACGGCTCAATTAGGTAACCGTGATACAAAGTACGACACCAGCGTCATTGATTATGTTGTTGGCTTAGACGGTACTACCGATATTGGTAAAAGCGTTGATTGGAACGTTAACTACCAGCACACAACTTCCACCGAAACCACTCACAACTATAACCTGACCAACGATACTGCAGTTCAAACACTGATTGACGATGGTGACTTGGACATCTTTAACGTTGCAGGTGAGTCTGCTTCAGATTGGTATAGCGACCTTGACGATGCGCTGACCGACGCTAACCACACCGGTATTTGGGAAGTCGACCAGGTTCGCGACATTTTCGACGGTTCTGCTAGCACTGACCTGTATACCGGCGATATGTTTACACTGAGCGGTGTTGTTGGTGCTGAATACGAGCATCTGAAATTTATCCAAAAATCAGACCCTGAATCCGGTGCTGGCTTTGTTTCCGGTGGTTCCGGTGGCGATGACGTAGATGCTAAACGTGACCGTACCTCTTTCTACGCCGAGTTCGTGTTCCAATTGCCCTACAACATCGAACTTGATACTGCTATCCGTAACGATGATTACAAACTAAGTGGTAACACTGGTGATGAAGTTGTTAGCTCCAGCTTCTCTGATACGACTCACCGGGTAGCACTGTCTTATCGTCCAACTGACAGCTTGTTGTTGCGTGCTACATGGGGTGAGGCTTTCCGGGCTCCAACCATGAGCGAGCTTTACTCTAGCCGTTCATTTAGTTTCCCTAACGCTTACGACACCCTTTATTGTGATGTGGAAGGTAATGCCTCTAGCAATCCGAACTACTGCCAAAATACCCAGCAGCATTTGACTTGGTACGGTGGTAACCCGGACCTGCAGCCTGAAACCTCTGATTCCTACACCTTGGGCTTTGTGTGGAACATCACTCAAGACCTGTCTTGGGAACTGGGTTACTGGAGCATCAAGTACGACAATAAAGTCGAAGACTTGGACGTAGATGACATCATTGCTCTGGAAGCCGCTACTGGGTCTAGCTCAAACATTACCCGTGGCGCTGATGGCACTATCACGTCTATCCAAAGCGGCTATGTCAACTTGTCAACCTACCAGACTTCTGGTTATGACATGAAGGTGAACTATAAGATCCCGACTAGCATCGGTGACTTTGGTGTGAGCCTGGATGCCAGCTACATTGATGAGTGGAAGTATAAAGCTAGTGACTCTGATCCTTACACGGATTACGCCGGTCAGACTGGCTACCCGGATCTTCGCGCTAACTTAGGCGTTGATTGGTCAATGGATGATTATTTTGCATCGCTGTACTTTAGCTACATCGGCGATCAGGATAATGAGCTGTATGGCGATTCTTACTACAAGATCCCTTCATACACCAAAACCAACTTGACCGCGGGTTACCACACCCCTTGGAATGGCAAAGTGACTTTGGGTATCGCTAACCTGTTTAACCGCGATGCTCCAGCGCAATATGCCGGCTGGCGTGGTATCGATGACAACTTGTATGACATCGGTGGCCGTACCCTGCAATTCCGTTACGAGCAAAAGTTCTAACAAAGAACGTAAAAATTAAAAAGGTGGCCTTGGGCCACCTTTTTTTGTAATAGTCAGTTTCGCTTTTTGAGGCATATTTTTAGTTGCATTCTGCCTAAAAAGGCCGGTATCCAAGGATTCTTAACAGTCTGGAATTGATCTCCCACCGCAATAAAAGCCAGATGTAAAGCATTCATTTCCCATAAGGTGATCTCCTCTACAGCCCTTGTCTAAGCTGTGTTGACACCCTGAAACTAATCTGGAATCATCGACGGCTGGTGTACCTCGTATTGAATGCGAGAGTACAGTCCTTAGAACGCCTACCACATACCGTGAGTAGGGCTCCATAACGATAAGACGTTGGTTGGGAACTATGTCCAGACTAAGCAAGAGAAGCACACTCGCTGCGGCCCTTGCCGGTGCCTTTATGTTTGCCGGTAGCGCCGCTCACGCGGCCGATCCTCTTGTATCTTCTCAAGACGTTGAGAAAAATATCAATGACTCCGCCGCGGCCTCACAGGCCAAAATCGATAAAATTTCAGACCAGACTAACGACCTGATTGCGGATTACCGCACGACGGTTGCTCAGACTAACAACCTGAAAATTTATAACGACCATATTGCTAAGCTTATTGAGAGCCAGCAAAAAGAAATGGCCGGTTACAACAAGCAAATCGCTAACATCACCAAAACTCAAGAGGGCGTTGTTCCTCTGATGTATAAGATGATCGATTCGCTTGCCGAGTTTGTAAAACTCGATATTCCTTTCAAAGAGGAAGAACGTACCAAGCGTATTCAGAAACTGCGTGACATGATGGAAGACTCTTCTATCTCCACGTCTGAGCGCTATCGCCAGATCATGGATGCCTATCAGATCGAACTGGAATACGGCTCCAAAAGTGAAGCTTGGCAGGGCGTTCTTCCTGTCGACGGTAAACAGCTTTCTGTTGACTTCGCTCACATCGGTCGGGTTGCTTTCATCGCACTGTCTTTGGATCAGCAAAATGCTTGGTTCTGGAACCGTGAGAAGAAAGATTGGGAAAAACTGGGTGACAACTACATCACTTCGATCCGCCAAGCGGTCAAGATGGCTCGTAACCAGGCTGCCCCAGACCTCATCAAACTGCCAATCGAAGCACCGGAGTCTGCAGAATGAAAACTGTATTGAAGAGCGTAGTGCTGGCCGCTGGCTTAGTACTTACAGCCCAACCTGTTCTGGCTGCAGCTCCTCAGGCCAAGACCTTGGAGCAGTTGCTTAAACAGGTTCAGAGCGATCGTGTTTCTGACAACAAGATCAACAAGCAACGCGAGCAGGAATTCCTTTCTGCCCGTGCTGACAAACAAGCTCTGTTGAGTAAAGCAAAGCGCGAACTTGCTGACGAGAAAGCGCGTGGCGACCAGCTGGCTAAAGACTTCTCTGATAACGAGAAGAAACTGTCTGCTCTGGAAGAAAAACTGACACTTGCCACTGGTAACATGGGTGAGATGTTCGGTGTTGTTCGCCAGGTAGCCGGTGACGCTGAATCACGTTTCCAAAGTTCTATTGTTTCCGCCCAGTATCCTGGCCGTGACAAAGAAATGAAGAAACTGGCTCAGTCTAAAGAACTGCCTGAGTTGCCGCAGCTTGAAGACCTGTGGTTTGCGCTGCAAAAAGAAATGACCGCTTCCGGTGAAATCGTCAAATTCAAAGCTCCCGTTATCACTGTTGATGGCGAGAAGAAAGAAATGGACGTTACCCGTGTTGGTACTTTCAACCTGCTGAACAATAACGAATACCTGGTTTACAACGCCGACAGCGGTACCGTTGGTGAATTGTCTCGTCAGCCAGAGTCTTACATGACTGACTCTGTTAAAAACTACGAAGACAGCAAATCTGGTTACACCGCTCTGTACGTTGACCCCTCTCGCGGTACTATCCTGAGCCTTCTGACTCAGAAAGTAACCCTGTGGGAACGCTACAACCAAGGTGGTTCAGTTGGTTATATCATCACCGCAGTATTGGCCTTGGGTCTGCTGATTGTTATCGAGCGTCTGGTTGTTCTGGGTGGCATGAGCGCCGCTATCAGCAAACAACGTAAGTCTGGCACTCCTAGCGACAATAACCCGCTTGGTCGTATCCTGAAAGTTTATGAGAACAACCGCTCTGTTGATGTTGAAACTCTTGAACTGAAATTGGATGAAGCCATTTTGAAAGAAACCCCGCGTATTGAACGTGGCGTATCTGTTATCAAAGTATTGGCTGCTGTAGCTCCTCTGCTGGGTCTGTTGGGTACTGTTACCGGTATGATTGGTACCTTCCAATCTATTACCTTGTTCGGTACTGGTGACCCGAAAATCATGGCTGGTGGTATCTCTATGGCCCTGGTAACTACCGTACTGGGTCTGGTAGCAGCTCTGCCGTTGATCTTCTTGCACTCCATCGTGTACTCACGTAGCCAGTCTCTCATCCACATTGTGGAAGAGCAGGCCGCTGGCATTATCGCTGAGCACGCGGAGAAGGAGTCTAAGTAATGATGCTTTTCCTGATAGAGCTATGGGAATCTGTCAGGGATTTTATGAATGCCGGTGGGCTTGTTCTCTACTGGCTGGCCATCGTGCTGTTCGTGATGTGGGTTCTGATGATTGAACGCTACATTTATGTAACTTGGTCTTTCCCCTCCGTGGTGAAAGGTGCAGTTAATAAATGGGAAGCTCGCTCGGATACCACATCTTGGTACGCGCATAGAATCCGTGAAGCATGGATCTCCCAAGCCAATGAAAAGTTGAACGCGCGCATGCATCTTATTGGCACCCTGGTAGCGGTTTGTCCGCTGATGGGTCTGCTAGGCACAGTAACCGGTATGGTTCACGTGTTTGAGATCATGGCTAACACAGGAACCGGGAATCCCCGCCTCATGGCATCTGGTATTTCCATGGCCACCATCCCGACGATGGCTGGTATGGTTGCTGCGTTGTCAGGGGTGTTCTTCAGTTCTCGGCTCGATGCCAAGGTTAAGGTTGCCGGCCATCAATTGGTCGACAGCATGCCGCACAAGTTCTAAGAGAGAGTAGCTATGGCACGTAAACGTGTACGGCAGGAGGAAGAAGCCAGTATCGATATGACTCCGATGCTCGACATCGTGTTTATCATGCTGATCTTCTTCATCGTGACCACCTCTTTTGTAAAAGAGTCCGGTATTGATGTTAACCGCCCAACAGCGGCCACGGCGACGAAGAAAAAGTCTGCCAACATCTTTATTGGTATTAAGGCAAACGGCGACATCTACATGGAAAAACGCCAGGTAGATGTAGAGCGTGTTCGCGCCAACGTTGAAAAAATGCTGGCCGATACCCCTGAAGCCTCCGTTGTTATCCAGGCTGACAAAGACGCCAAAAACGGTGTTGTTGTTTCAGTTATGGACCAAGTTAAGGCTGCGGGCGTCGATAAGATTTCCATTGCCGCATCACCTGGGAGTTAATGATGGCTAGATCCATAGCAAGTATATTGCTGGGGATTGTGGTCACCTTTGTCCTGATTTGGTTCATGGCATACCTGATCTCTGGCGGCGCTAAGCGTAATGCTGATAGCGGCGATACGCCGATGATTGATATCGCAATGAATGTTCAGGAAGCACCTCCCCAGCAGAAGCACCGGGAGCTGCCCAAAAAGCCGCCGCCGCCGAAGCAGCCGCCAAAGCCGCTGAAAGCGATTCCGGATACGCCGGATAAGCCGCAGCAACAACAGATGCAGAATCTGAATGTGCCTAAGCTTAACTTTGCGTCTCACGGTAACGGCCCCGCTATGGGAGCACCTTCTATAGGTGGTGGTATGGGCGGTGGTGATGGTGACGCTACACCTATCTTCCGTATGGATCCTAAATATCCAGTGGAAGCGGCTCGTGATGGTAAAGAAGGTTGGGTAAAACTGAGCTTCACCATTAACGAGATTGGTGGTGTGGAAGACATCAGAGTGATCGACGCTCACCCTAGACGTATTTTTGACCGCGCCGCTAAACGTGCGCTGGCCAAATGGAAATACAAGCCGAAGATCGTTGATGGCAAACCGGTTAAACAACCTGGTTTGACTGTTCAGTTGGACTTCAAACTGGAGGGTAAAAGGTAATGAAGATGAGTAAATTAGCTTCTTCTTTACTGACAGTGTTAGCGCTTGCTGGCGCTGTCACCCTGGCACAGTCTGCGTTTGCTGAAGACAACGTTGTTCAGGTTAAGAAGGTGCCAAAGCGTAAAACGCATGCACTCTCTGAGTCCGTTGGACGTTCAATCACTAAAGCCTATGATCTGTTCTCAAAAGAAGATTATGCCGGTGCGTTGAAAATCCTTCAGGATATGTCACCTCGTGAAGGGTACGACAAAGCCTACGTCGATCGTTTTATGGGTACTGTTTACTACTACCAGGACAAATATGACCTGGCGTTGAAGTACCTTAAAATGGCGGCCGACGCTGATGCGTTGAACCAGTCAGAGCAAGAGAGTGCACTTCGTCAAGTGGGCCAAATGCTGCAGCAGAAAGAAAAGTGGAAAGAATCACTTGTCTACCTGCAAAAGTGGATGGACTACTCTGGCAAAGAAAGTGCCGATGTATACACCATGATGGCGCAAGCTTATTACCAGATGAAAGAGCTGGCTAAGGTTGTGCCTATGGCTGATAAAGCAATTAAGCTTTATAAGAAGCCCAACAAGAACCCTTATGTGCTGAAGCTGGCTGCTTACTTTGATCGTAAGCAATACAAGCCAATGGTTCCGGTACTGGAAGAGTTGGTGCGTCTTGAGCCAAAAGAAAAGCAATGGTGGATGCAGCTGGGTCAGGCTTACATGCTGATCAATAACAGCGATAAAGCACTTTCAACCTATGCTTTGGCATATAAACAAGGCTTCTTGACTAAGGATAATGAAGGCAAAATTTTGGCTCAGCTTTATGCTAACCAGGATATTCCTTATAAATCCGCCGTCATCCAAGAGAAGTTCATCAACGCTGGAATTATATCCAAAGATGAACGGACTCTTGCGATGTTAGCCAACACCTGGCATAACGCCAGGGAGCTGAGCAAGGCCGCTTATTATTACGGCCAAGCTGGCGAAGTTGGTGATAACGGTAAGGACTTCCTTAAACAAGGCAACCTCTTGCTGGAACAAGAAAAATACAGCGACGCTATCAAGGCTTTAAATAAAGCTGTTGCCGCGAAAACTGGACTTTCTGATTCTGAGCCAGGCCGTGCCCATCTTGGGTTGGCACAAGCTTATCTTTACTCGAAAAAGTACTTAGAAGCGATTAAACAACTTCAGTTGGCTGAAAAGTACAAAGAGACTGCCAAAACAGCGAGAAACTGGGAAGGCTACGTAAAAGAAGAAGCTAGAGGTAATGGTGTCGATCTTTAAAGGTCCTGACCATTATTAAAAAAACCCCCGTAAGGGGGTTTTTTATTGCCCGTTTAAAATCATCGCCATCGTTCGGGTGGTGCGTTGCCCGAAGACCCATACCCAGCAACGTTTATTGCTCATCAACGAAGGAGTAAGTAGCATGGGCTGACATCGTTTCGCGTCACCTTTTATCGAAGTCTGTATCACATCCTGGGCGCCGAAGTAGGGCACCCGATATTGAAGCGAAGGAGCGGTAGAAGTATTGAGTTGTTGCGCAGTATGAATAGGTGCCGGGTGGTGAGACTGAATGCAAAACATGACTAGGCGTATTTAGCGGCTCGGCTACCGGCAACTAGAGCATTTTGGAACCGATAAGCCTGAAAGGGGGGGCAGTCTTAAGAAATTGCCTTATTGACGGAAGTCGACGTTTGGGAAAATCCCTTCTTTCTGGCTTGGAATACATTGTGGACTTAGTGACGCGAATAAAGCAGTGATAAGGCGCTACCTGACACCACGGCAATACCTTTCGATAGTAACAGTGTGGTATCAGACACTGAATCTTTAACGAATATAAAGGCGCTCTAAAGCAAAGCTGCCTGGTTTTGCTTTAGTAAAGTAGGTCTGCAGCGGTTCTCGATGCCTCGCCTTTGTCCTGATGTCCTTCCATAAGTGGTTGTTCACCTGCTGTCTCTTTATCGCCTGCCGGTTTACCTGTTGCCGGAGCTTTACGCCGTTTTGTCTTCATATCTTTGTTCTATTAGTAGTCGTATTGACGATTTTGATCGCTATTGGATTTCAGCCCTCCTTATTTTTGGATTTTTTATTTTCCTATTTTTTTCGCTTTAAAGGTGATCAAGGCCTAAGTATTTCCATACATCCTTATTTTTTGCAATAAGTAAAAAATAAGGAAAAATATAGCACTGATGTGTTTTATAAGTGTTAAATGTCTATTTTTAGTAACTTATATAAAACATGACAGGTCTTTTCAGTGGTTTTTGATGTTGCATTTTTACCTTTCATTATCACTAATTTCCCCAATTTATGTTTTTTTTAAAGGTGGGAACTAATTGACGGCACGTATGGCATCCCTGACTATCAACTCGCTTCGAAAATAAGCAAAAAAACAACATGCCAAAAGAGCTTCTTTGTGGGCTTTTTAAGGCAAAATAAGGGAGAAAGTCATGACGTCTCAAACTGCAATTAGCAAAGCCTTGAAGTGGGCTTTATTAGGCAGTGCTGCAATAGCTGTATCGGCCCCTGTGTTTGCTGCTGACAGCAGTGATAGCAGTGTTGAAAAAATCGAAGTTACCGGTTCCCGTATCAAACGTACTGATATGGAAACCGCTAGCCCAGTAAGTGTGATTTCTGCTGACGATATTAAGAAAAGCGGTTACACCTCTGTTGCTGAATTCCTTGATAACTCTACTTTTAGTTCCGGTTCTAACCTCGGTGCTTCTTCCAACAACGGTAGTGGCGGTACTGCCACTGTTAACCTGCGCGGCTTGGGTGCAGCGCGTACTTTGGTGCTGGTTAACGGTCGCCGTATGATCAACTCCGGTACCGGTGCTGACTCCTCTGTGGATTTGAACGCCATTCCGGTTGCCATGATCAAGCGTATCGAAGTACTGAAAGACGGCGCTTCTGCCGTTTACGGTTCTGATGCGGTTGCTGGTGTGGTTAACATCATCACCAAGAAAGATTTTGAAGGTATCGAAGTTGACGGTAGCTACGGCGGTACTGGCCGTGGTGACGCTAACAACGGCGAAATCAACATGCTGATCGGCGGTAACACCGACAAAGCTAACTTGGTTTTGGGTGTTAGCTATGTTGACCGTTCAAAAGCGATGCAAAGCAGCCGTGGTTATTCTGCCTGTCCTCGTGACGGTTCTGAAGAAGGTGCTTGTTTCGGTTCTTCCTACACTGGTAACCCTTCTGTTGCCGCCGGTGACGGTTACATGCAACAAGATGCTGACGGTAACTGGGTTGCTCAAACCGATACCTTCAACTACGTTCCTTATCAGTATCTCTACACTCCGCAAAAGCGTTTCTCCACCTTCGGTAATGCTTCTTATCAGCTGACCGATAACGTGCAGCTGTTCACCGAGTTTATGTGGAACAAGCGGACTTCCAGCCAGCAGTTGGCACCATCTCCGTTCTCTATGACCATCCCTGCAGATGCCTCGGGTAACATTTGGGGCGAAGACGTAGGTTATAAGCGCCGTATGACCGATGCTGGCCCTCGTGGTTATTCTCAGGTTGTTGACACTAACCGTTATGTGATTGGTGCCCAAGGCACTTTAGACATCCATAACGGTCTGGATTGGGACGTGTCTTACGTCTATGGCCGTAACGATGCCATCTCCAAAACCACTAACCTGCAGAATACCGCCAAGATCCTCGATACCGTTGACTCATCTGTTTGTGATAACGAATCCATTCCTTGTGCTGACTGGTTTGCTGGCGAAGGCGAACTGAGCCAAGACGTTCTGGACTACGTTGATTACACTGACCAATCCACCGGTGGTAACACCATGGATGACGTTTCAGGTAACATCTCTGGCGACCTGTTTGAACTGCCTGCCGGTATGTTTAGCTTCGCCGCTGGTGTGGAATACCGCCGTGAATCTGGTTGGTTTGAACCTGATGCCATCACCGTTGAAGGTGACAGTGCTCAGTCGCAACAAGACCCGACTTCTGGTAGCTACGACACCAAACAGGCTTACGCTGAATTTGCAATTCCTGTGCTGTCTGACATCTTCATGGTTAAAGACTTGTCAGTTGAAGCTGCTATCCGTTACTTCGATTACTCCAACTTCGGTAGTGACAACACTTGGAAGTTGGGTGTGACCTGGCGCATCAACGACGACATCATGCTGCGCGGTGTGCGTTCTACTGCGTTCCGTGCTCCAAGTGTGTCTGAGTTGTACGGCGGCGCTGTTGGTGACTTTGCTTACCTGTCCGATCCTTGTGACGGTTACGGTAGCGCTTCTACTTCTTCTACTCTGTACCAGAAGTGTGACTCTGAAATTGGTAACACCAATTACAGCTACACCGATAGCCAGATTGAAGTTACCGATACTTCCGATCCGAACCTCAAGCCTGAGCAAGCTGACACCACCACTTTGGGTCTGGTGTGGAGCCCAAGCTTCCTGAGCGGTTTCTCGGCCACTGTTGATTACTATAAAATCGACATCACCAATGCCATTGGTGAAACCGACGAGCAAAGCCTGCTGGATAGCTGTTATGAAAATGACAACTCCAGTGCTTGTAGCACCCTTAACTACACCCGTAGCGACGCTTCAGGCGACTTCGACTACGTTGAGCGTCCTCTTACCAACATCGGTACCGAGAACATCAACGGTGTAGATACCAACGTCCGTTATGCTTTCAACGCCTTTAACTTAGGCTTTGTTGCTAACCTCGACAGCTCTTACCTGGGCAAATTCGAGCAAGACGGTGTTGACCTGCTGAACACCATCAGTGGTGACGAAGGTGCCTATGCTCGCTGGAAAAATAACGCAAGCTTGGCTGTTAGCGGTGACGCTTGGGACGCTAAGTGGACCGTTCGTTACATCGGTGACATGCAAGACCTGAACTACTCAGATTACAAAGTAGGTTCCATGGTTTACAACGACCTGGCCGGTAGCTACCACTTCGGTGACAACACTACCGTAACCTTGGGCGTGAACAACATGTTCGACCGCGATCCTAACTATGTACCAAGCTACGACGACGCTAACACCGTTGTTAGTGCTTACGACCTGATTGGCCGTTACTTCTACGCTAAATTTAGCTGGCGCATGTAATTGCCTCGATAAAATAAAAGGCGGCCTAAGGGCCGCCTTTTTATGTCGCTACTCATAAAAGGTGATCAAGGTTCCACTCTTTTTCTACATCCTTTATTTTTGCTTTTGGTACAAATAAAGGAAAATTATTGTTTTCATCGTTGTCGTTCTGGTTAAAAGCTCGTTTTTGATTAACACCCCTTACCTTGATTCCCACTTTTTCCTCCTTTTTTCTATGTTGCTTTTTTATTTTTCATTAACCTGGCACTCCTTAGTCAGCTGGTTCTAGTGATTAGTGTGCACATTGACGGCTTAAAGGCCTTCCATGACTATCAACCCGCTTTTCATAAATAAGCAATAAAACAGTCTTACTTCGGGCTTTATTCGAGGTGAGATATAAAATGGGAGAAAGTCATGACGTCTCAAACTGCAATAAACAAAGCCATGAAATGGGCTTTATTAGGCAGTGCTGCAATAGCTGTGTCCGTCCCTGCTTTTGCTGCTGATGACAGCAGCAGCAGTGACAGCAATGTTGAAAAAATCACCGTGACCGGTTCTCGTATCAAACGTACTGATATGGAAACCGCGAGCCCAGTTAGCATTATTACTGCTGCTGATATCAAAAAGAGTGGCTATAACAACGTTGCTGATTTCATCAACGATTCTACTTTTAGCTCTGGTAGCAGCCTAGGCGCTTCTACCAACAACGGCTCTTACGGTACTGCAACCGTTAACATGCGGGGTTTGGGTGCTAACCGTACGCTTATCCTGGTGAACGGCCGCCGGATGATTAACTCCGGTACCGGTGCCGACTCCTCTGTGGATATGAACTCCATCCCATTGGCGATGGTTGACCACATTGAAGTGCTAAAAGATGGTGCCTCCGCTGTTTATGGCTCAGACGCCATCGCCGGCGTAATCAACATCATCACCAAAAAGCACTTCCAAGGTATTCAAGTTAACGGTTCTTACGGCGGCAGTGGCCGCGGTGATGCTAACGACGGCACCATTAGCCTGTTAATGGGTGCTGATACTGATAAAGCGAACGTTGTTATTGGTGCCAGCTATCAAGACCGTTCCGCAGCGATGCAAAGCAATCGCGGCTGGTCTTCTTGTGCCCGTGACGGAAGTGATGCCGGTGCTTGTAGCGGTTCTTCTTACACCGGTTCGCCTTCTGTAGCTTATGACTCTGGCGTGGGTTACACCCAGCAAGACTCCAGCGGTAACTGGGAGCCACAGACCTCTACCTACGATTACGTGCCTTATCAGTACCTTTCTACTCCTGAGAAAGTGTTCTCTGTATTCGGTAACGGCTCTTATCAGCTGACTGATAACACGTCACTGTTCTCGGAAATGCTGTGGACTCGCCGTACTTCTACCGAGCAGCTGGCACCGTCTCCTTTGGAAGTCACCATTCCTGCCGATGCTACCGGTAATGAGTGGGATACCGACGTTGACTACAAACTGCGTGCAACCGATCTGGGTCCTCGTGACTATTCTCAGGTCGTTAACACCAGCCGCTACGTTATCGGTGCTCAGGGTACCTTAGATATTCATAACGGTTTGGACTGGGACGTGTCTTACGTCTACGGCCGTAACGATGCGGTATCTACCACCAGCAACCTGGTTAACCTGTCGAAGATGGCAGACACATACACCTCATCGGTATGTGACGACGATTCTATCCCTTGTGTTAACTGGTTTGATTCAGACGGTGTAGCTGAAGGTCTTTCGTACGCCGCTTATACCAACCAAGACACCGGTGGCGACACCATGAACGATGTAACCGGTAACATCTCCGGTGACTTGTTCGAACTGCCTGCCGGTATGTTTAGCTTTGCTGCGGGCTTGGAATATCGCCGTGAATCTGGCTGGTATACCCCTGATTCTGTTGAGTCGGATGGTGATAGCTCTGACGGTACTGTTTACGCCACTGCGGGTAGCTACAACACTACCCAAGGTTATGTGGAATTCGAGATCCCAATCCTGGCTGACAAATTCCTCGTGAAGAATTTGTCTTTGGAAACCGCTTATCGTGAGTTCAACTACTCTAACTTCGGTAGCGATAACACTTGGAAAATCGGTCTGACTTGGCGTGTTAACGACGACTTGATGCTGCGTGGTGTGCGTTCTACCGCCTTCCGTGCGCCTAGCATCTCCGAGTTGTACGGGGGTAACACCAGCGACTACGCCTACCTGACTGACCCATGTAGCGGTTATGGCAGTGCTTCTAGCTCTTCTACTCTGTATCAGAAGTGTGACTCCGAGATTGGTAACACTAACTACACCGATACTGACACCCAGATTGAAGTAACCGATACTTCCGATCCGGATCTGAAGCCTGAAACTGCTAACACTACCACCTTGGGTTTGGTGTGGAGCCCAAGCTTCCTGGAAGGCTTCTCTGCCACTGTCGATTACTACAAAATCGATATCTCTAACGCCATTGGTGAAGCTGACGAGCAAAGCTTGCTAGACAGCTGCTATGACGGTAACTCTACCGCCTGTAGCACCTTGAACTACACCCGTAGCAGCACCTCTGGTGAGTTCAGCTATGTTGATCGTCCTCTTACCAACATCGGTACCGAGAACATCAACGGTGTTGACACCAACATTAAATACGCTTTCAACGCCTTCTCTTTGGGCTGGGTTGCCAACTTCGATAGCTCTTACATGGGCAAATACGAACAAGATGGCACCAACCTGCTGAACACCATCAGCGGTGATGAAGGCGCCTACGCGAAGTGGAAAAACAACGCCAGCCTGTCTGTTTCCGGTGACAACTGGGATGCTAAATGGAGCGTTCGCTTCATCGGCAACATGCATGACCTGGATGAGCCTAGCTACAAAGTCGGTTCTATGACCTACAACGATTTGTCTGGCTCTTACCACTTTGGCGAAAACACCACCGTAACGGTTGGTGTTGACAACATGTTCGACCGCACCCCGCCGTACATGCCTGACTACCAAGACGCCAACACTGTTCCAAGTGAATATGACGTACTTGGCCGTTACTTCTACACCAAGTTCAGCTGGCGCCTCTAAGCGTTTAGTTGAAGCTAAAGCGGCCTTAGGGCCGCTTTTTTTATGCCATATCCTTGTACGGCTTATTTAAAACATACTCACCTTACATCTCAGCATCATTCACATTATTACAGTGCTATTTGGTGCAACAAAATCGTGATCTCAATATCGATGTTTTTCACATTCACGCTTTTTGCATTGAATAAAAAAAAAGCATGAAAAAGCTTTTTTTCAATATTCTAACGTTAATTTTGTGTTTTAAATTTAACCTGATAGCCCGGTGTGGGTTTTTCCTGTGAGTTTAAATGTTAATTTTTTAAACTCTATTAATTAAGCGTCTTTTTTCTGCCCATTTCGTAACCGGTTTCGTCAATTGACGACTAATGTAGCCATCAATAACTATCAATCTGCTTTTAATAAAAAGTAATAAAACAAGCCAGTGTGCAGCATTTATGTTGTGCCACGGCTAATAAAAGGGAGATTGTCATGACGTATAAATCGAAACTCGCATCAGCAATATCATTAGCCATTTTGGGAACCGCAATGGTGCACGCTGTGCCAGCCTTTGCTGCTGACAACGATGTTGCTGTTACAGCGGCGGACAGTGACCAGAGTAAAGACACCACTAGCGAAACAAAAAAGACAGCTGACAAAGTAGAAAAAATCGAAGTAACAGGGTCGCGTATCAAACGGGTTGATTTACAAACCGTTTCCCCGGTTACTGTGATCACGGCCGAAGACATGAAGATGTCTGGTGTCACCACTGTTGAAGACGCCCTAAACAACGTGACGGCTAATACCTACGGTAACGCCAAGGCATCCTCGGGCTATAGTGAGGGCGGAGCGGCCACCACCACGGTTGACCTACGGGGCCTGGGTGCCACTTTGGTTTTACTTGATGGTCATCGTCTCCCAAGTACCGGTGGTACGGGCGGTACCCAGCAAGATATCTCTATGATCCCAATGGCGATCGTTCAGCGTATCGAGATCCTGCGTGATGGAGCCTCTGCTATTTATGGCTCCGATGCGGTGGCGGGTGTAATTAATATCATCACCAAAAAGAACATCAGCGGCGTGAATTTTTCCTACTCACTGTCTTCACCTAAGACCAGTGGTGGCCTACAGAAAAAATACACCTTGTCGGCTGGTGTCACTAATGACAAAGGCAGCATCGTTTTTGTTGCCCAACATACTGACCAAAACGAAACTACCGACGCCGCGGTGTCAGGTACCAACAACGGGTTGTCGTCTTATAGTTCCGTGCCCAACGCTTATGGCGATGATAGTGGTACCAATTACTATGACAGTTCACTGTGTGACGATGCCGCGAATACAGTTGATACCGGTAGTGCCTGTAAATATGCGTATTCCAATACGACTTGGTTATATCCGCAGTACACCAAAGATAGCGTGCTAACCAATGCAACTTACGACTTAACCGACGATTTGACTTTTAAGGGCCAGGTCTTTGCCGGTAAAAGCCTGTCTTGGAGCCGTTATGCACCTACTCCGGTAAGCCAAAATGGCTTGACCGTTGATTCTGATAACGAAAATAACCCTTACGGTGAAGACATTACCGTTTATCTTCGTGGTATTAAGGCCAGGGACAGCAAATACGTTGGTAATAACATGTCCTATCTGGGCAGCCTGGAAGGGTCATTGGATGTCGGTAATGGCATCGACTGGACTACCAGTTACCAGCACAGTACTGAGAACGAGGTTGAGCACGATTACAACCTGATTAACGACAGCGTGATTCAAGACGCCATTGATGATGGCAGTTTTGACATATTGAACTCCTCAGGCATGTCGTATGACGACTGGTCGGCAGAAGAAGAGTCAGTGCTGGACGAGGCATACCATACCGGAATTTGGGAAGCCGACCAGACTTACGACACCTTTACTGCAACGGGTAGCACTGAACTATACAGCGGCGGTGGCTATGACATTAACGCGGTAGTGGGCGCTGAGTACGAGCATCTGAATTTCTGGCAGCAGTCTGACCCTGAATCGGCCAACATGGAAATTTCAGGTGGCGCCGGCGGCGACGATGTTGATGCCAAGCGTGATCGTCAGTCTTATTACACCGAAGTGGTTTTTGACTTGCCGCATCGGGTAGAGATTGACGGTGCTCTTCGCTATGACGGTTACAACGTGAATGGGGATGTGGAAGACACCGGCGATGTCTCGAGCAGTTTCCACGGCACCAGCCCCAAAATTGGTATTATGTGGCATGTCACCGACAACCTGCTATTACGCGCAGACTGGGGTAAGGCTTTCCGTGCCCCGAGCATGAAACAAATGTTTGCCTCCAGTTCGGTGTCTTGGGATGAAGGATATGACTATACCTATTGTTCTTCTCACACCGATGCGGATTACTGCACCGCGGATTACCAGTTCCAGACCTATTACGAAAGTAACCAGAACCTGAAACCGGAGAAGGCCACTTCCTATACTGTCGGTTTTGTTTGGAATCTCACTGACAACTTGTCAGCTCAAGCCACTTACTGGAACTACGATTACAAGGACAAAATCGACGATCTGGATGTTGACACTATTCTGGCTGAAGAATACGCCAACGGTAGTTCAAGTCGGGTAGAACGGAATGACGACGGTACTATCGCCGCTATTTATACCTCCTATGTCAACTTGAACGAGTACACCACCGACGGTGTCGATGCCGGAATTGATTACCTATTGCCGACCCAGATTGGTGATTTCAAATTTAAATTTGAAGGCACTTGGGTAAACAGTCTGAAAGAAGCGGCTGATTCTGGCGATGATGCAGTGGAATACGCAGGCGAGACTTTTTACCCCGATCTGAAAGCCAACTTAAGTACTCAGTGGAGCCTTGGGGATTATGGTGCGGCACTGACCTTCAACTACATTGGCCGCCAAGTTGACCATCTCTATGATTACTACAACACCCTCAATCCTTACGTTAATACCAATCTGACGGCAACTTACAATACCAGCTGGAATGCCAAGGTCTCATTGGGTGTTGCTAACGTATTTGATGTGCAGCCCAAGTACGATGAAAGTGATACTTGGCGTGGGTATGACTATGACCTCTATGACGTCAATGGGCGCACCTTGCAGCTAAGTTATTCTCAGTCGTTCTAAATTCTTTCAGAAGTTAAAACCAAGTGTATAAAAAGCCGGCATATTGTCGGCTTTTTGTTCGCTTGTTCGAGCTGAAGTGTGAAGAGGGCAACAAGTTTCACCCATGTATATTAAATAGATTTTTTAAAAACTATGCAAAAAAGTGATTTTTAAGGTTATTAATTGAACTGCTTTAATGTTATTTATTTGTTTATTTACTTTTTTTACAGTTGCTTACATGATTCCTCTTTTTAAAGTTAATTTTCATCTGTTAAGTGGTTTGATTTCCCTGCCTCTGTTTATTGACGGTTAAATTTGATTAAACATGACCTCCGAGTTGGTAACTAAAAGCCAACCAATTAGATGTATTATTTGGAGAAAGTCATGACGTCTCAAACTGCCATTAACAAAGCCGTAAAATGGGCTTTATTTAGCAGCGCTGCCATTATGGTTTCCGCGCCAGCTTTTGCTGCTGATGACAGCACCAGTACAGATTCTGATCAAAAAGTAGAAAAAATCGAAGTTACAGGTTCTCGTATTAAGCGTGTTGATATGGAAACAGTTTCACCTGTTACTGTTATTAATGCTGCTGATATTAAAATGTCAGGTAAAACTTCTGTTGCTGATGTGCTGCAAAGCGTCTCTGCTAACAGTTTCGGTAACGGTGTGGGTGTTTCCGGTTCTAGTGGTGGTGGTTCATCACAAACAACCGTTGACCTGCGTGGCTTAGGTGCCACCCTGGTGTTGCTGGATGGTCGTCGCCTGCCCGGTACCGGTAACAGCGGTGGGCAGGATCAAGATATTTCAATGATCCCGCTGGCGGTGGTGGATCGCATTGAGATCCTGCGTGATGGTGCTTCTGCTATTTACGGTTCTGATGCCATCGCTGGTGTAGTTAACATCATTACCAAGAAACATTACGACGGTGTGAACCTTTCTTACTCTGTATCTTCACCGAAAGTGAACGGCGGTCTTGAGAAGAAATACCAACTGACGGCTGGTACTTCCAACGAGAAGGGCAGCATCGTTATGGTGGCTCAGCACAAAGACACTAATGAAGTGACTGACGCTGATGTATCCGGCACCAACAACGGTATCTCCACCTACAGCCCCGTTGCTTATGGTACCAGCACTGACGGTAGCGATAGCTATTACAACAGCGATATGTGTGGCCAAGTTGCTAACACCATCGATACCGGCTCTAAGTGTGGTTACGCCTATTCCAACACTACTTGGTTATACCCGCAGTACACCAAAGACAGTATCTTAACCAATGCCACTTATTACCTGACCGATGACATCACCTTTAAAGGGCAGGTCTTTGCAGGTAAAACCACTTCTTGGGCTCGCTACGCAGCGACTCCTGTATCCACTAATACCCTGACCATGGATGCAGACAACGAGAACAATCCGCTTGACGAAGATATGACGATTTATCTGCGTGCGTTGAAAAACCGCGACAGTAAATATGAAGCCAATAACCTGCAATACGTAGGTTCGCTGGAAGGTACTCTGAACGTTTGGAATGGTATCGACTGGAACTTCGGCTATCAGCACAGTACTGAAAGTGAAGTAGAGCACGACTACAACCTGATCAAAGATAGCGTTATCCAAGATGCTATTGATGACGGCACTTTTGACGTGTTCAACACTTCCGGGATGTCTACTGATGACTGGATGAGTGAGTATGAGTCCGTATTGGATGAGGCATACCATACCGGTATTTATGAGCTTGATCAGTCTACCGATACCTTCAACGGTTCCTTGAGCTCAGAGCTTTACTCTGATGGTGACACTGTTGTTAACGGTTACATTGGTGCTGAGTATGAGCATCTGGATTTCTGGAAGAAATCTGACCCTGAATCTGCCAACGTAGAGATCTCCGGTGGTTCAGGTGGTGACGATGTTGATGCAGATCGTAACCGTCAGTCTTATTTCTCAGAATTTGTTATCGACCTGCCTTACAAAATTGAGATTGATGCAGCCTATCGTTACGACAAATACGACCTCAGTGGTGATGTTGGTGGCGAATACACCAATGCCTCTTTTGATGGTAGTAGCCCCAAAATTGGTGTGATGTGGCGTCCTACTGACAATCTGTTGCTGCGTGCTAGCTGGGGTAAAGCCTTCCGTGCGCCCAGCATGAACCAGTTGTTTGCTTCCAGCTCTATCTCGTTTGACTATGGTCTGGACCAAACTTACTGCGCCAGTCACGACGACGCTGACTACTGTACTGAAGATGAGCAATTCAAAACCTATTACGCCAGTAACCAGGATCTTCAACCTGAAACTGCGAAATCCTATACCGCGGGTTTTGTTTGGAACATCACCAATAACCTTTCTTGGGAAGGTACCTACTGGAACTTCGATTACAAAAACAAAATCGAGTCTCTGGATGTTGACACCATTCTGGCTGAAGAGTACACCAACGGTAGCTCTAGCCGCGTAGATCGTAGCGACGACGGTAAAATTGAGTCTATTACCACTTCCTACGTCAACATGGCGACTGTAAAAGTTAGCGGTATCGACTCGTCTGTTAACTACTTAATCCCCACTTCTATCGGTGACTTCAAAATCGATATGGATGCCAGCTATATGCTGCATTGGAAAGAAGCGGCAGATGCCGGGGATGACGCCTATGACTACGCAGGCGAAACTAACTATCCGCAACTGAAAGGTAACTTGTCTGTTAAGTGGAGCCAAGGCGACTACTCAGCAGCTGCCACCTTCAACTACATTGGCAAGCAAACCGACACCTTGTATGACGGTTATTACAACGACATTGATGCTTACGTAAATACCAACGTTACTGCGTCCTACAACACAAGTTGGAATGGCAAAGTGAGTGTCGGTATTGCCAACCTCTTTGACCAATCGCCGAAGTATTACACCAGTGATTACTGGCGTGGTTTCGACTACGACCTGTATGACGCTCGTGGCCGTACTTTGCAATTTAGCTACTCACAGTCTTTCTAATGTCCTCCCTGGACTAGAGAGTATGATGCACTGCATCATTTTTGAGGCCGACATTTGTCGGCCTTTTTTTATGGAAAATCGGATGTGACCAAAGACGCGTTTTTGTACGTTTAATTATTTAAAATTAATAAAAAAAATGCAAAAATAAAGTCTATTGTCATTTTTTATCATCATTTGGTTTTTTTTTGTTGTTTTATCGTTGATAAAAAAGGCATTTATATTTTTTGATGATTTCCCCTTTCTTTTTTATCTTCTCATTTCCTTTTTTTGTCTTTGTTTCAATTTAGTTAATTTTGATTAATCTCTATTGCGAGTTGATAACCAAAAATCAACCAATATAACTTTAGGGAGATATCATGACCGGTAAGAATAAAATTACGCAGGCTATTTATTTAGCGCTGATTGCTGGAAGCAGCATTACTGCTGTGTCGTCGGCTTGGGCCGCGGATGATACAGATGAAACAACCTCCACAACCGATACCAAAAGCACAGAGCGCATTGAAGTGACTGGCTCGCGTATTAAGCGGGTTGATATGGAAACAACTTCTCCGGTCACAATTATTTCGGCGGCTGATATTCAGATGTCCGGTCAGACATCTGTGGGGGATGTGTTAAATAACGTTTCAGCCAATAGCTTTGGTAGTTGGAAAGGGAAGTCGGGGTATGGCTCTGGCTACTCAGCAACCAATAACGTTGACTTACGTGGTTTGGGGGCAACGCTGGTACTGCTTGATGGCCGTCGCCTTCCTAGTACTGGGGGCAGTGGTGGTACCGAGCAAGATGTTTCAGCTATTCCCTTGGCAATTGTTGATCGCATTGAAATTCTACGCGATGGCGCCTCTGCGATTTATGGTTCGGATGCGGTTGCTGGTGTTGTTAACATTATCACCAAGAAAAACCTGTCTGGTGTGAATGTTGCCTATACGGTGAGCTCTCCTAAAACCGAAGGCGGTTTACTGAAAAAGTATGAACTGTCAGCGGGCGCCACGGGCGAGAAAGGCAGCGTGGTTTTTGTGGCGCAGCATAGCGATCAAAACGAAACCACCGATACCGCCGTTACTGGTTATAACAACGGCCTGTCTAGCTACAGCCCTGTTGCTAATGCCTATGACACCGACGGTAACTCTTATTACAGTTCTGAACTTTGCGGGGAAGTCGCTAATACCATTGATACCGGCAGCCGCTGTGCCTACGCCTATTCCAATGTTACCTGGCTTTATCCACAAGTTACCCGTGATAGCGTGCTGACCAATGCTACCTATTACCTAACGGATGATATTACGTTTAAAGGCCAGGTTTTTGCTGGTAAAACAACTTCTTGGAGCCGTTACGCACCAACGCCGGTATCCACTAACACCATCACTATGGACGCCGATAACGTTAATAATCCCTATGGTGAAGACTTAACTATCTATTTGCGTACCTCAACTCTGGGTGTACGGGATTCCAAATACAGTGCGGACAACTTCCAATACGTGGGCTCTTTAGAAGGGACCCTGGATTATGGCAATGGTATCGATTGGGAAGTGGGTTACCAGCACAACGACCAATCTGAGCTGACGCACAACTATAACTTGATCAAAGACAGTGTCATCCAAGATGCAATTGACGATGGCACCTTGGATCTTTTCAATACCCAAGGGTTGTCTTACGACGACTGGTTGGACAGTGTAAATGAAGTCTATGACGAAGCAGCTCATACCGGCATTTGGGAAGCAGACCAAAAGCGCGACATTTTCGATGGCTCTTTAAGCAGCAATCTGTACAGCAATGATTCGGTGAATGTTAGCGGTATGTTTGGCGCTGAGTATGAGCACCTGACGTTCTGGCAAAAGTCTGATCCGGAATCGGCACTGGTTGAAATTTCTGGCGGCTCTGGCGGTGATGATATTGACGCCAAACGCGATCGCCAGTCGTATTTCACCGAAATTGTAGTGGACTTACCCTACCGCGTAGAGATTGATGCGGCGATCCGCTATGACGACTACAGCCTCAGCGGTTTGGTCAACGATGAACAAACCTCATCAGGTTTTGATGGTACTAGCCCCAAAATCGGTGTGATGTGGCATGCCACCGACAATCTGCTGCTGCGTGTTAACTGGGGTAAAGCCTTCCGAGCACCGAGTATGAGTGAGCTGTATGCCTCAAGCTCAATCAGTTTCGACTCTGGTTATGACACAACCTATTGTGCCAGCCATGATGACGCTGATTACTGTACTTCGTCTTACCAATTCAAAACTTATTACGCCAGTAATCAAGACTTGCAGCCGGAAAAATCCAACCAATATACCGCCGGTTTTGTTTGGAACATTACCGACGACTTGTCTTGGGAAACCACCTACTGGAACATCGATTACAAAAATAAAATAGACTCTTTGGATATCGATGAGATCTTGGCTGAAGAATATGCCAGTGGTGGCTCAGACCGCGTAGTTCGTGGCGATGATGGTAAAATCGAGTCTATTACCACCTCTTACGTGAACCTTTCTGAGTTCAAGTTAGACGGTATCGATATGTCCGTGCATTACTTGCTGCCGACTTCCGTCGGGGATTTTAAAATCGACTGGGAAGCAAGTTGGATTAACAGCTGGAAAAAAGCCGCTGATGCCAGCAGCTCCGGGGTTGAGTACGCGGGTGAAGTGGGCTATCCAGACCTTAAAAGCAGTTTGGGTGTGCAGTGGAGCCAAGGCGATTATGCTGCCGGGTTAACCTTCTACTACATCGGTAAACAAACTGACACCTTGTACGATGGTTATTACAACACCCAAGACCCCTACGTAAACACCAACCTGACTGCATCTTATAACACTAGCTGGAACGGTAAGGTGACTTTGGGTATTGCCAACTTGTTTGATGTCGACCCGGAAGTCTATTCCGATGACACCTGGCGTGGCATTAGTGACTCCTTGTACGATGTCTACGGCCGTACTTTGCAGTTACGTTATGAGCAATCCTTCTAATAGTCCTAAGAACCTGTATGAAAAAGGGCTGGCCAATGGGTCAGCCCTTTTTTTATGCCTGGGGTAGGGGAGCGATAGTCGCTTTCACCCTTTCATCGGCATAACAGCCCAGTACCTTTACAAACCGCGTGATGGCGCAGAGCGCTTGATAGGCTTGTTGCCATGCTTCGCTTTGGTCATTGGCCTGCACATCCATATAAAAAAGCTCTTCCCAAGGGTTACCGGGAATAGGGCGAGACTCCAGCTTGCTGATATTAAAGCCATGCTGCTGAAGTACTTGCAGGGCGCTAACCAAGGCGCCTGGAGTATTATGGGTGGCCATAATCAAGCTGGTTTTTGCAGGCAGTTGGCTCGGTACCGTCTGGGCATCGCGGCTGACAATGATAAAGCGGGTATGGTTTTCTTCCTGGTTTGCCAGATGGCGGTCTATTGCCACCAATCCATAAAGTGCGCCGCCACTTTCGGGGCCAATAGCAGCAATGGCTTCATCGCTTTGGGCCACTTTTGCCATGGCATGGGCGGTCGAGGCGCAGGCTTCCTGCTGGTAATGGGTTTTCGCCAAGTATTGCGAGCATTGCGTCAGTGCTTGCGGGTGCGAACACACTTTTTCAAGTTTATCCAGGCTAAGCCCCGGTTTTACCAACAAGTGGTGGTCAACTTTCAGGTACGTCTCGCCAATAATGTGCAGATGAGTGTGGCGCAATAAGTCATACACGTCGTTGATAGAGCCAGAAGAGGTGTTTTCTATTGGCAACAGTCCAAGTGGCGCCCGGCCATCTTCAACTGCCTTAATGATGTCACTAAAACTCTCGCACGACAGGCCCTGAAAACCACATTGGCGGCGGCTGGCATAGGCTTGCGCCGCAAGGTGGGAATAGGTACCGGGCTGGCCAAGATGGGCTAGGGTCAGTATGCCTTTGTCATCCCCTTGCTGCATCCAGGCTTGTTGCAGTAACACCGAGTCTTCAATGATGATGTGATAAAGGCGGGTGAGGTAAGCCGGGTCTAACCCCAAGGCTTGGCCTTTTTCCATCAGCTTTAACAGTAAACTGGCTTCTCTGGCAGGATCGCGCACCGCGCCTTGGTGTTCAGCCTTGTATTTTGCCACCGCCAGCGCAATTTGGCGGCGTTTAGCCAGGCTTTCCAACAAATGTTGGTCCAGGGCTTCGATGTCCTGGCGTAACTGATTTAGGTCCATTACTCCTCCGAATACGAAAAAGGCCTCCCGGTTGGGAGGCCTTAAGACGTTGCCGACAAAAATCTACGCAGCGCCTTGCCCCCTATGAGGAAGCAAAGAAGCGAAAGAAAAAGAAAGCTGCGAATGAAGTCATTTTGTCAGATTAAATTTGTCAAGTGGGAAGAGCATGCCTTTGTGTTGTTAGAATGGCAAGTTTTTTAAACACTTTTTGCTGCACATTTAGCGCAGCGCTGCTCGGCTGGATCTTTGACCAGCCGTTCCATTTCAATTTCACTTTCGCAATCAGAGCAGATCCCGTACAGCCCTAGCTCTAATTGACACAATGCGGCTTCCACTTTACTGAGCCTGTCGCAAAGGCCATAAAGTTGCCGGTCAGGATAGCTTGGCAAAAAAGACGAAATGCCGTCGGTACCCTGATTATTCAACAATTCCAGTAATGTCCCCGGTGCGCCGAGCTCGATAAGGCGAGCCCTGATTTGTACCAGCAACTGCAGCTGTTCTTGTGACAATAAATTGCCAAAGTCCGCCATGACAAGCCCTCCTGAGTGATGAATGCGTCAGTCTAGAGCGCTTAAGGTCGGCGTTTGCTGACCTGAATCAAGGGTTGATGCTCTCAAGCATTTGATTCTTGGTTTTTAGGGTTCTGACAGATTGAAACAACAGCTCTGCTTCAGGGTACTGCAAGCGCAAAAACTGTAACCACTGTTTAAGGCGGTTGGGGTAATACTGACCCTTGTCACCGGCAATTTCATACTCGGAATACCGTTTCAGCAGCGCCAGCACGTCGGCCCATGGCGCTTTTGCCGTTAAGCCTTTGATGGTGGCCGCCAACGATGGGTTGGCAAGGGCGCCGCGGCCGAGCATCAAATCCTGGCTGGTGCTAACCCGTTGGCAACGGCTGGCATCATCCGCCGTCCAAATCTCGCCATTGGCAATCACGTTAAAGCGCACTTGTTGGCGTATTGCGGCGATTTGCTCCCAGTAAGCGGGCGGGCGATAGCCGTCGCGTTTGGTGCGCGCATGCACAGCCAGCTCGGTGGCACCTGCCGCTTCAATGGCTCTGGCGTTATCGAGCATTAAACTGTTGTCGTCATACCCCAGGCGAATTTTGGCGGTCACCGGCAATGAAGAGGGCAGGGCCTTTCTGACTTCACTAACAATGGCATAAAGGGTTTCCGGTTCCTTTAACAGCACCGAGCCGCCTTTGTTTTTATTAACGGTTTTCGCCGGGCAGCCAAAGTTAAGGTCGACTCCCGGTGAACCCAATTCCACCGCTCTTCGGGCATTTTCAGCTAGCCACTGTGGGGATTGTCCCAACAGTTGAATGCGCACCGGCACCCCGCTTGGCGTTTTGGCGCCATCGGCCAGTTCTGGGCAAATTTTGTAAAAGCTGCGCGCTGGATAGAGCTGATCAACCACCCGCAAGAACTCTGTGACACATAGGTCAAAGCCGCCTTGGGCGGTCAATAGATCCCGCATCAGATGATCAACCACCCCTTCCATCGGGGCCAAAATTAGCCGCATAAGGCCAACCTTTGTGTAATTGGGGTGGCAAGTTTACGGGATCTGCATTTTATTGAAAGACGGATCTACCCAAACCGGTCTCGTTACTGAGACCTGCCGGCAGCGGTTACGCCGACCATGTCCTTACTTCCATTTAATGAGGAATATTCAGCATGAAAACACGTAACACTGTTGCAGCCGCATTAGGGGCCCTGGCTGTGGGGGCACTGGCCAGTGCCGGGGCGCAGGCATCACCTTTTGCCATGACCGAAATGCCGCAAGGTTATCAACTGCAAGGCGCCATGGAAGGTGCCTGCGGCGGCAAACCGAAAGAAGAGACAAAAGAGAAAGCCAAAGAGGCCAGCTGTGGCGAAGAGAAGGCCAAAATGGAGCACATGTCAGATAAAGCCAAAGACATGAGTGACGACAAGGCGCAGATGATGGAAAAGGAAAAAGCCAAAATGCAGGAAGCCAGTTGTGGCGAGAAGGATAAAGCCAAAAAAGAAGGTACCTGTGGCGGAGCCCACTAACGCAAAAAGGGCGGCCTTGGCCGCCCTAAGGTTTGGCTATGCATACCGCCATTGAGGGCGCCGGCCTTGGGCTTAGGCGCAGCTTTATCAACGACCTTGCCAACGGGCTGCCAGAGCCGGTGCGCTTTTTAGAAATTGCGCCGGAAAACTGGCTACATCTGGGGGGCAAATACCAGCGCCAACTCAGCGCCCTTAGCGAACAACACCCTTTTGTTTGCCACGGTTTATCGCTTTCCATTGGGGGCCCGGCACCACTGGACTGGTCTTTTCTAAAACGCATCAAAAGCTTTTTAGAGCAGCACAAGGTTGCCATTTATTCTGAACATTTGTCTTATTGTGCTGGCCACGGTCACCTCTATGACTTGATGCCAATACCCTTTACCGAAGAAGCCATTCATTATGTTGCCTCAAGGGTTCGGCAAGTGCAGGACTTCCTTGAGCGGCCTTTGGTGCTAGAAAACGTCTCTTATTACGCGGCGCCCGGTCAGCAAATGCCGGAAATTGACTTTATTAATGCGGTGCTTGCTGAGAGTGACTGCCAACTTCTGCTCGATGTTAACAACATCTTTGTTAACGCCTGCAACCACGGTTATGACGCTGCCGCTTTTTTGCGTGCTCTGCCCAGCCAGCGTATTGCCTACGGCCATATCGCTGGCCACAGTCAGCAGCAAGCCGATGTACTCATTGATACCCACGGCAGTGACGTTATCGAGCCGGTATGGGCGCTACAGCAGCTTGCCTATCGCCTGCACGGTATTTACCCCACCTTGCTGGAGCGGGACTTTAATATTCCTTCACTGACCGTACTTATAGGCGAAGTCAGTACTATCCACAGGCTGCAAAATGCAGTGGCGAAAGAGGTGGCCTGATGGCGCTATTTGAGCAGCAACAGCGCTTTATGGCGCACATCCGCGACCCGGCCCGCAACCCGCCGCCAGCGGATGTACCACCTCAGCGAATGGCGGTTTACCGTGAGCTTTTTTTTAACAACATTGAAGGCTTTCTCGCCTCGGCATTTCCGGTTTTAAAAAGCCTCTATCCGCAGCCGCTTTGGCTAAAACGGGTACGCCGTTTCTACGCTGACCATGACTGCCAATCCCCCTTATTTTTAGAGATAAGCGACGCTTTTTTAGATTACTTAGAGAGCCCGGCTTTTAGTGCTTTTGCCGAAGAGGCGCCCTTTATTCGTGAACTGGCCCACTACGAATGGCTGGAGCTTGCCTGTGACCGGGCGATTGAAAATGGCAAAGCGCTAAAGGTCATTACCGCTGACACGCCGCTTCGGTTTTCTAACGCTGCCGCTGTTGCGGCTTATCATTGGCCGGTGCAAGACATTAGCCGCCAATACCAACCCCAAGCACCACTAACAGAGCCATTGCTATTACTGGTGCACCGGGATGCGAGTGAAAAGGTGTGTTTTGCGCGGCTAAACCCGGCCTTGGCCAGCATATTGGCGCTGATTGAAGCCGGGCCCGGTATCACACCGGCCAAACTTGTGGGCGCACTGGCGCACTCCTTGGCACAACCACCAGAGCAGCTAATGGCGTATCTGCTTGATTCGTTGGCTGAGTTGGCAAAAAAAAAGGTGTTATTTGCTTGTTAAATTGAATGGCTGCTGGCCTTTCGTTACACTTTAACAGCCGTATGCAGGCCTGGAGCCTGTTTGATTTTTTGTAAATTTGGAGCGTCGATGGCGGTTCGATACCTCTATCTCACCATGGGTTGGTTGGCCATTGCCTTGGGCGTGCTGGGTGTTGCCTTGCCGGTGCTGCCAACAACCCCCTTCATATTGTTGGCGGCATGGTGTTTTGCCAAAGGCTCGCCCCGTTGCCACCAATGGCTACGCAACAACCGCTATTTTGGCCAGATGGTACAAGACTGGGAACGTCAAAAAGGCCTGCGCCGTCGTTATCGTCGCCGGGCGGTAGTTATGATGCTTATCACCTTTTCTATCTCCTTGATGATCGTGCCAAAAATCTGGCTGAAAGTGATGCTGGTGGCGATCATGGTGTCGGTATTGATTTACCTGTACCGGTTGCCTGTTATTGAGGATGAGCAGTGACTTTGCTGCGCTGTTGATTGCCAGACGCTGGAAAAGTCCTTACCCTTTTCACCTTTGGTCAACGCTGTTGCATAAGAAATGAGCATGAAACAAGAGAGTCTGGCGGTCATCAAAGACGCCATCAAAAGCATCCCCGACTACCCCAAGCCAGGGATCCTGTTCCGCGATGTCACCAGCTTGATGCTTGACCCCCGCGCTTTTGCGGAAACCATTACTATGCTGGCAGAGCACTATGAAAGCCGTGGCTTTAATAAAGTGGTGGGCGCCGAAGCCCGTGGCTTTATTTTTGGGGCGCCGCTGGCGCTGGCGCTGGGCGTGGGTTTTGTACCGGTACGTAAGCCCGGCAAGCTGCCCCGCCAGACCTTGAGCCAAACTTACGAGCTTGAGTACGGCCAAGACATGCTTGAAATTCACACCGATGCCATTGAACCCGGCGACAAAGTACTGCTGGTTGATGACCTTTTGGCCACCGGCGGCACCATCGAAGCCACCGCGAAATTGGTTCGTGAGCTGGGCGGTGAAGCCAAAGATGCGGCTTTTATCGTGTCGTTGCCTGAGCTTGGCGGCATTGAGCGCCTAGAAAAACAGGGCATTGAGATCTTCGACTTAGTGCAATTCGACGGCCACTGATCGCAAATCGAGCGGCTGGGGGTTAATCCGCTGCCAGCCGCTCCTTTTGCTGTGGTAGCATGGTTCCATTAACGCCGATAACGACGATTGCATGGCATATCAGGTACTGGCCCGTAAGTGGCGACCCCAGAACTTTTCTGCCCTGGTTGGGCAGGAACACGTAGTCAGGGCACTGAACAATGCCCTTGCGCATAATCGCCTGCACCATGCCTACCTTTTCACCGGCACCCGTGGCGTGGGTAAAACCACCCTGGCGCGGATCTTTGCCAAAAGCCTGAACTGCGAAACCGGCATTACCCCCACGCCTTGCGGCAAATGCAGTACCTGTTTGGAAATTGAACGGGGCAATTTTGTTGACCTTATCGAAGTGGATGCTGCTTCTCGCACCAAGGTTGAAGACACCCGCGAAATTCTTGATAACGTGCAATACCGGCCCAGCCGTGGCCGCTTTAAGGTTTATCTGATTGACGAAGTGCACATGCTGTCGCGCCACTCGTTTAATGCCTTGCTGAAAACCTTAGAAGAGCCGCCCGAGCACGTTAAATTCCTGCTAGCGACTACCGATCCGCAAAAGCTACCGGTCACTATTTTATCGCGCTGCCTGCAATTTAATTTAAAAAGCCTGAGCCCGGAGCTGATATCCGGCCACTTGGCTTATGTACTGGGCGAAGAGCAACTGAGCTTTGACGAAGCCGCACTGAAACTGCTGGCCAAGGCCGCTAATGGCTCCATGCGAGATGCGCTTAGCCTCACCGACCAAGCCATTGCTCACGGCGACGGCAAGGTACTGTTAGACAACGTGCAGTCGATGCTGGGCACGCTCGACAATCACCATGCCCAGCAGTTGATGCATCAGGTGGTAACAGCGGATGCCGCCGGTTTACTGGCCGCCATTGAACAAGTGGCAATGATGTCGCCAGATTACCAGGCGCTACTGGGCGATATTCTGACGCTGCTGCACCAAGCCGCTATTGCCCAGCAGTTGCCTGGCTCTCAGGAACCGGCAGCTGAGCAGTTGGCACTGCAGTTAAGTGCGCAGCAACTGCAGCTTTTCTATCAAATGGTGCTGCACGGCCGCCGCGACCTGCCGTATTGCCCCGATCCGCGTATGGCGCTGGAAATGACGCTATTGCGGATGCTCGCTTTTGATATTGATAATTCAGGCCAAATGCCCGCTAAACCGGCGGCGCGGCCGCTAGCGAAAACCGAAGCTAGCGCGTCGGCTGCGGTTAGTTCAGCGGCCAGTGCCGCGCCACCAGCAAAGCCTGAACTTTCTCAAGCGGCGCCACCGAGGCCTGCCATGACAGCGCCGCCAGTGGCAAGCCAGGCCGACCTTGACGCCCAGCAAGCGCATTTGCTGGACATGGCCCAGGCCCAGGGTTTTAACCCTAATGCCGCAAACCCTGCTGAACCTTCGTTGCCCGCGCCGGCCGAAGTTGCGCCTGCGGCCACGCCGCCATCTCGCCCGGCCAACCCCACCAGCGCCTTGCTCGCTGCCAGACAAGCCGTAAAGGCAAAGCAGCAAGAGCAGGAGGAGACGGACCCAAAAAAGCCTGAGGCCCAGGTGCGGGCCCAACCCCAGCCTGCACAACCAAAACCTCAGCATGCCACCACGCAGGAACAACCCCCGCAGTCAGACGAGGCGCCGCCTTGGCTCGATAACGATGATGACGAGCCAGCGCCGCAAGCGCTAGATGCCGCTTGGGCCGAGCAGCAGTTTATTGAACCGGCCGCTGAGGCCGCGCCTGCAGCCGAAACACCAGCAGCGGCTCCAGCGCCGCCCGCCAAGCACACTGGCGAGCCGTATCCTGGTGTTATGCTGGCGCTCAATGAAGCCCGCGAAGATGACCGCTTTTGGTTTGAGTGCTGCGAGCGATTAGATATCGGCGGTTTTGTGCGGCAACTGGCACTTAATTCCGTGCTCAGTCAAACTGACGGCAACTGGACCTTATTGCTTGACCCGGCGCAGCGGCACCTGGAGCGAAATCTCCCTGACTTGCTGCAAGCGCTGATGCAACAGGGTATCTTCTCGGGCAATCTGGTGGTGCAGGTGCAAGCCGCGCCCAAGGGGCGAGAAAACCCGTTGGCAATCGCCAATCGAATTACACAGGCCTGCCAGGCGTATGCCGAGCAGGTGCTAAACCAAGATCCTAGGGTAAACGCCTTTGTTTCCCTGTTTGATGCAGAACTGGTGGCGGATTCAATTCGCCCAATCATGTGAGGAAAGACAATGTTTGGTAAAGGCGGAATGGGCAACATCATGAAGCAAGCCCAGCAAATGCAAGAGAAAATGCAGAAAGCTCAGGCTGAAATAGCCACCCTGGAAGTGACCGGTGAAGCCGGCGCTGGCCTGGTGAAAGTGGTGATGCTGGGTAATCACAATGTTCGCCGCGTTGAAATCGACCCGAGCCTGATGGAAGACGACAAAGACATGCTCGAAGACTTGATTGCTGCGGCGACCAACGACGCAGTACGCCGCGTGGAAGAAGAATCCAAAGCGCGGATGTCAGCGGTGACCGGCGGTATGAAACTGCCTGGCGGCATGCAGTTCCCGTTCTAAGCAATGGAATTTAGCCCGCTGCTGCGTGAGCTTATTCAGGCTCTGCGTTGTCTGCCCGGTGTTGGCGGCAAATCGGCTACCCGTATGGCCTTTCATCTTCTGGAAAGGGACCGTGAAGGTGGCCTGAAGTTGGCTGGCGCCTTGCAAGCTGCCATGGAAGGTATTCAGCATTGTAGCGATTGCCGCACCTTTACCGAAGAGAACAAATGCGGCATTTGCGCCAATCCACGGCGGTTGGAATCTGGGCAACTGTGTGTGGTGGAAACCCCTGGCGATGTGATGGCGATTGAGCAAACCGGGCTTTTTTCCGGGCGCTATTTTGTGCTGATGGGACACCTTTCCCCATTGGATGGCATAGGCCCGGCAGAGCTGGAGCTTGATAAGCTGGATGCCTTGTTAAAGCGTGAAGCCTGGAACGAAGTCATTCTTGCCACCAACCCCACCGTCGAAGGTGATGCTACCGCGCATTACGTGGCGCAGATGGCGCGCCAACAGCAAATTAAGGTCAGCCGCATTGCCCACGGGGTGCCGGTGGGTGGCGACCTGGAATTTGTTGATGGCACGACGCTTTCGCATTCCTTTAGTGGCCGCCAACCGCTGTAAGTCACTGGTAACTGATGAAAAACCCCACAATGGTGGGGTTTTTTGTTAATCAGCTCTTGAAAACCCTGCCTTCGGCCCCATTTTTCTTCCCAGCGAGTCAGACAAGAGGAATGTGGAACCATGACCACCCAAACCCATGGTTTTCAAACCGAAGTACAGCAACTGCTGCAATTGATGATCCATTCTCTGTATTCCAACAGAGATATTTTTCTGCGCGAATTGATTTCCAATGCCGCCGACGCGGCGGACAAGCTGCGTTTTAAAGCCCTGGAAAACGCCGACCTTTACGAAGGTGACGGCGACCTGAAAGTGCGCATCCGTGCTGACAAAGATAAAGGCACCTTGACCATCAGCGATAACGGTATCGGCATGACCGAAAGCGAGATCGTTGAGCACCTTGGCACCATTGCCAAATCGGGCACCAAGGCCTTCTTCCAAAATCTCTCGGGTGATGCCGCTAAAGACTCCCAGCTGATTGGCCAATTTGGGGTGGGTTTCTACTCCGCCTTTATCGTTGCCGACGAAGTGGAAGTGCACAGCCGCGCCGCCGGTGAAAAAGCCGGTGTCATGTGGCGCTCCAAAGGTGAAGGCACTTTTGAAACCGGCGCCAGCGACAAAACCAGTCGTGGTACCGACATCATCCTGCACCTTAAAGAAGACGATAAAGACTTCTTAGAAACCTCTAAGTTAGAAGAAGTCATCCACACCTATTCCGACCATATCGGTGTGCCGGTAGAGCTTTACAAGCCCGGCAAGGAAGAAGGGGAAGAGGGCGGTTTTGAAGCCGTTAACCAAGGCACGGCGCTGTGGACCAAAGCCAAGAGCGAGGTCAGCCACGAAGAATACGTGAGCTTTTATCAGCATATATCCCATGACTTTGGCGAGCCGCTGACCTGGAGCCACAACAAGGTGGAAGGTAAGCACGAATACACCTCTTTGTTGTACGTGCCGAAAAAAGCGCCTTGGGATCTGTACCAGCGCGAGCGTCAGCACGGCCTTAAGCTGTATGTGAAACGTGTTTTCATCATGGACGACGCCGAAGTTTTCTTGCCGCAGTACCTGCGTTTTATCAAAGGGTTAGTGGATTCTGCCGACTTGCCGCTCAACGTTAGCCGCGAAATTTTGCAAGACTCCAAACTGACTCAGTCGATGAAAGGCGCCATTACCAAGCGCATTTTGTCGATGCTGGAAAAGCTGGCTAAAGACAAGCCGGAAGAATACAACGAGTTTTGGAAGAACTTCGGTACCGTGCTTAAAGAAGGGCCGGCCGAAGACTTTGCTAACCGCGAAGCGGTAGCCGGGTTGCTGCGTTTCTATTCCACTCACTTTGATGACACCGAGCATCTGGTGAGCCTGGATGAGTACCTCGAACGCATGCCAGAGGGCCAAGACAAAATTTACTACGTGGTGGCCGACAGCTTTAACGCCGCGCGTTTTAGCCCACACCTGGAAGTCCTGCGTAAAAAAGGCTTTGAGGTACTGCTGCTGAGTGAGCGCATCGACGACTGGATGATGAGCCATCTCAGCGAGTACAAAGGCAAAGCCTTTGCTTCTGTCACCCGTGGTGAGCTTGATATTGAAGCCAGCGACGAAGAAAAAGCGGCCGAAAAAGCCATTGAAGGTGTGCTGGGCCGGGTTAAAGAAAGCCTGGCTGACAAGGTCACCGAGGTGCGTTTTACCCACCGCCTGACCGATTCGCCAGCCTGTGTGGTAACCGACGAGAACGGCATGTCCAGCCAAATGGCAAAACTGCTGGCCTCTGTTGGCCAGGCCGCACCTGAGGTCACTTACATTTTTGAATTAAACCCCGAACACCCGGTGGTCAAATCCTTGGATGGCCGTGAAGGCGAAGCCTTTGATGACACAGTGGCGTTATTGTTCGAGCAAGCCTTGCTCGCCGAACGGGGCAGCCTGGAAGATCCTTCCGGTTTTGTGAAGCGGCTTAATAAGTTGATGCTACAAGGCGTCTAAGCTGTACAGAGTGAAGGGCAGCGAATGCTGCCCTTGTTCTTTCCTTCATGGCTTTGGCTGTGTACCCTATCGGGCAAGAACAGCACACTTTTCGGCGCGATTTCCTTTAAAGGTTTGAAATGGAACACCTTTAAAGAACTTATGCAGCGACCTTTAGCCACAAGCTAACCCTGTCGCGTCCGCTTTATCATTAAATAAGAGAGCCATACATGCGCATTATCCTGTTAGGCGCCCCTGGCGCAGGGAAGGGCACTCAGGCCCAGTTCCTGATGAAAAAATTCGGTATTCCTCAGATCTCTACCGGCGACATGCTGCGCGGCGCTATTGCCGCTGGCACCCCGCTGGGCCTGGAAGCCAAAAAAGTGATGGATGCCGGTCAGTTGGTTTCTGACGACATCATTATCGGCCTGGTAAAAGAGCGTATTGCCCAGGACGACTGTAAAAACGGTTTCCTGCTGGACGGTTTCCCGCGCACCATTCCGCAAGCCGATGCCATGAAAGACAATGGCGTGGCCATTGATGTGGTTATCGAGTTTGATGTGCCTGACCAAATCATTGTTGAGCGTATGGCAGGCCGCCGCGTCCATTCCGCCTCTGGCCGCGTTTATCACGTGACTTACAATCCGCCGAAGGTGGAAGGTAAAGACGATGAAACCGGCGAGCCGCTTATCATCCGTGATGACGACAAAGAAGAAACCGTGCGTAAACGCCTGGCGGTTTACCACGAGCAAACCGAACCTTTGATCGGTTACTACCAAGCCGAAGCCAAACAAGGCGCGGTTAAGTATCTGAAAATCGACGGTACGCAAGCGGTTGAAGCGGTAAGCAAACAGCTTTCCGAACAGCTTGATTGAGAAAAAAGGCCCCGATAAGGGGCTTTTTTTTCGTATCCTAATGACGTAATTCGATTTTTTGGCCGTATAACCTCAGCCAGAATGATGAAGAGGATGCGACATGGCCTACAAAGGCAGCCCCCAGTTTACCCATGGTCAGCCCCAAAAAATTGGGGTGTTGGTGACCAACCTTGGCACCCCCGATGCGCCAACCAAAAAGGCACTGCGCCGCTATTTAAAAGAGTTTTTATCCGATCCGCGTGTGGTGGAAATTCCCAAGCCGATTTGGTGGCTCATTCTTAACGGCATCATTCTTAACACCCGTCCGGAAAAGTCGGCCCACGCCTACCAAAGCGTTTGGACCGAGCGCGGCTCGCCGTTGTTGTATCACACCGAAGATCAGGCCAAAGCCCTTGCCGAACGTTTTAATAGCGAACACGGCGATAAGGTCGAAGTGGCCTTTGCCATGCGTTATGGCAAGCCCTCTATTAACGACGGTGTACAGCAATTAATGGACAAAGGGGTAGACCGGCTGGTGGTGTTGCCGCTGTATCCGCAATATTGCGCCAGCACCAGTGCCTCGACCCTGGACAAGTTAAGTGATGACCTGCGCCGCCGCCGCTGGTTGCCGCAGCTGCGGTTTATCAGTCATTACCATGACTTTGGCCCTTACATTGAAGCGGTTGCCAACAGCATTGAAGCACATTGGGCCGAACATGGCCGCGCCGAGAAGTTACTGCTGTCTTTCCATGGCATTCCCAAGCGCAACCTCAAGCTTGGCGACCCCTATTTCTGCGAATGCCAGAAAACGGCAAGGTTGCTGCGCGAGCGCCTTGGCTTGGATGAAAAGCAGCTTCTTACCACCTTTCAGTCGCGCTTTGGTAAGGCTGAATGGCTCAAACCCTATACCGATGCCACCCTCAAAAAGCTGGCAAAAGACGGGGTTAAATCGGTGCAAGTGGTTTGCCCGGGTTTTTCAGCCGATTGCTTGGAAACCATTGAAGAAATTGGTGTTGAAAACCGCGGCTATTTCTTAGAAGGCGGCGGCGAGCGCTACGAGTACATCCCGGCGCTAAACGCCAGCAGCGGCCATATTGACGCCCTCTACCAGCTTATCTGCCAGAACATGAGCGATTGGCTGGCAGCACCGCTGGAAAACCATCAACCGCAAGCGGCGTTAGCCAAAGCCTTAGGCGCCAAACGCTGATAAATTGCAAGGCCGGTCGCCTTTGGCGGCCCGGCTTTTTGTGCTGTTTTTGATAGAAATCGTTTTCCCAAAAACAGAGCGGTGAGTTGTCGTTCAGCTTCTGCTACTATCGCCGCCCTCAAAGGGTTCCTTGAGTAGGTCAGATGAAATTCCCCGGTCAGCGCAAGAGTAAGCATTTTTTCCCGGTTGAAAGCCGCGATCCGCTGCTCAGCGAGTTGTCGCCCCTGAATAAACCCATTGCCAGCCATATTTGTGGCATCGATCAGGTGATGGTTGATATCGAAGCCCATGTCCCCGACAGCTTTTTGGAGAAATACCAACTTTCCAAAGGCCATTCGATGTTAATTGACCCGGCTAAAGCCGCTGCTATTTATCAGGAGCTGACCGAGCAAAACCTCATTGTGTCGGAATTTGCTGGCGGCACTATCGGTAACACGCTGCACAACTATTCGGTGCTGTCTGACGACCGCTCGGTGCTATTTGGGGTAATGAACGAGTCCATTCGGGTGGGCAGCTCTTCCTACCGCTACCTGTGCAACACCTCATCGAAGGTTGACCTTAACTTTCTGCAACCGGCCACCGGCTCTATTGGCCAATGCATTACCCTGATAGCCCCCGATGGCGAGCGCAGCTTTGCCATCAACAAAGGGGTTATGGATCTTTTAGAAAGCCACTACCTTGACCAAACCATGGTGCAAACCGGTTCGGCGTTGGTGATTTCCGCCTATTTGGTGCGTTGTGAAGACCACGAACCAATGAAGGCCACCACCTTGCAAGCGGTGGCTTGGGCCAAGAGCGCTGGTGTACCGGTGGTGTTGACCATGGGTACCAAGTTCATTGTTGAAGACCGCAAAGACTGGTGGCGCGATTTTATTCGCGACAATGTGACCGTGGTCGCCATGAATGAAGACGAAGCCCAAGCCCTAACGGGTGAAGCCGATCCGTTGCTGGCCTGTGAAAAGGTACTGGACTGGACCGATATGGTGCTGTGCACCGCCGGCCCTCTAGGCCTTTATTTGGCCTCTTATGTCGATGAAGAGCAAAAGCGGGAAACCAATCGCCAGCTGTTGCCGGGCGCCCTTGCCGAATTTAACCGTTATGAGTTTTCGCGGCCGATGGCCAAGGGTGACTGTGAAACGCCGCTTAAGGTCTATACCCACATCTCGCCTTATATGGGCGGCCCCGACAGCATCAAAAACACCAATGGTGCCGGTGATGGCGCCCTGGCGGCGCTATTACATGATATGGCCGCCAATGATTATCATCGCCTTAATGTGCCGGGTAGCTCGAAGCACATGGTCAAGTACCTGGCATATTCATCGCTGTCGCAGATCAGTAAATACGCCAACCGGGTCAGTTACGAGGTTTTGGTGCAACATTCACCAAGGCTGTCAAAAGGCCTGCCAGAGCGCGAAGACAGCCTGGAAGAAGCTTACTGGGATAGATAAAACGCGCCCTTGGGCGCGTTTTTACTTTTCGTTGCTGGCGTTTTGCATGCGCTGGGCAGTGGTTTCCATGGCGCTGGTGTAGAGCTTCATGATTTTATTGACCGCATCGGAGCCGCCAGCCAAGACGGTGCCGCTTAAGAGCACGTCCAAGGTCACAAAAAGGTGATGTTGCCAGGGTTGGCTGGGCATGGCTTCGACCAAGCTGCCTAAAATACGCACCCCCACCAGTGACACTAGGGTGCCAATGGTCAGGCCAATCCATTGTGCCATTTGCCTGGACTGTGCCCGGTACAAAGTGCGTTGGTGCTGCAGCTCTGCCAGGGCTTTTTGCTGGGGCTCGATGCTATTGCCCTGGGCGGCTTTTAATGCCTCTTGGCGCTGGCGCAGCTCAAGATCGAGCTTATCCGCGCCGCTACTTCGCCAGGTAGATAAAAAGATCTCGGTGGCTCTTTCCACCAACAATGAGATAAGCACCAGATAGCCAAACAAGGCCGGTACATTGGTAATGGCGTCGGGTTTGAAGTTAAGCACTTGTGGCGTTGAAAAATAGGTGGTGGCCGCAAGGCCAACAATAATAGCGGCGCCGCCAATTCGTCGCAGTGACATGACAGAGTCCCTTCCTTTTTAAACATCAATAATGGAGAGGGCACTAAAGTGATAGGTTGCGGCAAAAGTGTCAACTTCAATGCTAATTTTCAAAGGGTTTCGATACTTAGCGCCAAGCGCGCTAAGATAGGTCCCTCAACAAGCATAGGTATTTAAACGCTTTCATGAATAACAACAACGGTGCCGACCCTTTCGAGGAGATCCGCCCCTATCAGGATGATGACGTGCCAGCGGTACTGGCCGGTCTTTGCAGTAACCAGGAATTTATCGAGCTTATTAGCCGTTACGAATTTCCCCGTTTAGATAAATGGCTGCCTTTTTTCACCCGGCGAATTGTCCAAAAACAGCTTACCCAGCGTTTGGGCGGCATTAAGGACGTGGCGGGTTTTCAAATTCAGATCCGCGACTTTCTATCAAAAGACTTAGCGAAAACAGCCGACGGCGTGAGCTGGTCGGGGGTGGACGGCCTTGCCAAGGATAAGCCGTATTTGTTTGTCTCCAATCACCGCGACATTGCTCTTGATCCGGCGCTGGTTAACTGGGTATGCCACCAGGTGGGCATGCAAACCGCCCGCATTGGTATTGGCGATAACTTATTGAAAAAGCCCTACGTTAATGACCTGATGCGGCTTAATAAGAGCTTTATCGTTAAGCGCTCAGCCAAAGGCGTGCGTGAGCTTGCGGCGGCGATGACGGTGCTGTCGTCTTATCTTGATAGCAGTATTCAAACCGGCCATAGCGTTTGGATAGCCCAGCGTGAAGGCCGCGCTAAAGACGGAAATGACCAAACCGATCCGGCGCTGTTAAAAATGTTTTATTTAAGCCACCGCAAGCAGCGCAGCTTTGCAGAAATGGTCGAGCGGCTCAACATAGTGCCGGTGGCCATCAGTTATGAATTTGACCCCTGCGATCGCTTAAAAGCCAAAGAGTTGGCCACCCTTGCTCGTACTGGCTGCTATGAGAAACAGCCTTATGAAGATTTACAAGCCATGGCGATGGGGTTCACCGGCCACAAGGGGCGCATTCATGTCGGTTTTGGCACACCGGTAAGCGGCGAAGGTATTGAGGGGCCGGACCAACTTGCTGCCATTATCGACCAGCAAATTCATCACAACTACAAACTGTTCCCGACCCATTTGTCGGCAGCGGGCGAGGGCGACTTAAGCTGGTTTAAGGCCCGTACTCAAGGGATGAGTGATGACGAAAAAGCCTTGATGCAAGCCGCTTACGCCAGGCCGGTTATTAACGCCCGGCAAACCGGCTAAATAGTCGCCTTTGGGGTGGCAGCGGGTATTGATGACTGACAGCCACACAACGCTTGGCATCATCAATCAATACCTGGCCCCAAGCTTTACTCTATGCCAGGGCTGTTGCTGGCTAGGGTAAAGCCAAACCGGCAGCCAGTCGCCACGTTTTCGGCAATCCTTGCTTTGTTCGCGCCTTAGTAGTTGCTACCCAATGGCAAGCTGATATAAAAACGCGCGCCGCCAAGGCCGTCTGCCTGGCTAATGGTCAGTTGGCCATGGTAGGAAGCGACAATATCGGCCACCACCGCCAAGCCAATACCTTGGCCGGGGTTGCGCGAATCAGCCCTGACGCCGCGCTGTAAGATGCTTTCGCGTTTGTCGACCGGCACGCCCGGGCCATCGTCATCAATTTGCAGCTGCAGGTGTTGGCGCTGTTTTTTCTCACCTTCCAGGCTCAAGGTGACTTTTACCTGGCACACGCAAAGCCTGAAGGCGTTTTCCAGCAGATTACCCATGACTTCCATCAGGTCACCTTCGTCACCGTCAAAGTAACAGTCATCGGCGGCATCCAGCTCCACATCAACATCTTTGGCGGCGTACACCTTGGTTAGCGCCCGGCACAGTTTTTCGGCCATGGGTTTGGGGTCGATACGGCTTTGGGCTATGCCTTGGCGGCCGACCACCGCCCTTTTTAGCTGGTAGGTGATGGTGGTATTCATCCGCTGCGCTTGCTCGATAATATCGGCCAATGGATCTTTGGGGACATCGGGCAGGCTTTCTAAACTTTGTGCCGAGGCCTGAATGGCAGCCAGCGGCGTTTTCAAACTATGCGCCAGGTCGCCCATGGTGTTTTTCAGGCGTTCACGAGACTCGCGCTCCCGGTACAACAGCGCGTTTAGGGGCCGGGTGATGCGGGAAATTTCCATTGGGTAATGGTGCGACAGCTGGCTTCTGTCGCCGCTTTTCATTTCTGACAGCTCGCCTGCCAAAAACCGCAGCGGCTTAAAGCCCCAGCGCAGTGTCCAGGTGATCACCAGCAGCATTAAAAACAGGCCACCTGTCATCCACAGCAGCACAATAGTGGCAAAGCGTGAGGCATTGCTTTGGTAGATTTTGTCTTGGTACATGGTCACCAAGGTGTAGTCCTTGATGGTGTTGCCAACGGGCTGGCGTACCGAAAATTCGTAAATAAAGAAGCCTTCACCCTGCAGTTTCTTGTGGTAGAACTTGCGGTTGAGGTTGTAGAACACTGGGTGCATTTTAAAGTCGTAGCGATAGCTCGACAGCGACTGCCAAATCAGCTTGCCGTGTTCATCAAAGATAAGGCCAATATACGGCGATAACGGCTGGTTATAGTTGGGGTTAACCAGTTCATTAGGGAGCCAGCCGGTGCCTTGGGTGTCTTCCAAAAGTGCAATCAATTCATTGGTGTCTTGCGACAAACCGCGCTCAATATTGGCTTCGGTTGCACTTTGATAAGACTTGATAATGGCAAAACTCACAAAGGCCAGAAAGACCACCACAGAGACTGTGGTGGCCAACATCACTCGACCTTTGAGGGAAAGCGGACGCACGTAGCGAATACCTTTTATCTATCTATACCGAGGCTATCTGGCTGACAGTGTACAGGTTTTTACTGGCAAGTTAGCCGGAACATATAGCCTTGGCCACGAATGGTTTCGATTGGCGACAGGGCGTTGTCAGGATCGAGCTTTTTACGCAGACGGCCAATCAATACTTCGACCACGTTTGAGTCGCGCTCGATATGGTCATCATAAAGCTGTTCCACCAAACGCTGCTTGCTGACCACTTCCTGATGATGGCGCATCAAAAATTCCAGCAGTTTATATTCATAGGCGGTCAAGGTCAGCGGATCTTCCTCACGGAAGGCCTGCTTTTTAGCCAAGTCCAGCTTGAAGGGTTCGGCTTCAATGGTGGGGCTGGCAAAGCCGGCTGCACGCCGAGACAACGCCTGCAAACGGGCGATAAGCTCTTCCATCTGGAAGGGTTTGACCAAGTAGTCATCGGCACCGGCATCCAGGCCTTCGACCTTGTCTTGCCAGTTACCACGGGCGGTTAGGATAATGATCGGGAAGGTTTTGCCTTCTTCGCGGAAGGTGCGAATAAGGGTAATGCCGTCCATGCCGGGCAGACCCAAGTCGATAATGGCAACATCCAGTTCGTACTCTTCAGCGAAGAAACGGGCTTCTTCACCATTAGGCGCAGCGTGCACACCAAAACCGCGTTCAGACAGTTGCACCTTCAAGTGGTGGCGCAGCAGGTTATCATCCTCAACAACTAAAACTTTCATGGGGCCTTTCTCCCTGATGTAGCGTTGAAATCAGGTTAGGTAGGAAGCTGAACGAAGACAATCTCTAAACCTGAACGGCGACAGCGCTTGTTCAGCTTTCTCATTCATTTTCAAAATTGCTAAGGAGTGCCAATGACTCGCCTTTATCTGCACAGTTCGATGAGTGATAGCCGTCAATGGCGGGCTCTGGAGCAGGTCTTCCCTGGTGTACTGCACGATTTTTATGGTTATGGCCAGGCACCAGTAGCACCAACTGGCCCATTCTCATTTGACGTTGAATGCGCAAGAATAACAATTAATGATGAAATGACGCTTGTGGGACATTCTTATGGCGCGGCAGCAGCCTTGCATCTTGCCGCAAAGTATCCGCAAAAGATAAAAGCGTTGTGCCTTTATGAGCCGGTTGCCTTCTGGCTGCTCGATAAAAATAGCCCTGAGCGCCAGCAGGCTGAAGCCTTGTCGCACCGCATGGCCGAAATGGATGCGGCCAGTGCTGCCAGAGCTTTCGTTAACTACTGGAGTGGCGATGGCGCATTTGAAGCGATGAGTGCGTCAAGCCAGCAAAAACTGGCTAGCCAAACCCCGAAAGTGATGCAAGATTTTGAAGCCCTGACCGGCGAGCAAAGCGACCCTGCGCTGATTAAGGCGCCGCTGCTGCTACTGGTCGGGAAATTTACCCCGGAGCCGGCCAAAGCCGTTGCCAGAGAGTTGGCTCGCCGCTTAGCGCAAGCGGAAATCGTTGAGGTAGAAGCCGGGCACATGGGCCCCATTCAGATGCCGGAAAAAGTGTTACCGCTGATGGCGGAATTTTTAAAACGCTACGGTTGATAGCCGTCGGTTAAGGTGCCAAGGAAGGCTTCAATATCCTCGATCTCCTGCTCATTAAGGGCGGGTTTGTCCCCCGGCTTACCGCCAAATGGCGGATCCATATTGATGTTCTTCCAATACTTTTTCGGCAGATCGTTGAATTTTTCAACCTTGCCGTCCGGCCCTTTCGGATACCAGCGGCCAGGGTTTGTGTCGCGGGTGGCATAAAAGGCGATGGCGTCGTGCAAATTGGTAATGACACCGTTATGAAAAAAATGCGTTTGCAATGCCACATTGCGAAGGCTGGGAGCGCGAAATAAACCGCAATAACGGGCTTGGTGAGTAAAGTCTTTACGCATCGGCCCGCAAAGGCCCAGGTCGTAATAGTTTGGATTTTGGTTTTTGCTAATGGCCATATTGCGTGGCAGGCCCAAGGCAATCATGCCGTAGTCGGTAAATTTGGGCGGCGCGCCGGTGGCGTCATGGCTGGAAAAATGGCAACTGGCGCAGTTACCTTTCTTGGGGTCGTTAAAGAGTGCCAAGCCGCGTTTTTCCTGGGCGGTAAATTGCGCTTTACCGGCTTCTACGGCGTCAAATTTACTGCTGTAGGGGTAAAAGATGGGGCTGTGCAAAAAGGCCGCCAGGCTTTCGGTGGCTCTTTTGACAATAGCGTTATTACTGGCCAGCCGGGTTTGGCTAAAAATGGCTAAAAACTGCGGCCAGTAGGGCGCCGCTTTAATGGCGGCGGCCAGGGTATCAATATTGCCCGCTGCCATTTCGTTGTGAGCAAACAGCGGAATAAGTGCCTGGTCTTTGGCGCGGTCTACCCGGCCGTCCCAGGTCAGGCCACCGGTGGCACCGTTGTCGATGCTGTCGTTACCGTCATCTTCAAAAAAGTGCTCGGTAAAGGCGGGAATATTTTGGGTGTAGGTGAGACTAGGTACCGCGCGGTCACCGATTTGCTGCAGCTTTTTGCCGCCCGGCATTAAGGCGACCGGCGAGCTAAAGGCAAGGCGCTGCTGGTGGCAGCTACTGCAGCTAATGGCTTTTGACCCTGAAAGGCTGGGGTCATGAAAGAGCGCCGAGCCGAGCTTTTGCATCGCCAGCACCTGTGCTTTGCGCTCGGCAATGGCTTGGCGCTGCATTGCCTGTATTTGCGCTGCTGTTTCTGCCCAGGCGCACTGCGCCAGTGTCCATAACACCAGCAACCATCCCCAACGCATTGATAACCCCCTCTACATCGAGGGCCTATTTTTGCAGCTTGTCGTATTACATCAACCCTAAGACGCCGCAACAGGCGACCTTTTTATCGGTTTTGCGGCACAATAGGACTTTGTGCGTTTAACAGGATGACAATGATGAAGCCTCTGATGTTAAGTCTTGTCGCCGCAACCCTGGCATTGGCCGGTTGCAGTGGGCAGGAAAAGGCAACCGCGCCAGCCAGCGCTGACTTATCAAAGATTGATAACGTGGTGGTGATTTTTGGTGAAAACCGCAGCTTTGATAACCTCTACGGCCTTTTCCCCGGCGCCAACGGCATCGCCAATTCCCTAAAACAAGAGAACTACAAGCAGCTGGATAGGACAGGGCGCCATGCACCGGCCTTTTTACCGCCGGCCTGGGGCGGCCTGACTGGCCCAGGCGTGACGCCGGTTATTACCGAGGAAATGACCGAGCGCCTACCCAATGTGCCGTTTCAAATTAACGATCCGGGCGGCTTCAACTTGGGCGTGAATGTGCGTACCCGTGACTTGGTGCACCGTTTCTACCAAAACCAGATGCAAATTGATGACGGCCGCAACGACAAATTTGTGGCGTATTCTGATGCCGGTGCCCTAGTGATGGGCTACTACGACGGCTCTAAATTGCCGCTTTGGCAAATTGCCAAGCAATACACCCTGGCCGACAACTTCTTTATGGGCGGTTTTGGCGGTTCCTTCTTTAACCATATCCGCCTGGTTTGTGCCTGCTCGCCTTATTATCCGCATGCTGACAAGAGCCCGGCCAAAGACAAAATTGCCGTGGTAAATCCCGACGGCGTGAGTTTAAAAATTGCCGCCAACAGCCCAAAAAGCGACCTGCAAGGGCCGCCGAAATTTGTAAACGACGGCGCCCTGACACCGGATTTTTACGCGGTTAACACCATGCAGCCGCCTTACCAGCCAAGTGGTGTAGCTCCGGCGCCGGGCGGTGATCCTCGCTTTGCCGATCCTAACGATCCCCACACGCTGCCGCCGCAAACCCAAAAGCATATCGGCGATATGCTCGACAGCCGTAAGGTAAGCTGGGCCTGGTATTCTGGGGCCTGGGATGCCGCGTTGGCCGACCGCTCTCTTATCTACAAGTTTCCGAAGCCGAACTTCCAGGCCCATCACCAGCCCTTTAACTACTTTAAAGACATGGCGCCGGGCACCGAAGAGCGCAAGGAACACTTAAAAGACGAAAAAGACTTCCTGGCAGCGATTAAAGCCGGCAACCTGCCTGCGGTCAGCTTCTATAAACCGCAAGGCAATCTTAACCAGCATTCCGGTTATGCCAACGTTTACGATGGTGACAAGCACATTGCTGACATCATTCATAAGCTGCAACAAAGTCCGCAGTGGAAGCACATGCTGATTGTGGTGACCTACGATGAAAACGGCGGTTATTGGGACCACGTATCACCGCCGAAAGGTGACCGCTGGGGTCCTGGCAGCCGTATTCCGGCTATCATTGTGTCCCCTTATGCCAAGCGCGGTTTTGTTGACCATCAGTTCTACGACACCACTTCTATCTTGCGCTTTATTACCAAGCGCTGGCAGTTGCCTGAGCTAAAAGGCCTGGTGATCCGCGATGAGGCATTAAAAGCCAATAACTCGCCGGCGCTGGGCGATCTAACCCACGCCTTGGATTTATCGGATAAATCCTGAGTGATAAAAAACCCCGCTTCGGTGGGGTTTTTTCTTCAGTGGCGGCTTTCAAGCACCTTAACCACGTCCTTTAGGCCAAGGCCGCGCACTCTTAAGGTGAGCAATAGGTGATATAAAAGGTCAGCGCTTTCCCCCAGCAAAGCCTCGTCACTTTCCGCAACGGCGGCCAGCGCCACTTCTACACCTTCTTCGCCGACCTTTTGCGCCACTTTATTGATGCCTCGGGCGGCCAGTTTGGCGGTGTAAGACGACTCTGGCGCATCTTTTAGGCGCTGGCCTTGGATCGCTTCAAGCTCGGCTAAAAATGCCAGGTTGGGTTTGGCATCACCAAAGCAGCTATCGGTGCCTAAATGGCAGGTAGGGCCAGCCGGTTCTGCTAGCACCAAAATGCTGTCGTTGTCGCAATCGGTGTGTACTGACGCCACCTTTAAGACGTTTTGCGAGCTTTCGCCTTTTACCCACAGCCGCTCTTTGGAACGGCTATAGAAGGTCACCAATTGGCTTTCGATGGTTTGTTTTACCGCCTCAAGGTTCATATAACCTTGCATACGAATTTGCCCGGTGGCCCGGTCTTGAATGAGGGCGGGTAACAGGCCGTCACCCTTAGCAAAATCCAGTTCGTTTACGTTATCCAATGTCACTTTCACGGTCTAACCTCCTGACCTTGTGCCAGCAGCCATGCTTTTAAATCGGGAATGGCAATCATGCCTTTGTGAAACACCGATGCCGCCAGGGCACCATCAGCGCCGGCCTCAAAGGCGTCTTTAAAATGTTGCATTTCGCCCGCGCCGCCTGACGCGATAAGCGGCAGGCGAGTGGCAGCACGCACTGCCGATAATTGCGTTAAGTCGTAGCCCTTGCGCATGCCGTCTTGGTTCATCATGTTCAGCACGATTTCACCGGCGCCGCGCTGCTCGGCTTCGCGAACCCAATCGAGAGTAGCGCGGCCAGAGGTGCGGGCTTTGTCTTCGCGGCCGGTGTATTGCCAGACTTGCAGCTCGCCGTCGTCGGTCACAAAAGAGTCAATACCGACCACCACGCACTGGCGGCCAAATTCTTGACTGAGCTGGTTAATAAAGTCGGGGTTTTCCAGTGCCGGGCTATTGATGGACACCTTGTCGGCGCCAAACGCCAGCAAGGTGCGGGCATCTTCGATGCTGCGAATACCGCCGGCGACACAAAAAGGAATGTCCAGCACTTCGGCCACCGCTGACACCCAGGATTTGTCGACCACCCGGCTGTCAGAGCTGGCGGTAATGTCGTAGAACACCAGTTCGTCGGCGCCGGTTTCGCTGTAGCGTTTGGCCAAATCGACGATGTCGCCCACCACTTCGTGGTTTTTAAATTGCACCCCTTTGACTACCACGCCGTCGCGAACGTCCAGGCAGGGAATTATGCGTTTTGCCAGCATGCGCTTGCCTCCTCAAGGGTGAATTTGCCGTCTAAAAGGCTCTTGCCAAGAATGACCCCTTGCACGCCAGCGGCCTTTAATGCGGGCAGCTCTGCAAGGCTTGCCACGCCGCCAGAGGCTTGCAGGGCAATGCTTGGGTAGCGCTTGGTCAGCTCGCTGTATAGCTCGGCATTGGCGCCGGTTAAGGTGCCGTCGCGGTCGATGTCGGTAATTAAAAAATGCTTGGCACCATTTTCGGTGAAATACGCCAGCAGGCTGTCGAGGTTTTGCTGGGCTTTTTCTAACCAGCCATGGCTGGCTGGGTACCAATCGCTGCCGTCAAAGCGCACATCAAGGGCCAGCACCAGCTTTTCCGGGCCTATGGCGTCAAGCCAGCCAGCAACCAAGCTGGGGTTTTTAATGGCAAGGCTACCTACCACCACACGATTAGCGCCAAGGGCCAACAGCTGCTGTACGTCTTCAAAACAGCGCACGCCGCCGCCCACTTGAATTGGCAGTGGCGACTGGCGAATTACATCACGAAGGGCGCTCCATTGGCGTTTGGCGGCATCGCGGGCACCGGATAAATCCACCAGGTGGAAATACTCAGCGCCGGCGGCGGCGTAGCTGGCAAAGCGCTCGGCTGGCTCGGCGCCATAGCGGGTAACCTGGCCGTAGTCGCCTTTAAAAAGCCGTACTACCTGGCCATCGAGAATATCCAAGGCCGGGATCAGCATGGTTCTTTCTCCAAAAAATTCTGCAGCATAATGGCGCCGCTTTTGCCGGAGCGCTCCGGGTGAAACTGCGAACCAATGACGTTGTTATGGGCGATGACTGCCGAAAAGGGCTCGCCGTGCTCACTTTGGGCCAGGGTGTAAGGGCCTACCGGCACCATGAAGCTGTGCACAAAATAGAACCAGTCATTCTCGTCGATGCCGTCAAAGATGGGGTGAGGCTTAATGCACGAAAGCTGATTCCAGCCCATGTGCGGCAACCTTGGTGCGTCCAGTTCCCGCACTTCGGCATCAATCAGCCCCAGGCAGTTAACGTTGGACTCATGGCTGTAGCGCGTGAGTAGCTGCATCCCCAGGCAAATGCCCATCACCGGCTGGGTAAGCTCACGAAGGGTTGCGGTCAGGTCGCGCGCTTCAATGCTGTTCATGGCGGCGCCAGCGGTACCAACGCCGGGTAAAAACACCCGGCGGGCAGCTTTGATGGTGGCTAAATCTTTGGTGACCACCGGCTCTTTACCTAAGCGCTTAACGGCGTTAAATAAGGAGCGCAGGTTGGCGCAGCCGGTATCAAGAATAACGATCACAAGGCCCCCTTGGAGCTTGGCAGCTCGGTGCCGGCTGTTTTACTGACCGCTTGGCGCAGTGCCCGGGCAAAGGCTTTAAACAGCCCTTCAACCTGGTGGTGGGCATTGCCGTCGCTGGCACTTAAATGCAGGGTCATACTGGCGGCATCACTAAAGCTTTTGAAAAAGTGCGGCACCATTTCGGTGGCCAGTTCGCCGACGTGGTCGCGGCTGAAGTTAACGTCCACTTTGCAAAAGGGGCGGCCAGAAAAGTCCATTACCGCTTCGGCGCGGCATTCGTCCATTGGCAGCACAAAGCCATAGCGGCCGATACCTTGCTTGTTACCCAGTGCCTTTTTAACGGCTTCACCCAATGCCAAAGCACAGTCTTCAACGCTGTGGTGGTCATCAATATGCAAGTCGCCGTCGCAGTTAAGGCTTAGGGTAAAGCCGCCATGCACAGCAATTTGCTCGAGCATATGGTCGAAAAAGCCGATGCCGGTGCGAATGGCGGCTTTGGGGCCACCGTCGAGGTCAACAAACACATTGATGTTGGTTTCGCGGGTGGTACGGGTAACTTGTGCCTGGCGTGGCTGCTCCGTTAATGCCTTGGTGATTTGTCCCCAGCCTAATGTCTGCGGGTTGTATTGAAAGGCTTTAACGCCCATGGCTTCGGCCATGGCCACATCGGTAGCCCGGTCACCAATAACGGCGCTTTTGGTAAAATCGACCAGCCCTTCGGTGAGGTAGTGGCGCACCAAACCCAACTTGGGTTTGCGACAACTGCAGTTGTCGGCGTCAAAATGCGGGCAAATCAGCACCTCTTTAAATTTCACCCCCTGGCTTTCGAGGATTTGCATCAAAAGGTCGTGGGGGCCTTGAAAGGTGGCACTGGGGTAGCTGTCGGTGCCAAGGCCATCCTGGTTGGATACCATCACCAGTTCATAACCGGCCTTTTGCAAGGTGAGTAGCGCCGGAATAACGCCGGGCTCGAGCTTTAATTTTTCAAAGCTGTCGATTTGAAAATCGTCCGGCTCGGTAATAAGGGTGCCGTCGCGGTCGATAAAAAGAATGGGCTTAGCCATTAATGGCCTCCTGTACTTTGGCCATTTCGTCACTGGAACCTATGGAAATGCGGGTTTTGCCGGCGAGCTTACGGGCCAGTACGCCCCCTGCCAGTAATTGCTCAAAAAGGGCCTCGCCGTCCACCAGAATAAAGTTGGCCGACGAAGGAATGATTTGGTAGCCCTTGGCTTGTAGGTTTTTCACTAAGGTGGCGCGCAGGGCGTTAACTTCCCGCACCCTGTCGCGCATGACGGCCAGGCCTTGGTCGGTCATCGCCTGGCGGGCAATAGCGGCCACCGGTACCGCAATGGGGTAGGGGGCCAGTACCTTGGCAAGCAAAGCAATCACTTCTTCGTTGGCGAGCACCATACCTAAGCGCAGGCCCGCCATACCAAAGGCTTTTGAAAAGGTGCGAAGCACTACCAGGTTGGGGTAGTCGGCAATCCAACTGGCGACGCTGTCGGCTTCACTAAATTCAATATAGGCTTCGTCCACCACCACCAACGCCCGGTCAGAGGCTTTATCTAACAGTGCTTTAAGATCGCTTTTCGCCATCATTTCGCCGGTTGGGTTATTGGGGCGGCAAACGAACACCAGTTTGGCGTCGCTGATATCGGCTTCCAATAAAGACACCGTGGTTTTTACCGCTACCGCGCAGGTTTCGGCGGTAATGGCGTACATGCCGTAGGTGGGGGGCTGAATTAAAATGGCATCCAGCTCCGGTTCGCAAAAAGTGCGGATCAATACTTCAATGCCTTCATCGGCGCCGCGGGTAGCCAAGAGCTGCTTGGGGCTAAGGCCGCAATAACGGGCGTAATCGGCAATAAGGTCGGTGGGCTGGGCGCCGGGGTAGCGGTTGATGGCACCGTCAAAGCTGGCATTAACCATGCCGCCAGCTTCGTTGGCGTTAACAAACACCTGGGCCTGGCCACCAATGCGGCGTGCTGACTGGTAAGGAACCAATTCACGAATGTTGGGACGCGCCAAGTCAAAAATACTCATGCCTTATCCTCCAGGCGAACAGTTACCGCCAATCTGTGGGCATCCAGACCCTCGGCATCGGCCAGGGCGATTAGCGTGGGGGCGAGGCTTTCAAGGCCGGCTTTTGACAAGGTTTGTACCGTGTAGCGGCGCATAAAGTCCAATAGCCCGAGGCTGGAATAGCTTTTGGCCAAGCCATAGGTTGGCAATACGTGATTGGTGCCTGAAGCGTAATCGCCAGCCGATTCTGGGCTATAGGCGCCGACAAAAATAGACCCGGCATTTTTCAGGCGGCCCAGCAGCAGCTCGGCGTTCTCAAGTTGTAAAATCAAGTGCTCTGGCGCGTATTGATTGGCAATGGCAACCAATTGAGCTTCGCTTTTCACCACCAGCGTGCGGCTATTTTCTAACGCCTTTAAGGTAATGGCCTGGCGCGAAAGGGTTGCCGTTAAGGCCTCCAAAGCCTGGTTAACCGCGTCGGCCAGGGTTTGGCTGGTGGTTACCAGTACTACCTGCGAGTCGGGGCCGTGCTCGGCTTGGCTTAAAAGGTCGGCGGCGACAAAGCGCGGATTGGCGTTTGCATCGGCCAATACCATGACTTCTGATGGGCCGGCGGGCATATCAATGGCAATGCCATCGAGCGCCACTTGGCGTTTGGCTTCGGTCACAAAGGCATTACCGGGGCCGAAAATTTTCACTACCGGTTTGTCGCCGTAAGCCATGGCGGCAATGGCTTGAGCGCCGCCTAAAGCCAATACCTGCGGAATACCGGCTAAAGCGGCGGCAGCCAAGATGACATCGGGCACTGGGCCTGGGGTGGCCAAAACAATGTCTTCAACGCCGGCCAGCCGTGCTGGAATGGCTTGCATTAAAACCGACGAAGGCAGTGGTGCCGAACCGCCCGGTACATAAATGCCAATACGCTCAAGGGCCTGCCAGCGCTGCTCGCACACCACGCCTGGCAGCGTTTCAACGCTTACCGCTTGTGGCCGCTGCGCTTCGTGAAAGCGGCTAATGTTCTCGGCGGCTTGCTCTAACGCCTGGCGAAGAGAAGGGCTAATGCTGGTTAAGGCGTCTTTGGTGGCAACCCAGCGTGGCCCTTGGTACTTATCCAGCTCTTTGGCGTAGCGTTCCAGGGCACTGGCCCCTTGGTTTCGTACCGCCGCCAAAATATCGGTAACGATGCTGCGAACATTGGCGCTGTCTTTTTGCGCTGGGCGAGTCAGCAAACTTTGTTGCTGTTGTGGGCTAAGGGCGGCCCAATCGGTAATGGTTAGCATGGCTTAATCCAACATTTTCTCGATGGGCAGCACCAGAATGCTTGAGGCGCCAAGGGCTTTTAAGGCTTCCATGGTTTCCCAGAACAGGGTTTCGCTGGCTACGGCATGCAGTGCCACTTTTACCTCTTGGCCGGCGAGCGGCAAGATGGTTGGGTTTTCAGCGCCGGGCAGCAATTTAACGATTTCGCTGAGTTTGTCTTTGGGGGCGTGCAACATGATGTATTTACTTTCGCGGGCGCTCAGTACCCCTTTAAGGCGGGTCATCAGGGTGTCTATCAGCTGCTGTTTGGCCGGTTCAAAGGCTTGCTGGCGGGCGATAAGTGTGGCTTGCGAACGGTAAATCACTTCGACTTCTTTCAGGCCGTTGGCTTCTAGGGTGGCACCGGTAGACACCAAGTCACAGATTGCGTCGGCAAGGCCTGCGCGGGGAGCCACTTCCACAGAGCCGTTAAGTTGGCAGTTCTTAAAGCTGGCACCTTTCTCGGCTAAGTAGCGGCCCAATAGGCGAGGGTAAGAGGTGGCGATAATCTTGTTATTTAAGGCCTCGGCGCTGGCAAATACCTCGTCTTCTGGAATGGCCAGCGACAGACGGCATTTGCCAAAACCCAGGGCTTTTAATTCGCGGTAGCTGGCCGGTAAATCGTCGGCTTTGCGCTCTAGCTCCACTTCTTCCAAGACGTTTTGGCCAACGATACCCAGGTCAATGATGCCGTCCATTACCAAAGCGGGAATGTCGTCGTCACGTACCCGCAGAATGTCGATAGGAAGATTTTCGGCGTGGGCTATCAGGCGGTTGTCACGCATGACAAATTTAACGCCCAATTGTGAGAGTAGTTTTTCACTGTCGCGGCTTAAGCGACCGGATTTTTGGATGGCAATGCGTAAACGGCTTTTATCGGTAGTCATGATCGTTGTTCCAGTAAGTAAAAACCCCGGCTAGGTGTCCTGCCGGGGTTTTACGTCTGGTGCTGTGACCGTGACATCCGCCGGAAGGACCATAGCCTTCCAGACGAATATCCTCCTGAAGGCTACTCGGTGGCGTGATGATGATGCACGGTGTTCAGGAGGACAGTAATCATTTGCGTAAATATGCGCTCGTAAAGTTTGTGCATTCACCATAACCGAGTTGGTTATTGATTGACAACCCCTAAAGACCATGAAATTTTGGACGATAAATGAGCAGAGGTGATGACGATGATCAACTTAGATCCGTTTTTGCCCTTTCTGCCCAAGCCGAACCCGGAGCCCACGCCGCCGGAGCGCAGGGTACAGGAAGTGCAGAAAACGCAGCCCGCAGCAAAAGCCGAGGCGCATCCTGATACGGTGGCCGAAACGGCCGATCGGCAAAATAAACGCCGTGAGCGCCAGGACCGGCGCAAGCGCAAACGCAAGGGCGAAACCATGCATTATTATGACCGGCGCGGCATTGATGTCGAAGACGAAGACAACAGCGCCCCAGACGTGGATCTTTTTGCCTAATCCCCAGCGTGGTAAGCTCGGCGGCCTGTTTCGCAGGCTGCAGATCCCATGACCCTCGACCAACTTTTCGCAACCGATGGCCCTTTGGCCTCCGCCATTGATGGTTTTAAACCGCGGGCGCCGCAATTGGATATGGCGCACTTGGTGGAAGAAGCCATTGCTGAGCGCAGCACTGTGGTGGTGGAAGCGGGTACCGGCACCGGTAAAACCTTCGCCTACTTGGTGCCAGCGCTAAAAGCCGACAAAAAAGTCATCATCTCTACCGGTACCAAGGCCCTGCAAGAACAGCTTTTTTTAAAAGATTTGCCGCGTATTCGCGATGCCTTGGGGCGGGCGCCTGCGTTATCGCTGCTAAAAGGCCGTTCTAACTATTTATGCCTTGCCCGGCTTAAAGCCCGTGAAGCCGACACCAACCTGTTAGAGCCGGCAGTGCTGGCGGAATTTACCCAGGTGACGCGCTGGGCGCCGCGTACCGAAAGCGGCGATATTGCTGAATTGCCATTACCGGAAGATGCCGGTGTTTTTCCCCATGTCACCTCCACCGCCGACAACTGTTTGGGCCGTGATTGCCCGCATTTTGAAGACTGCTATCTGGTAAAAGCCCGTAAAAAGGCCATGGACGCCGATGTGGTGGTGATAAACCATCACCTCTTTTTTGCCGACATGGCTATTCGCGACACCGGTTTTGGTGAATTGATCCCCAAAGCCGATGCGGTCATTTTCGATGAGGCTCATCAGCTGCCCGATATTGCCTGCCAGTATTTCGGTGAGTCGGTTTCTACCCGGCAAATACAGGACCTATGTAAAGACGTAGAAGTGTGCGTGCGCACCGAGCTTAAAGATCAGCGCCAGTTGGGCCTGGCCGCCGAGCGTTTGGCCACTACCACCATGGATATGCGTTTAGGGCTGGGTGACGAGCCGCAAAAAGGTAACCTGCGGCAAATTCAAAAAGGCCTGGAGCCGGTGCTGGGTAAGGTGAACCAAGACTTGGATTTTGTGGTGGAGGTGCTTAAAAGTAACCTTGGCCGCAGCGAAAGCGGTGACAACCTCTACGAGCGGTTGGCGGTGATAAAAAACCGTCTGGCACGGGTGCTGGATACCGGTAAACTGGGCTTTAGTTATTGGTTTGAAACCACGCGCCGGCATTTGTCGCTAAACCTAACCCCCTTGTCGGTGGCCGATAAATTCGCCGCTTTGGTTGAAGAACATCCCAGCGCCTGGGTATTTACCTCGGCGACCTTGGCGGTTGATGAAGGCTTTTCGCATTTTAATAGTCTGCTTGGGCTAAAACCGGCTAAAACCCTTATTCTCGATAGCCCCTTTGATTACCCCCAGCAGGGACTTTGGGTGGTGCCGCGCGGCATGCCCGAACCCAACATTCAGCGCTCGGCCGAGCAGTTACTGGCACCCATGCTGCCGCTGATCAAAAAGGCCGGCGGTCGCACCTTTGTGCTGTTTACCTCGCACCGCATGCTGGGCCAAGCGGCGCGGTGGCTCGAAGATAAGCTGGATTTTCCGCTCTTTGTGCAAGGCACCGCGCCCAAGCGCAATTTGTTAGAGCAATTTATTGAAGCCGGGAACGGAGTGCTGCTGGGTACTGGCAGCTTCTGGGAAGGGGTTGATGTCCGTGGTGAGGCGTTGTCCTGTGTTATTATCGACAAACTCCCTTTTGGTCACCCAGACGACCCTTTATTGCAGGCACGCAGTGAAGATTGCCGCCTAAAAGGTGAAGACCCTTTTGCTACCTTGCAACTGCCTCAGGCCGTTATTGCCTTGAAGCAAGGGGCAGGGCGTCTTATTCGTGACGGCAGCGATCGCGGGGTATTAGTGATTTGTGACAACCGCCTGGTTAACCGGCCCTATGGCCAAACCTTTGTAAAAAGCCTGCCGCCGTTTAAACGAACGCGGGATCTTAATCAGGCACTGGCGTTTTTTTCGGAGACAACATGACCGTATTGCTTGCCCTGGATACGGCAACCGAAGCCTGCAGCGCGGCGCTGCAACAAGGCGATGAGGTGCTGGGCACCTTCGAGGTTTGCCCACAGCAGCACACCCAGAAAATCTTACCCATGATTGACCAATTGCTGGCTGATGCGGGCCTTCGTCTTGACGATGTTGACGCGTTAGTGGTTGGCCAAGGCCCCGGCAGTTTTACCGGTGTGCGTATTGGCATTGGCATAGTGCAGGGGTTGGCCTTTTCGGCTGAAAAGCCGGTGATCACCGTATCTAACCTTGCGGCCATGGCGCAGCAAGCATGGGTACAAAAGAAGGCGGCCAAGGTGCTGGCTGCCATTGATGCCCGTATGGGAGAGCTTTATGTGGGGGCCTATCAACAGCAAAACGGCCTGATGGTACTCAATGGCGAAGAAGCGGTAATGGCACCTGAGGTGGTAACGACCCCTTGGCCAGCATTGGCTGTTGGCACCGGTTTTGATGTATACCCTGAACTGGCCGCGCAGTTAGGGCTTGAAAACAGTGATATTCGTCTACCAGATGCCCGGTTTATGTTGCCGTTGGCGATTGCCGCCTATAATGATCGACGTTACACCGATGCGCTTAATGTTGAGCCGGTGTATCTTCGTGATAAAGTGACCTGGAAAAAGCTCCCCGGCCGGGAATAATACCTAGATGCGCATTCAGTCGACGCCCTATCAGCCCAGTTCGCAGCCACCGGCTTCTCAGCCGGCGGTGTCGACATCGTCGTCTGAAAATACCCAGCCCAGCACCGATCTGGTGCGTTACAGCCCGAAAGGGGTAGCCGCGGCCGAAGGCTACCAAGTGCAATACGACCAGCCTTCCAATCGTAACCGCCGCGCTATCGCTGAATACCAGTCGCTGGATAGACAATCCAAAAAAGACGAAGCCTCGTCGATGCTGGGTGTGGACCTGTACGTGTGAAGCGGTCGTTGTTGGCCCTTTTTGCCGCCATTTTTTTGCAATTCATTCCTGTCGTTAATCTGCCTTTTCTGTGGTTTACCGCTCTCTTTCACGAACTCGGCCATGGTTTGGTCACGATGCTTACCGGTGGCCAGGTTCATCAGTTGGTGCTTTACGGCAATGGCAGCGGCCGCTGTTTTAGTAGCGGTGGCTGGCCGGTATTGATTGCCTTTGCCGGTTATCCTGCTGCCAGCTTATGCGGCCTATTATTGTGGCAGGGGGCAAAACGGGCCTCGGCGTACCGCTGGCTCTGCCCGTTGCTTGTTGCCGCGTTACTGTCCGTTACCTTTTTGTGGGTACGAGATTGGCTGACTATCTTACTGATTTCAGTATTATTACTGGTAGTGGCTATGCTCTGGCGTGTCGCGGCGAAAGGCCAGTGGTTGTGGGCCCTAATGGCTGCCACCTTGCTGGTTAATGCACTGCTTTCCCCTTTGCAACTGCTTGGTTATGCAGGCGGTGATGGCCACTTACTTTATGAATTGACGGCAATACCTTCCTTTATCTTTGTAATGATTTGGGTTTTTATAGGTCTATCTACTGTCGTGTGGATAGTCACTCGGAGGTAACCATGTGGCGTAATCTATTTATTGTGGCGGCATTGGCGCTGGCTGGCTGTGCCACCATGCCCAATGAGCTTCAAGTGCCAGAAGGCACCAGCCTTGCGGCTTACAACTTAGCGCGTGAAGGCCAAGAAGTGGGCAAAACGGCGCGCTGGGGCGGGGTGATCACCAATGTCACCAATTTTAAAGACAAAACCCGTATTGAAGTGGTGTTTACACCGCTGAGTAATAGCGGCAAGCCACGCTTGGATGAACCAAGCCCAGGCCGTTTTTATGCCTACATCAAAGGTTTTGTTGACCCGGTATCGGTACCGAAAGGCTATCGAATTGCCCTAATTGGCCAGGTTTTACCCAGCGAGAAGGGCAAAGTGGGTGACTTTGAATACACCTACCCGGTTGTGCTTATTCAGAACTTCAAGCTGTGGGCACCGGAACAGCAAGTGGATTATTACTACAATGGCCCTGGTCCATGGGGACCCTGGGGCCCTTGGGGTCCGTGGTGGGGCGGCCCATACGGCTACGGCTATTGGGGGGCTTATGGCCATGGCCCTTATCGTGCGCGCATTACCGGCCCCCAAGCGCCTAAGCCTGGCCACCCCATGCCGCCACCGGAGCAGGGCAATCATCCGCAAGGCAAACCGCCTAGCAATAGCAGTAAACCTGCCACCAATAAGAGCGTTAGCGTGCCTGCCAGTCACCAGCGTAGCGCCCCTCAAAAGCAACGTTAACGGTTAAAAAGGCAGAGCCTAGCTCTGCTTTTTATTCTCTAATCTCAAGGCCATGGACGGCATCTTGCCAATTTCCTTTTTCTTCCACTCATGTTAGATGACCGGCTTGGATAACGAGTGCGGGCTAAAGCTGCCTATGACAGAAAAGACCTTTGTTCTCGATAACGGTATGACCTTAAAAGCCCTTTGTTGGGGAAAAGGTGAACCGGTGCTCGCCCTTCATGGCTGGATGGACAATGCTGCCAGTTTTAGTGCCCTTGCCGAGCATTGGCAGTATGGGCAGTTAGTTGCCCTTGATTTACCGGGGCACGGCCACTCTGACCATCGCCAGGGTGCCTATTATTTCGTCGACTATCTGTTTGAGATTTATCAGGTTGTTCAACAACTAGGCGCACCGGTACACCTGTTGGGACACTCCATGGGGGCCATGCTCAGCGTAACCTTTGCCGGTGTTTTCCCTGAACTGGTTAAGTCAATTCAACTTATCGACGGCATTTTGCCTATCACCACAGCACCAGAGCAGGCGTTGCAGACCGTGAAAGGGGCAATACTGTCGCGCCTAAAACATGACAACAGGCAGGGGCGGGTTTACGCGTCATTAGCAGCCATGGCCAAGGTGCGTAGCCAAAATGGCGATTTTTCCGCCGAACAGGCGCTGCCACTGGTAACAAGAGCCAGCATAAAACGTGACGACGGCTATCATTGGCTTACCGATCCGAAGCTTAAAGCGACATCGCCGCTGCGGTTAACCGAAACGCAAGCTAAGGCATTAGTGGCAGGATGCGCTTGCCCGGTGCGGCTGTTTCTCGGTACTGAAGGCATGTATAGCCAAGATGAAGCCCGCTTAAACCGGGAAATGGCAGTGCTCAACATTGATAAGCCAAACTGGATTGATGGAGGTCATCACTGCCATTTACAAAGCCCTGTAACATTAGCTTTGCAACTTGAACAGCAATTAACGTTGACGTGAACTGAAATTTGTTCTGGATCCATCTTGAGTCAAGCCCCCGGTCTATGGGAAGATCCAGAAAATTCGAGTAAAAACTCAGTTGGCGAAGCCGAACGGCTTTTACGTATAAAAACAATAGTTAATACCGGGATGGAAACCGGAAGGAGATTCTTCGTGGAAAAAATTTGGCTGAAAAGCTATCCGTCTGATGTACCCGCTGAGATTGATCCGGACCACTATCCTTCGTTGTTAAACGTCCTAGAAGAAGCCTGCCAAAACTACGGTGAGCAAAGTGCTTTCGTTAACATGGGCCAAGAGATCACCTACAACGAGCTTGACCGCAAAAGCCGTGATTTTGCCGCCTACCTGCAGCAAGAGTTGAAGCTGGCGAAAGGGGCGCGTGTGGCCCTGATGATGCCCAACCTGCTGCAGTATCCCATCGCCTTATTTGGTGTGCTGCGGGCCGGGATGGTAGTGGTAAATGTTAACCCTCTCTATACGCCCAGAGAGCTTGAACACCAGCTAAATGATGCCGGTGCCGAAGCCATTGTTATTGTTACTAACTTTGCGCATACCTTAGAAAAGGTGGTGGCCCATACCCCGGTTAAACACATTATTCTGACCAAGCTTGGGGATATGCTTGGCCAGCCCAAACGCACCTTGGTTAACTTGGTGGTTAAGTACATTAAAAAAATGGTGCCCAAGTACGGTTTGCCTCATGCCATTAGCTTTCGAAAAGTGATGGCAGAGGGTGCACAGCTTGAATACAAGCGCCCGGATGTGGCCGGTGATGACTTGGCTTTCTTGCAATACACCGGCGGCACCACCGGGGTGTCAAAAGGCGCGATGCTGACTCACCGCAATATGGTCGCCAACCTCGAGCAGGCGACGGCCATGTTTGGGCCGCTGCTCAAAACCGGCCAAGAGCTGATTGTGACCGCATTGCCGCTCTATCATATCTTTGCCCTTACCGCGAACTGCCTGCTGTTTATGAAGTTTGGTGCCCGCAATTTATTGATAACCAATCCACGAGACATTCCGGGCTTTATTAAAGAACTCAGTAAATATCCCTTTACTGCCATCACTGCCGTTAACACCCTGTTCAATGCCCTGATGCACAACGAAGGCTTCGCCAAGCTTGATTTTAGCAAGCTTAAGTTGGCGCTCGGTGGCGGTATGGCGTTGCAGCGGCCGGTGGCTGAGCGCTGGCAAAAGATGACTGGCCACCCAATGTTGGAAGGCTACGGCCTGACCGAGTGCGCGCCATTGGTGTGCGTGAATTATTACAACACCCCAGGTTTCACTGGTACCATAGGTGCACCGGCCCCCAGTACCGATATTGAACTTCGCGATGCTGAAAGCGGTGAGCTGATCACCGACATGAGTAAGCCTGGTGAAATGTGGGTAAAAGGCCCACAGGTTATGGCTGGGTATTGGAATCGTCCTGAAGCCACCGCCGATTGCATGAAAGACGGCTGGTTTGGCACCGGTGATATTGCTACCGTGGACGAAGACGGTTTATTCCGGATTGTGGATCGCAAAAAAGATATGATCCTTGTTTCCGGCTTTAACGTTTTCCCCAACGAGATTGAAGAAGTGGTCGCTATGCATCCGAAAGTGGTGGAAGTGGCGGCGGTTGGGGTGCCGGATGAACATTCTGGCGAAGTGGTGAAAATTTTCGTGGTGGCTAAAGACAATAGTGTTACCGCGGAAGAATTGATCCAGCACAGCCGTAAGCATTTGACCGGTTACAAGATCCCGAAAAAGGTCGAATTTAGGGACGAGTTGCCCAAAACCAATGTTGGCAAAATTCTGCGACGAGCATTGCGGGATGAAGAAACAAAAAAAGCAGCCAGTTAAGCTGCTTTGGTAAAAACGCCGGCGCTCTCGCCGGCGTTTTAGTTTAAGGAGTTTTAGTTGCAATATCAGATGATCACCACGTCGGCTGCCCTTAAGGATTGTGTTAACAGCCTGAGCCACGATGCCCCGCTTTGTCTTGATACCGAATTTATGCGGGTGCGCACCTTTTACCCGCAATTGGCGTTGGTGCAGCTCACCACAGACAAGGATATTTTCCTGGTAGATCCGGTGGCCATTGCTGACCTGTCACCACTTTGGCAGCGCCTGAGTGGGCCGCAAACGAAAGTGCTGCATGCCTGTGGTGAAGACCTGGATGTACTGCCAAAACCCTTGCTGCCGCTTTTTGATACCCAGGTTGCTGCCACTTTTTGCAACATGGGCATGTCCCTTGGCTATGCCGCTTTGGTTGAAAAACAATTTGGTGTCACCCTCGATAAAGGCCAGTCACGTACCGACTGGCTGAAAAGACCGCTTACCGACGCCCAATTGGCCTATTGCGTGAACGATGTTGTGTATTTGCCAGAGCTTTATGCGCGTTTATCCGCTGAGCTTGAGCGCTTGGGCCGCCGGGCTTGGCTGCAAGAAGAGTGTGATCGGCAAGTGATGGCCCGTGCCCAAGGAGCCGAGCCGCAGCTGGCTTACCTTGATATTAAAAATGCCTGGCAGCTTAAACCGCAAAGTTTGGCCGTGCTGCGCGAATTAGCCGCCTGGCGGCTTGAGGAAGCGCGCCGCCGCGACTTGGCGCTCAACTTTGTGGTGCGTGAGGAAAACCTATGGGCCATTGCCAAGCAGCTGCCGCAGCGGGCCCATGAAATAAAAGCCTTGGTTGCCCCGATGGAGTGGCGCCATCACAGTCAAGCGTTGCTGCGTTTGGTAGAGCAGGGCATGAGTGAGCCCGAACAAAGCTGGCCGGCGCCCATTACCCGCCTTATTGATATCCCCGGTTATAAAGACCACTTTTCCCAAATCAAAGAACAGGTCGCTAAAGCGGCGGAAAAAAGCGGCCTTCCCGACGCTTTTATCGGCTCTAAGAAGCTGATTAATGAATGGTATAGCTACCATCACCGCCTAGATGACGCCCTGCGCGAGCAGGTTTCTAAGCCGGTGCTGGAAACCGGCTGGCGCCAGGAACTGCTCGGTGAACTGAAATAAAAAAAGGCCCCGAAGGGGCCTTTTTTGCTGGGCTTAAAGCCAAGATTAACGCTGCACGTCGTCCGGCAGGGTAATGTTGAGCTCCAGCACCGACAATTCATCGTCACGATGCTCCAGGGCCACCGATACCTGTTCAGGGCTTATCTGTACATACTTCATAATGACGGCCAGTATGTCGCGCTCTAAGTCCTGCAAATAATCGGGGCCACTTCGTTTGGTACGTTCGTGAGCAACAATGATCTGCAAGCGCTCTTTGGCAAGGCTGGCTGATTTTTTCTTGTTGGCACGAAAATAATCCAGAAAGGACATGCCTTAACCTCCGAAGATCCGTTTCAACAGGCCTTTTTTCTCTTCAGTGGTAAAGCGCATATCGCGATCTTCACCCAGTAAGCGTGCAACGGTATCGAGATAGGCCTGCCCGGCATCACTGTCGCCGTCTAAAATAACCGGTTCACCGGCATTAGAGGCTCTAAGTACGGCTTGTGACTCAGGAATGACACCCAATAGCGGAATGGCAAGGATCTCTTGCACGTCTTCAACGCTTAGCATGTCGCCATTATTGACCCGGCCCGGGTTATAGCGGGTAAGCAGCAAGTGTTCTTTAATCGGCTCTTGCTTTTGCTCGGCGCGGCGAGACTTGGACGCCAAAATACCGAGAATGCGGTCTGAATCGCGTACTGAAGACACTTCCGGGTTAGTGGTCACAATGGCTTCATCAGCAAAATAAAGCGCCATCATGGCCCCGGTTTCGATGCCAGCGGGGGAGTCGCAGAGGATGTAGTCAAAATCCTTGGCCAACTCTTCCAGCACCTTTTCTACACCTTCTTTGGTCAACGACTCTTTATCGCGGGTTTGCGATGCGGGCAGAATGTGCAGCTTGTCGACGCGCTTATCTTTGATAAGGGCTTGGTTAAGGTTGGCTTCGCCGTTGATCACGTTAACGAAGTCATAAACCACCCGGCGTTCGCAGCCCATGATGAGGTCAAGGTTACGCAGACCCACATCAAAGTCGACAATTACGGTTTTTTTGCCGGCCATCGCCAGGCCTGTTCCAATCGCGGCACTGGAGGTGGTTTTACCCACGCCACCCTTGCCTGACGTCACAACGATTATGCGCGCCATAAGTTCCTCTTGAATTCCTAAAGTGGGCCTAGGGCCAGTTTTTCTTCTTCTAACCAAATCTGTGTAGCTTGTTGCCACTGGCCGCCTTGCAAATCGTCGCTCAACCAGTAGGTTCCGGCGATAGACACCAATTCGGCTTCCAGTTTTCTACAAAAAACCCGAGCCTGGGTGTCGCCCGCTGCCCCGGCAATGGCACGTCCGCGCAAGTTGCCATAAATATGGATACAACCATCAGCGATAACTTCCGCGCCAGCACCAACAGTACCGAGGATGACCAGATCCCTGTCCTTGGCATAAAGCTGTTGACCTGAGCGTACCTGACCCTGATGAACCTGCGCTGCCAGATAAGGCGCCGCTTTCGGTGCCTCTGCCTGGGGTTGTGGTTTGGCCGGTGTTGGCTGCCGCCCTGGTTGCATCAATGCCCAGCCTGCCGCTCGCGCTTTCGATTTTAGCGTATCCGGGCAATGGATGAGACCTACTGGCACCATTCCTTGTGCGGTAATGGCTTGATGCAAGCTGTCTAAGTTGGGCTCTTGGGTTAAGGCGCCCAAATCCACAACCAAGGGGGCGCCTTGAAAAAATCCGGGCGCCTGGGTGACTTTGTCAGCTAACTTTTCTGCAAAGTCGTCAATATCGGCATCTGCTAATGCCAATACCGATAACGTAAATGAAGTGCCTTTGAACAACAATGACATGAAGCGTCCGGGCTCGCGGGTGCTTGGTCCATAGCGGCCATGGTATAGTGAGGGCCCACGCCAGGCAAGACGATGACCATTTATGTTGTGCGCCGTTTACAAAAGTGCAAAAAAAGTAGACACCTATCTTTATGTTCCAGGTAAGGGTGACTTCAGCCAGGTTCCGGCAGAATTGTTGGAGATGTTCGGTGCTCCGGTTTTTGTCACGCAATTACTGTTGAACTCCGAGCGAAAGTTAGCCCGCATGACGGCTGACCAAATGAAAGCGCATCTGGAAGAAAAGGGGTTTTATTTGCAATTGCCACCGCCTCAGGAAGATTTATTAAAAACCTTCAGAGCCTCACAGGGGGATTCATGAAAAATGCCCTGGTTGCGGCGCTGATGTTGGCGTTGCCTGCTGCCGTGCAGGCACAGACGCCCAAGGCCTTTTCCGTATACGTGGAGAAGCTAAAAGCAGAGGCCATTAATGAGGGTATCAAGCCCGATGTGGTTAACCATGCTTTTACCGACGTTAAATATTTGCACCGTGCGGTGCAGGCGGACAGGAGCCAACCAGAAAGCAAGTTGACCCTGGAAGGGTACTTGCATCGCACCTTACCGGGCTGGAAGGTCAAGCAGGCCCGAATTCAGTATCAAGAGCACAAGCAAGAACTGGATAAAATTGCCAAAAAGTATGGGGTTAAACCGCAATACATCGTGGCGCTATGGGCCAAAGAATCTAGCTTTGGCCGAGTGCAGGGCAATTACCCGGTTATTTCGGCCTTAACCTCGATGGCGTTTGAAGGACGCCGCGAGGACTTTTTCAAAGGCGAGCTGTTTTCTGCCTTAAAAATTTTGCAGCAAGGGCAAATCTCACTGAGCGAATTTAAAGGCTCTTGGGCCGGCGCTATGGGGCAAACACAGTTTATGCCAAGCTCGTACTTAGCCTTGGCTGTTGATGGCGACGGCGATGGCAAGAAAGACATTTGGCGCGATACTGCCGACGTTTTTGCCTCCATTGCCAATTACCTGGCCAAGGCGGGCTGGAATGATGACCAAACCTGGGGCCGACAAGTCAAAGTGCCAGCAGATTTTGACTGGTCTTTGAAAAACGATATTCGTTCCTTAGACGACTGGGCCAAGCTGGGAGTGGTGCGTTATGACGGCAAGCCTTTACCCCATGCCAATATGAAAGCGCAGCTTAAAGCCGTTGATGGCCCCAGTGGGCGTGTTTACCTGGTTTATAACAACTACCAGGTGCTAAAGCGTTGGAACCGTTCCGATTATTTTGCCACGGGCGTGAGTCTGTTGGCTGACCGTATTGTGTGGCCGCCAGTAACCCAATGACAATAAATGCCTTCTGGGAACAAAAGTCCCTTAAACAGATGACCCGTAGCGAATGGGAATCCCTTTGCGACGGTTGTGGTAAGTGCTGCTTGCACAAACTGCAGGATGAAGATACCGATGAGGTCTATCACACGGCGGTTGCTTGCCAGCTGCTCGACCTTCGCAGTGGCGGTTGTAGTGACTACGCCAATCGCTTTGCCAAAGTGGATGACTGTTTGCAGCTGGACGCCGATAACCTCGACACGTTCCAGTGGCTGCCTCCTAGCTGTGCCTACCGCCGCTTATCTGAAGGTAAAGGCCTGCCGAGTTGGCACCCACTGCTAAACGATGGCAAAAAGCACAAGATGCATGCCGCAGGAATGTCGGTGCGCCATAAGGCGGTGTCTGAAGGGTTTGACTTGGATCCTGCCGATTTTATCGTGATTTGGCCTCTTGATGAGGTGGAATAAAAAAGCCCCGCATTGCGGGGCTTTTTTATAGGTGAGGGCTTTATGTTATTTACGCAACTGGCCAACAACCACCGCTAAAGCGACCAGTAAATAAGCGGCAAAAATGATCAGCATCCACTGTGGCATGGACAAACTGAGAAAATGCCAAACGCTGTCGGTACAGTCGCCGCGCACTTCAAAAACCGCTGGGAACCATTTATCTACCTGAAACCAGCTGGGAAAATCAGGTGAATAAGAGCACTGCGCAAAAGGTGAGGGGTTAATCTGTAATTGCACGTGCTGGTAGGAGATTTTGGCCCCCCAACCGGCACTGACAACCCAGGCAACAATACCTAACCCGCGCATAATAAAAGTGCCGGGTGCAATAGCACCTATTATCCCTGCGGCCAATATGCCTAGCACCGCCACTCGCTGGTAAACACACATCACACAAGGCTCTAAGCGCATACCGTACTGAAAGAACAGGGCAATCATTTCCAGAATAAGGGCGCTGGCGGCAAGGAGTAGCCAGGCTGAACGATGTGAGGCGAGCTTAGAAAACATAAACCACTCTAATTCTTGGCGATAATGGATAGCTATTAAACAGAAAAAGCCGTGCCTTGGCACGGCTTTTATTATGTCTCTTTGTGTCAGTGACCGGAAGGAACGTCAGTGCTGCCCGGCTGGTGATGGCTAATCAAATCCAGCGAGTACAGCCAATGGGTCATCTCCGGCAGAAAGAAGAACACCGTTGCCATGCCAACAATGGTTAAGACGATGGTGTAGGGCAATGCCATCCATACCATTCGCCCGTAAGACAAACGCAGCAGCGGTGACAGTGCTGAGGTCAACAGAAACAAAAAGGCGGCTTGACCATTAGGGGTGGCAACCGACGGCAGGTTAGTACCGGTATTAATGGCTACTGCCAGTAAATCGAACTGGTCACGGGTAATGGTGCCGTTGTTAAGCGCCGCATGTACCTCGTTGATATAGACGGTGCCGACAAAGACGTTATCCGACACCATCGATAGCAAGCCGTTTGCCACGTAGAACATCAGCAACTGGCTTTTGCCTTCAAAGGTCAGTACCCAGTCAATGACCGGCTTAAACAGTTGCTGGTCAATAATCACCGCTACAACGGTGAAAAAGACGGCTAACAAGGCGGTAAAGGGCAGGGATTCCTCAAAAGCTTTACCGATTTTATGTTCTTCGGTGATGCCACAGGCGGCCGTGGTCAAAATAATCACACTTAAACCAATAAGGCCAACAGCGGCCAAATGGAATGCCAGGCCTACAATCAGCCAAATTGCAACCATGCCTTGTATCCAAAGCCGAGCCGTGTCGCGGTTGGTGCGTTTGGCATCCTGGGCGTCAGAGTGGTCCAACAGCACTTTACGAACGCTTTCTGGTAACTGCGCGCCATAACCAAAGAGGTTAAATTTCTCCACCACAAAGCAGGTAATCAAACCAAACACCAATACCGGCAGAGTCACTGGCGCCATGCGCAGTAAAAACTCGATAAATTGCCAGCCAGCGTTCTCCGCAATAATAAGGTTTTGCGGTTCACCCACCATAGTGCAGACACCGCCTAACGCCGTGCCGACGGAGGCGTGCATCATCAGGTTACGCAAAAAGGCACGGAATAGGTCTAAGTCTTCCCGGGTCAGTTCTTTGACTTCTTCATCGGATGTGTGGTCATGGCCCTCGTGGTGAGGGTCACGGCCTGAAGCGACCTTGTGGTAGATGGCATAAAAGCCGGTAGCAACGGCGATGATCACCGCGACCACGGTTAAAGCATCCAAAAAGGCCGACAAGAATGCGGCCGCCAGGCAGAAAGCCAGCGACAGCGCAATCTTTGAGCGCAAGTTCAGCAGTAACTTGGTGAAGATGCTCAGCAGCAGTTCTTTCATAAAGTGGATGCCTGCCACCATAAAAATCAGCAGTAGCAGCACTTCAAGGTTGGCGAGCAGTTCGGTTTTGACATGGGCGGGGCTGGTCATGCCTATGACGACCGCCTCAATGGCAAGTAAGCCCCCTGGTTGCAGGGGGTAGCATTTCAGTGCCATGGCCAAGGTAAAGATAAACTCAACAATCAATACCCAACCGGCCACAAAGGGGTTAACCGAAAAAATGATGGGGTTAATCACCAAGAAGCAAAGAATGGCCAGCTTGTACCAGTCCGGGGAATGGCCGAGAAAGTTCGACGCAAAAGCCCTGGATAGTGAAGAGGTTGACGACATGAAATATCCCTGTTTACTGGATGTTTAGTTTTTTGAGTATCTTAAATGAGTGTTGCAACAATTTGCACGCTTTGCTGCAACCTCAGCTTGGTTCTTGTCGCAAATCCAGCCAAAAGTTTATTTTTTAAAACGTCACCGCTAGAATCGGGCTTCGATCTCGAATAACGACAACAGGCTGTCATACCCGCATGATTATAAAAGCGCAAAGCCCAGCAGGATTTGCTGAGGAATACATCATTGAGTCTATCTGGAACAACCGATTCCCCCAAGGCTCAATATTGCCTGCGGAGCGCGAGTTGTCAGAATTGATAGGGGTAACCCGCACCACCTTGCGTGAAGTGCTGCAGCGCCTGGCTCGTGACGGCTGGTTGACCATTCAGCATGGCAAGCCAACCCGGGTTAACAATTTCTGGGAAACCAGTGGCCTCAATATTCTGGAAACCCTGGCGCGCCTGGACCAAGACCGCTTTCCGGAATTGGTTGACCACCTGTTGTCTGCTCGAACCAACATCAGCGCCATCTTCATTCGTAGCGCCCTGAAACACGCCCCTGATAAAGCGGTGAAGGTGCTGGAAGAAGCGATGGAAGCCGGTGACGACCCTATCGATTTCGCTTTGGCTGATTACAAACTGCACCATGCCATGGCCGGGATCAGCGGTAACCCTATTTACGTGCTGATTTTGAACGGCTTTAAAAACCTCTACAGCCGTGTGGGTAAGTTTTACTTTTCTAACCCCAAGGCCCGTGAACTGGCACAAAAGTACTACAGCGCCCTAAGAGAATTGGCGCTGCAGCACAAGTTTGAAGAAGCTCTGCCGGTGGTGCGTAAATACGGCCTGGATTCGGGGCGCATTTGGGTCAGCATGCGTAACGAGATCCCATCCGATATCGTTGATTGAGATTGAAAAAGGCGCCATCAGGCGCCTTTTTTTAGCTGTACCGGGCAGGTTAACCGCCGCTCTATCTCGCCATTGGCGTGTTCCACGTCCATATGCACATCAAACTTCCACAAGTAGTGAAGATGCTTGAGTACCTCTTGAGCATTGCTTTCCTGTAGCGGAATACGGTTGTGTGGCACGTAACGCAGCGTGAGCGACCTGTCTCCCCGCACATCGACCTTATACACCTGAATGTTGGGTTCGTTGTTGGCCAAATTGTATTGGGCCGATAAGGTTTGGCGCACTTCCCGGTAACCGTCATCGTTGTGAATAGCGGTAATGTCCAGGTAGTTTTTATTATCGTCATCACGGATGGAGAACAGCCGTAAGTCGCGCATGACTTTGGGTGACAGATACTGGCCAATAAAGGATTCATCCTTGAAGTTCTGCATGGCAAAGTGCACTGCCTCTAGCCAGTTAGAGCCCGCTAAATCCGGGAAAAAGGCCTTGTCTTCATCGGTGGGCGCTTCACAGATACGGCGAATGTCTCTAAACATGGCAAAACCCAAGGCATAGGGATTAATACCGCTGTAATACGGGCTGTTGTATTCAGGTTGGAATACCACATTGGTGTGGGAATGCAGCACTTCCAACATGAAACGATCGGTCAGTTTGCCTTCGTCATAAAGATGGTTGAGTAAGGTGTAGTGCCAGAAGGTTGCCCAGCCTTCGTTCATCACCTGGGTTTGCCGTTGCGGGTAAAAATATTGGGCAATTTTACGAACAATGCGCACGATTTCGCGCTGCCAAGGTTCCAGCAGTGGCGCGTTTTTTTCAATGAAATACAGTAAGTTCTCTTGTGGCTCTTCGGGAAAGCGTGGCTCCTCAATCGTGGCTTCTTTCGGTTGCGGCAGGGTGCGCCAAAGCTCGTTTACCTGGCTTTGCAAATAGGCTTCACGTTCTTCCTGGCGCCGCTTTTCTTCGGCTAAAGAGATTTCCGAAGGCCTTTTATAGCGGTCTACCCCAAAATTCATCAAGGCATGACAGGCATCGAGCAAGGTTTCCACTTCCCGGGCACCGTGGCGCTCTTCACACTCGCGAATGTAGTTTTTGGCAAACACCAAGTAGTCGATGATGCTTTCGGCATCGGTCCAAGTGCGGAACAGGTAGTTGTTTTTGAAAAAAGAGTTATGCCCATAGCAAGCGTGGGCAATGACCAGTGCCTGCATTGGCAGGCTGTTCTCTTCCATTAAATAGGCAATGCAAGGGTCTGAATTAATAACAATTTCATAGGCAAGGCCCATAAAACCGCGGCGGTATGATTGCTCAGATTGAATGAACTTTTTGCCAAAAGACCAGTGGTTATAACCGATGGGCATGCCCACCGAGCTGTAGGCGTCCAGCATCTGTTCGGCCGTGATAACTTCCATCTGATTAGGATAAGTATCCAAGCCATAATGCTCGGCAACCCGAGCAATGGCCTGGTCGTAACGCACCAAATCGTCAAAGGTCCAATCCGGTCCGTCGTTGAGTGGTTTACGCTCTTTCGCCATGGAACCTCCTAGGCGGCTTGCTTACTAAACAGCTCCCTGAATACCGGGTAGATATCGCCCACTTCCTGGATATGCTGCATAGCAAAGTTACCGTATTGCTGAGCCAGGCTTTCATATTCACGCCACAGGGTCTGGTGGGATCTGTGGGTGATCTCGATATAACTGTAGTAGCGCACATAAGGGAGTATTTGCTCGGCCAAGACCTTAGAGCAGGTTGGGCTGTCATCGGCCCAGTTATCGCCGTCTGAGGCCTGGGCGGCATAGACGTTCCACTGGTCAGGTGGATAACGTTTTTTCATGATCTCCACCATCATGTTCAAGGCCGAGCTGACGATGGTGCCGCCGGTTTCCTGGCTGTAGAAAAACTCATGTTCATCCACTTCTTTTGCCTGGGTGTGATGGCGGATATAAACCACGTCAATGTGCTTATAGGTGCGGGTTAAGAACAAATAAAGCAGGATATAAAAGCGTTTGGCCATGTCTTTGGTGGCTTGGTCCATCGAGCCAGATACGTCCATCAAACAGAACATCACTGCCCGGCTTGATGGTATGGCTACGCGCTCAAAGTTGTTGTACCTAAGATCAAAGGTGTCAATGAAGGGCACCTTCTTAATGGCGGCCTGCAAGGCCGCTATTTCGTCACGCAGGTTTTTTAACGCTTCCTGGGTGGCGGTTGGGTCTTGTTCCAACTCAACCAGCTTGGCTTCCAACGCTTTTAGCTGGCGTTTTCGCCCTGCTGTCATCGCCATCCGCCGTGCCAGGCTTTGTTTTAAGGAACGCACCACGTTAATGCGACTCGGCATGCCTTGGTTTACAAAGCCGGCGCGGCGGTTTTCCCATTCCACCAGTTGCGCCAGTTGGCTTTTTTCTAAGTTGGGCAGCTCTAAGTCTTCAAATAACAGATCCAGATATTCGTCTTTGGAGATTTCAAAAACAAAATCATCTTCGCCTTCACCGCTGTCGGATGCATCGCCTTGGCCGGCGCCACCCGCGCCCCCTTCCGGGGGGCGGGCTATGCGGTCACCGGGGATGAACTGGTCGTTACCCGGGTGCACTCGTTCACGCAATCCCCCTTTGCCTTGGTGAAAAATAGGCTCAGAAATATCCCGCGACGGAATAGAGATAGATTCGCCTGAGTTAACGTCCTCTACCGAGCGCTTGGTAATGGCATCGGATACCGCTTTTTTGATTTGCGACTTGTAGCGCCTCAAAAAACGGTTGCGGTTAACGGTGCTCTTACCCTTGGCGTTCTGCCGTCTGTCAATAAAATGGGACATAGGCCCTCCTTACGAGGATTTACGAACGCGCAGGTACCAGTCCGACAGCAACCTGACCTGTTTGCGGGTGTAGCCCTTGTCCATCATCCTTTCGACAAAGTCATCGTGTTTCTTGCGCTCTTCGGCAGAGGTTTTGGCGTTAAAGGAAATAACCGGTAACAGCTCCTCGGTGTTGGAGAACATTTTTTTCTCGATGACGGTTTTGAGTTTTTCGTAGCTGGTCCAGCCCGGGTTTTTACCATTGTGGTTAGCGCGGGCCCGCAATACGAAGTTAACGATTTCATTGCGAAAATCTTTGGGGTTGGAAATACCGGCCGGTTTTTCGATTTTCTCAAGTTCGGCGTTAAGGGCCGCCCGGTCAAACAGTTGGCCGGTTTCCGGGTCGCGATACTCTTGGTCCTGGATCCAAAAATCAGCGTAAGTGACATAGCGGTCAAAGATGTTTTGGCCGTACTCGCTGTAGGACTCCAGATAGGCGGTTTGTATTTCTTTGCCGATAAAATCGACGTATTTGGGGATCAAGTAGCCTTTTAAGAACTCTTTATAGCGTTCGGCAATTTCCTGTGGGAACTGCTCGCGTTCAATTTGCTGCTCTAGCACATAGAACAGGTGCACTGGGTTCGCCGCAACTTCAGAGTGGTCAAAGTTGAACACTCGGGACAGAATTTTAAAGGAAAAACGGGTGGAGAGCCCGGCCATGCCTTCATCAACCCCGGCGTAGTCGCGGTATTCTTGGTAGCTCTTCGCTTTCGGGTCGGTGTCTTTCAGGCTTTCACCGTCATAGACACGCATTTTTGAGTAAAGGCTTGAATTTTCGGTCTCTTTTAAGCGTGATAGCACCGAAAATTGCGCCATGGTTTCCAAGGTGCCAGGGGCGCAAGGGGCTTCACTCAGCTCGGAGTGCTCAATCAGTTTGTCGTAAATTTTGATTTCTTCGGTCACCCGCAGGCAATAAGGCACCTTGACGATGTACACCCGGTCAAGGAAGGCTTCGTTGTTGCGGTTATTACGAAACGCTTGCCATTCTGACTCGTTAGAGTGCGCCAAAATCACCCCTTGATAGGGCAGGGCCGACAAGCTTTCGGTGCCGTTGTAGTTACCTTCCTGTGTTGCGGTCAGCAGTGGATGCAGCACCTTAATTGGCGCTTTGAACATCTCGACAAATTCCATCAACCCCTGGTTAGCGCGGCACAATGCGCCCGAGTAGGAATACGCGTCGGCATCGTTCTGGGAGAATTCTTCCAGCATACGAATGTCCACTTTGCCCACTAGGCTCGAGATGTCCTGGTTGTTTTCATCGCCGGGTTCGGTTTTGGCAATAGCCAACTGGTTAAGAATTGACGGGTAGGCTTTTACCACCCGAAACTTGCCAATGTCGCCGCCAAATTCTTTCAGGCGCTTGACCGCCCAAGGCGACATGATGACTTCAGTGGCGCGGCGCGGAATACCGTATTCGTCTTCCAGTAGTTTGGCGTCTTCGGCTGGGTCAAAAAGGCATAAGGGGTGATCTTGTACCGGCGAGCCCTTGATCATGTAGATAGGCTCTTTTTGCATTAGGTACTTTAATTTCTCGGCCAGTGACGACTTACCGCCCCCCACCGGGCCCAGCAGGTAGAGAATTTGCTTACGTTCTTCCAGGCCCTGCGCGGCGTGTTTAAGGTACGCCACGATTTGTTCTATGGCTTCTTCCATGCCGTAAAATTCGGCGAAAGCCGGATAACGGGCAACTACCCGGTTGGAGAAAATGCGGGATAGGCGTGGATGCTGGGCGGTGTCGACCATTTCCGGTTCGCCAATGGCGGCCAGCAACCGCTCGGCAGCGGTGGCGTAGGCCATTTTGTCTTGCTTACAGATATCGAGGAATTCTTCCAAAGAATATTCTTCCTCGCGCGCTTCCTCATAACGCTGACGATAATGCTCAATAATGCTCATAGCGCCCCCTGAATCAGCTTGATGATGAAGGTCATTCTTGGCCCTCTATTCCTTTATAAGCGTAGTCGGGGTTTTTGTATTTGCTTGACTTTAAAGCACGGAAAATTAAGTTAAATTTTTACGCCTAGATCACTTTTTGAGCATTTGATTGCGGGCAATTAAGTCTTTGAGGTATAGCAGTTTGATGTTCGACAGCTGGCGGTAGTCGAAGTACGGACAGACGATGAAATCGGCCCTGGCGTCCAGTGCAAAGCCCGGCATATCCCAATCAAGCGGCCCCCCAGACTCGGCTGTTAAGCCCAGGTTATCGGCGTAGCCCTTGCCCAAGATAAGCGATTGTGGCGATCGGTTTTTAAGGTCTGGGGCATTAAACAGCAAAGCGTAATGAGACCCTTCCTGTAATAGCTTTTCGTCCCTTAACTGCTGCCAACTGCGGCAATGGTCGTTATCGAGCAGGTAAGCCAGCTTGGCGTAAACATTAAAAATTTTCCGCCAATGGTTACCGGTTTGCCGGGCGATGTCGGCAATTTCTCCCGGGCGCATGGGCCGGTAAATATCGTGCTGATATTCATCTAGCGGCGGGCGGTTGGCAATGAAGACACAAAAGCGCGGCGAGGTGCCGCCTAAACCCACTTTCTGCATGATTTATCTCACAAAAAAGCCCTCCGAAGAGGGCTTTAACCGGAAAATACGTATTAACCGGCGAAGTTTTTGTTAACGAAGTCCCAGTTAACCAGGGCCCAGAACGCGTCCATGTACTTAGGACGAGCGTTGCGGTAGTCGATGTAGTAAGCGTGTTCCCACACATCAACGGTCAGCAGCGGAGTAACACCTTCAGTGATAGGGCAACCGGCGTTGGAGGTGTTGTGCAGACCGATAGAGCCGTCCGCTTTTTTCACCAGCCAAGTCCAACCAGAACCGAAGTTACCTACGGCGCTTTTGGTGAACTCTTCTTTGAATGCATCAAAAGAGCCGAAAGCACTGTTGATAGCGTCGCTAATGGCACCGGTGGCTGCGCCGCCGCCATTGGGGCTCAGGCAATGCCAGTAGAAAGTGTGGTTCCAGACTTGCGCTGCGTTGTTGAACAGACCACCTGAGGCAGACTTAATGATGTCTTCCAGGGTTTTACCTTCGTTCTCGGTACCCTTGGTCAGGTTGTTCAGGTTTACAACGTAGGTGTTGTGATGCTTGCCGTAGTGATATTCAAGAGTCTCGGCAGAGATATGCGGTTCCAGAGCGTTTTTTTCGTAGGGAAGTGCAGGCAGTTCAAAGGCCATGATTCCTCTCCTTTTCCTTTGGTTATGTTCGACATTGCTCGCCGGTCATTGTACTCACAGTCCGGCGGCTGTGAATATATAAAGCAATCTTTTTATTTATTTGCGCCTCAGTTGTGCGCGGGTGCTTGGGTGAAAGCCACGCAAGCAGTACAATAACCGATACCAATCTATTGTAGAGGTTGTCATGGACACCATTGAACGCATCAAAGAGCAAATTGCCGAGCATTCCATCCTGCTGTATATGAAGGGCTCGCCTAAGCTCCCCAGCTGTGGCTTTTCTGCCCAGGCAGCCCAGGCCATGATGGCGTGTGGTGAACCCTTTGCTTATGTTGATATTCTGCAAAACCCCGATATTCGGGCCGAGCTGCCAAAGTATGCAAACTGGCCTACCTTCCCACAGCTGTGGGTTGATGGTGAGCTGATTGGCGGTTGTGACATCATCCTTGAGATGTACCAAAAAGGTGAGCTGCAGCCCCTTATCAAGGAAACCGCAGCCAAATATAAAACCGAAGAAGAAAAAGACGCCGAATAAGGTGTTTGGCTTCTGATAGCAAAAACCGGCCAACTGGCCGGTTTTTTGTTAGAGCACCATGGCGGCAACCCAACCTGCCACCAACAAGGGCAGGTTGTAATGCAAAAAGGTGGGGATCACCGAATCGCGAATATGGTCGTGCTGGCCGTCGGCATTAAGGCCCGCTGTTGGGCCTACTGTGGAATCTGAGGCCGGGGAGCCTGCATCACCCAAGGCGGCAGAGGTGCCAACAATGGCGGCAGTGGCCAGGGGCGAAAAACCCAAGCTGATACAAAGCGGCACATACAGGGTGGCGATAATAGGCACTGTCGAAAAGCTTGAGCCAATGCCCATGGTGACAAAAAGGCCAATCAGCAACATCAAGGCGGCGGCCACCGGCTTTGACCCTAAATCGGCCGACAAACTGTGTACCAAGCTGTCAACGCTGCCGGTGGCTTTTACCACTGCCGCAAAGCCGGAGGCGGTGATCATGATAAAGCCGATCAACGACATCATTCGCACGCCGTCGGTAAAGGCGTCTTGGCTGTCTTTCCAGGGCACCACACCACCGATAATGAAAACACAAAACCCCACTAACGCCCCCATGATCACCGAGTCGGTGCTGCGCTGCAGGTAATAAGCAGCAGCCAGCGCCACAAAAGACACCACCAGCACCCACCAGTTGGGGCGTTTGATGGTTGTTATGTCGGTTTGAACATGGCTGGCTTGATACTGCCTTGGCTTTCGGTAGCTAATAAAAACGGCGATGAGCAACCCCACCACCATGCCCACCGCGGGAATCAGCATTGCCTTAGGCAACTCATTAATGTCGATGTGAAGGCCGTTCTGGGTGAGGTTGGGGTAAATCAGTTGGTTTAAAAAAATCGAGCCAAATCCAACCGGCAGCGCCATGTAGGGCGTGGTTAAACCAAAAGTGATGATACAGGCTACCAAGCGGCGGTCGACTTTCAGGTCGGTCATTACCCCCAGCAGCGGCGGGATCAGTATTGGGATAAAAGCGATATGGATAGGAATGAGGTTTTGTGACATCACCGCCATTGCCAAGATCACCAGTAAAATGGCTGCTTTCACTGCGGCCTGGCGTTTGGGGCTGGGGGTGGCGCCCAATTTACCAATAATGTGCGCCGCTCCCCATTCCGTAATGCCAGAGCGGGCAATGGCCACCGCGAAAGCCCCTAACATGGCGTAAGCCAAGGCTATTTCAGCGCCGCTTCCCAAGCCGCCGGTAAAAGCGGTTAGGGTTTTATCAAGCCCCAAACCGCCGAAAAGGCCAGCAGCCAGTGCTGAAATGGCTAAGGCCACCACCACGTTAATACGCAAAATACTCAAGAGCAGCAGCAGTAAAACAGACAGAATGACAGGGTTAAGTAGCATGGCGGTTGTTATTGTGTAAAAACGCGAGACTAGCAGGCTAATCAATATCTTGTCGATGCGTTAACCCAGGACTTTGAAGGCCAGCACGCCAGTTTTCAAAACGCGCGCAAGTAACAGCGGGCCGCCATTTGGTTACATATCGCGCTTTTTCCTTTTTCCCCAAGCCGTTAAGCTAAGAAAAAACGTTAACGCTGTTAACAATCGCCACCGAAAAGAACATTGTTAGGCGACTTTTGATCTCACGCAGCACTTTGTTTTCAAGGCGTTCTTAGGATAGACAAAAAGGCAGGGACCAACGCTATGCGCAAAGGGTTAATCGTACTGGTGGTTGTCGTTATCGCAGCGGCAATTTGGGCGGGACAAAAGTGGCTGTTAAAGGGTACGCCCGAAGGCTTTGTTTTTGGCAATGGCCGCATCGAGGCCACGGCACTGGATATTGCCACCAAAAATGGCGGCCGCTTGGTTGAGCTGTTGGTCGATGAAGGCGACTTCGTTACCAAGGGGCAAGTGGTGGCGAAAATGGACAGCGATACCCTCAACGCCCAGCTGCGCCAGGCCGAAGCCAAAGAGCGGCAAACTCGCGATAATCTGCAAAGTGCCAAGGCCCAGGTGGAGCAGGCCAAAAGCCAACTTAACCTGGCCCGGGTGCAATATCTGCGCGCCAAAGAACTGTTAAAGAAAAAGCTCGTTGCCCGTTCTTCCTATGATGAAGCCGAATCCAATTTTCAGGTGGCCACCGCCGCGCTAACCTCGGCCAATGCCCAGGCGATTTCAGCCCAGGGCGCGATTGACGAGGCCAAAGCTGGCGTTGAAACCTTGCAAACACAAATTGATGAAACCGTGCTTCGCGCCCCCCGTGATGGCCGTATTCAATACAAACTGGCCAATGTGGGAGAAGTGTTAGGGGCTGGCGGCAAGGTGGTTAACATGCTGGATTTGGCCGATGTCACGATGTCGATATTTCTGCCACAAACGGTGGCAGGGCGGGTTGCCATTGGCAGTGATGCGCGCATTGTGATGGATGCCATCCCCGACAAACCCATTCCTGCCAAAGTCAGCTTTGTGGCATCAGAGGCGCAATTTACCCCAAAACAGGTAGAAACCCAGGACGAAAGGGAAAAACTGATGTTTCGGGTGAAAGTGCGCATTGCCCCGAGCCTGTTGAAGGAATACATCACCCAGGTGAAAACGGGCCTGCCCGGGGTGGCGTGGATCAAGCTCGATAAGTCCAAAGCTTGGCCTGACAATCTGAAAACCCCCTTCACGCCATGAAAGCCATTGACTTGGCCGGTGTTAGCCACCGCTATGGTGACACTAACGCCTTAGTGGATGCCGCCCTGGCCCTGGAACAAGGCAGTAGCCTTGGCATTATCGGCCCCGATGGTGTGGGTAAATCAACGCTTTTGGACCTCATCGCGGGCACCAAGAAATTACAAACCGGCAAGGTGGTGGTACTTGGCGCTGACATGACCTCAAGCCAGGCTCGCCGTAATGTTTGCGCCGACATTGCCTATATGCCGCAAGGCCTTGGCAAAAACCTCTATCCAACGTTGTCGGTTTGGGACAACCTCGATTTTTTTGGCCGTCTTTTTGGCCACAGTGGTGCTGAACGCCAGCGCCGCGGCGAGCAGCTGTTAAAAGCCACCCATCTTTGGGCCTTTAAAGACCGGCCCGCTGGCAAATTATCCGGGGGCATGAAGCAAAAACTCGGTTTGTGCTGCGCCCTTATTCACGACCCCAAATTACTGCTGCTCGACGAACCTACCACCGGTGTTGACCCACTAAGCCGCCGCCAGTTTTGGGAGTTAGTGGCCAGTATTCGCCAGGCAAAACCACAAATGAGTTTGGTGGTCGCCACCGCCTACATGGAAGAGGCGATGATGCTAGATAGCGTCATGGCCTTGGATGACGGCCATATTCTGGCGGTTGAAAAGCCGCAACAGCTGCTGGATAAAACCCATACCGACAACCTTGATGCTGCCTTTATTGCCCTGAAGGCCGGCTCTGAAGCCAAGCCCTTTGTGGCGCTGCCATTAACCCTGGAGGAAGGCCAAGCTGCGGCCATTGAAGCCCGTAACCTAAGCTGCCGTTTCGGTGATTTTACGGCGGTAAGTGAGGTCAGTCTAACCATTCGCCAAGGCGAGATTTTTGGCTTTTTAGGGTCAAATGGCTGCGGTAAAACCACCACCATGAAAATGCTCACTGGCCTGTTGGTGCCCACGAGCGGTGAGGCCTCTATTTTCGGTGAGCCGGTAACCCAGCACAGCTTGGCGATGCGGGCCAAAGTGGGGTACATGACCCAAGCTTTTTCGCTGTATGGCGAATTGTCGGTAAGGGCTAACCTCGAACTTCACGCCAAGCTTTATCACATTGAAAAGCCAGCGCAGCGCATCGACGAAATGCTAACGCGCTTTACCTTGGAAAAGGTTGCAGACAAAAACGCTGACGCACTGCCGCTTGGCATTAAGCAGCGCCTGCAACTGGCGGTGGCGGTGCTGCATAATCCCCGGCTACTTATCCTGGATGAACCCACTTCCGGGGTTGACCCGCAAGCCCGCGACCAGTTTTGGACGCTGCTGCATGAATTGTCGCGCCATGACGGCGTTACCATTTTTATTTCTACCCACTTTATGAATGAAGCAGGCCGCTGCGACCGTATTTCTCTAATGCATGCTGGCAAGATTTTGGCGCAAAATCAGCCAGATAAGTTAGTGGCCGAGTGCGGCGCCAAGAACTTAGAAGACGCCTTTATTCATTACCTTCAGCAAGCGCAGCCGCCGGTGGCTAATGGCGAGCTGCCGGTGTCTGATGAGAAAAAATCCGCCAAAAAACCGGCCGCGTTTTCGTTTGGCAGGCTTTGGGCTTATGCGCGCCGTGAAAGCATGGAAATTAAGCGCGACCCCATTCGTTTAACCTTTGCCATGCTTGGCACCGTGCTGCTGATGATTGTGTTTGGCTACGGCATTTCTTTTGACGTGGAACACCTGGCCTTCAGTGTTTTTGACCAAGACCACAGCCCCGAGAGCCGCGCTTTTGCCGAGGAGTTTCGTGGCTCACGCTATTTTGATGAAAGAACGCCTGTTAGCTCCGAAGCCCAAGCGCAGCGGCGCTTAACCAGCGGCGAGCTCAAGCTGGTGCTGGCCATTCCACCAAACTTTGGTAAAGACTTACGGGCGGGCAGAACAACCGAGGTAGCGGCATGGCTAGACGGCGCCATGCCCTTTCGCGGCGAAACCACCCGCGGCTATGTTCAAGGGGTTTATCAGCAGTTTCTAGGTGATATGGGATTGGCCACCACCACCAACCTCAGCATACAAACCCGTTATCGCTATAACCAGGATTTTAAGAGTGTTAACGCCATGGTGCCCGGGGTCATGATGCTGCTACTGGCACTGATCCCCGCCATTTTGACCGCCGTGGGGGTGGTGCGAGAAAAAGAGCTGGGCTCCATTTTAAACCTCTACGCGACCCCCACCACGCGCTTGGAATTTTTACTGGGCAAACAACTGCCTTACATCCTTATTGCCAGTATTAACGCTGTTTCTATGCTGCTGCTGGCGATATGGCTGTTTCAAGTGCCGGTAACCGGCAGCATTGTGGCCTTATTGTTAGGGGCGGTGGTGTATGTGGTGGCCACCACCGGCTTTGGGCTGCTTATTTCCGCCTTTGTTAGCACCCAAATTGCCGCGCTTTTTGCCGCGGCGATTTTATCGGTGATGCCGGCGGTAAATTTCTCCGGCTTAATCGTGCCGATGGCGTCGTTGACCGGCTCTGCCAAAGTCATGGGCATGGTTTTCCCCTCTGGTTACTTCAATACCATCAGTGTTGGCACCTTTGCCAAAGGCCTAGGATTTGCCGACTTGTTGCCAAGCTTTGGCATTCTTATCTGCTTTGGAGTGGGTTTTATTGTCTGCAGTGTGCTGGTGATGAAGGAGCAAGAGTCATGAACTGGCGCAATGTTTATGCCCTTGGCATTAAAGAGCTTTGGAGCGTGCTAAAAGATCCGGTGCTGATGGTGCTTATTATCTACACCTTCTCGGTTGCCCTTTATGCCATCAGTAAAGGCGCCAGCACCGAGGTAAAAAATGCTTCTATTGCCATTGTTGACCAGGATCATAGCGCCTTATCGCAGCGCTTGGACGAAGTGTTTTTACCGCCTTACTTTAAGCAAGCCCGGCTTTTTAACAGCGCCGAAAATATTGACCACTTAATGGAGCAGGGCAAAGTGACCTTTGTGCTGCAAATACCGCCGCGATTTGCCGCCGATTTACGGGCCGGGCGCAACGCTGATTTGTCGCTGTTGGTTGATGCCTCGGCCATGAGCCAGGCCGGTTCTGGGGCCAGTTATATTGAGCAAATTGTTAGCCAGACTGTCGTTGAGTATTTTGGCGTGGCCAGCAGCAGTAATGTCAGCCTGGTTACCCGTGCCTTTTTTAATAGCAACCTGCAAACCGGGTGGTTTAACGCGGTGATGCAGCTGGTGAATAACGTGACGCTGCTGTCAATTATTTTGACCGGCGCTGCGGTTATTCGTGAACGTGAGCATGGCACCTTGGAACATCTGTTGGTGATGCCATTATCGGCCGCTGAGATCATGGCGGCCAAGGTGTGGGCTAATGGTCTGGTTATTCTGGTTGCGGTGTTGTTAGCGACCTTTGGCATGGTAAAAGGCGTGCTCGGAGTGCCCATTGCCACCAGCACGGTACCGCTCTTTATGCTGGGCACCTTGTTATACCTTGGCTCGGTAACCTCCCTTGGCATTTTGCTGGCAACCTTGGCCCGCACCATGCCGCAATTTGGGCTGCTGGCCATTCCTACCTTTGTGATGATGCAGCTGTTGTCGGGGGGCACCACCCCCCAAGACTCGATGCCAGTCTTCTTGCAATACATTATGCAGTTTGTACCCTCTACCCACTTTGTGGCGATGTCGCAAGCGGTGCTGTATCGCGGCGCTGGCGTCAGTATTGTCTGGCCACAAATGCTGGCGGTAACAGTGTCGGCGGCGGTGTTTTTCTGGCTTGCCTTTCGGCGGTTTCGAAAAATGGTCAGCAGTTAACCGCGGCTTGGCGCGTCTTCTGCTTTGACTCTTTGCCAAGACGCTGGCATCTTTATGGGCCTCATAAGGAGGCTCCGTTGTATTCTGCACTCCCCAAGGTCCGTCTCTGGGCCATGTTACTGCTGTTTTCAGCCCTGTTTTTTGTGCCCCTAAACCTGCTGCATTTGCCAGCAGCGCTGCTGCTTGGCCCGATGATGGGCGGCATTGTGATGGGGGTTCGCGGCCATAAACTGACAATTCCTAGGCCGATTTACTCCATTGCCCAAAGCCTGATTGGTTTGATGGTGGCCGCTGCAATATCGATGAACCTGCTCCATAGCCTGTTGGCCGACGCCTGGCTCTATATTGGCATTATTGTTGGTGTGTTAGCGGTTAGTTCAACCCTGGGCTGGATGCTCTGTAAAGGGCCTTGGCTGCCGGGCACCACTGGGCTTTGGGGGATTTACCCCGGCGCGGCATCGGCCATGGTGATGATGGCGGAAAATACCAACGATGCCGACGTAAGACTGGTGGCGCTGATGCAATATCTGCGGGTGCTACTGGTGGCCGTAACCGCATCGATGGTGGCGCACCTGGCAACCGGTATTGGCCACGTACCTGTGGTGCATCATCACACCGCCTTTAACTGGCAAGGCTTAAGCATTACGGTCGCCATGGCACTGGGCTTTGCCTTTTTAGGCCGGGTTAGCCGCATTCCTTCCGGGCCTTTGATGCTGGCAATGATCATCGGTGCGGCCATTCATCTCACCGTCGGTTACAAGCCCACCTTACCGCATTGGTTGCTGGCGATGGCTTATGCCACCTTGGGCTGGCATGTGGGCTTGGGTTTTACCAGTCAAACCCTAAAAACAGCCCGCCGCGCCTTGGTGCCAATACTGCTTTCCATTGTGTTTTTGATGAGTCTTTGTGCCGGTATTGGCTACATTCTGGTGCGCTTTTTAGGTATCGACCCGCTGACCGCCTATTTAGCTACCAGCCCGGGCGGTATGGACGCGGTTGCCATTATTGCCGCAGGTTCCAATGTTGACTTGCCCTTTGTAATGGCGATGCAAACCCTGCGCTTTTTATTGGTATTAATGTTTGGCCCATCCTTGGCCCGTTATTTGGCCGGGCATTTTGCCAAGCGCCATCTTGCTGAATAAAAAAAGCCCTTCGGGGCTTTTTTTATTGCCACTGTTGGTGCTGGGACCAACGTGGATGTGTTGGTTGTGCAAGCCCTGCACTTGTTGCTGGCGTTGATGCTTGTACCTTCACCGGTTCGCCTTTGTGAGGCGGTTTGAGAGCAAGCATCCGCTTTCGGGCGGATAAGGGAAAAGTCATATACTGCTCAGAGTTGTTGGCTGGAAAAGGGGCTGCTAAGAATAGGGCGGTTGAAATGGATATCACCCCTAACTCAAGATAAGGACATCACCATGCCATTACCCCAAGATTGCCCCACACTCCTTGACCCTCAGCGCCTTCAACAAGCACTAGCGCTGCAACAGCAACACGGCGTTACCCATGTCACGCTGAGCTTTGGCGCCAGAAACGGCGGCGCCTATTTTGCCCGCTGGCTACGCTATCAAATCATGCAGCGCAAAGGCTGGCAGCAGGTCAACAGCGTTTATCTTGACACCGAATGCTTAAAAATGGTGCCCGGAACTCAAATCACCGTGGTCGATGCCGCCAGGCCCTGGTTGGTTGGAGTTGCCTCCATGAACGGCGGTTGGAAGGAGTACTATCGCCATGCGGTAGCCACCTCGCAGTGCATGATTTTTGTGGCCACGCCGGAATGGAGCAACTCGCCTTTTTGTAATATGGAGCGCCGCTACTTCATCTATGAAAACGCCCGGCGGCGCCGCCTGAATCTGCCTGCCTTACGAGGTATTGAACTGGCGATGGACGGCCATCACATTAATATTCCAGGGGCCGTCACCATCGAAGCCGCCAAGGAAGATGCCGAGATCCGCTATCAAGAGCGCCACCAGGTCACCCACCGAGCCAACCCCGCAGCAGCGGCCCGTTTCGGGGTAGCCCTAAGGCAGACCGAGTTGCCACAGAACCACAACTTTCGTGGCAACTACACCATCGCCGGCCAGCCACTAATCAAATTGTTTAACCATCTGGCATAACCCCCGAGCCAAAAGCCCCGACTTGCCGAAAGGTAGGTTGGGGCTTTTTTATTGTCATGGAGGTGATTGCGGGCGTATTGAGGGGATTTGTAGACCGGAGGCTTTTGGCTGGAGCTAATGTCTGCACCTTCTCAGATGCGGCTTTGCGAGGCGGTTTAAGGGGGAGGGCGGATCCCAGCAGGGCAGACTCGGTGGGTTGGCTTTAATTGCTGGCTTTTTCTCTTCTTTGAGTTCGGCTAATTGCAGAGGCGCCTCTGCACGCGCCCAGGCAGCTTCGATAAGCTATGGTGAGTGAAACCCTCCCTGGTGGTTGTTTCCGGCTCGGCCATCCAGGCCTCGCGTTCAGGTGCGCGAAAGCAGCGCTTTCGCTTCGACCTTCACCCCACGTTTCGCTTCTTCTTCGCCTCTGGTCGTTTCCGGGGCACCGGTTCATACGCGTGTCCCGGCACGGATGAACCTGCACCTGGGCGGCCCCCTGCCATCCCTGTCTCGGCTACCTCTCCACTTCCGCCAGCTCAGCGCTGCACTTAACGGGCACAAGAGCGGGCAGCTCTGTTTATGGTGCAATTGCTGAAGCTGTCTGCCAAGCCATAACGAAGTTGTATGCTTTTCGGAGCCCCTTTAAGTGGAGCGCCTTACCGCCGGGAGCGTGAGCTGGCGTGAGGCAGGACGCCGAGCGAGCGGAGGACGCGTCGGGAACCGTACGCAGCGGTCAGCGGTAAGCGACCAGAGGTAAGGACGTCGCGTAACGCCGGGGCGGTGCCTTTGGGTACTTTGTGCGAAAACAAAGTACCTCGGCCGCCGGGCCGAGACCCGGCGTGTAGAGGAAACTGACGGTTAAGCTGGTGGATGTCAAAAGAATACGGCGTCAGACGGCGTTAAACTCGGCAGAACAGGCAAAAGAAAACCGGGACAAACCCGGCCTTCCAATCACCAAACCCCAACGCCCGCCAAGGCAAACGAGCCATCACAGCGGCGCAAAATCACTCTCATCCAACCTTTCCAGATTGTCATAAAAATGCGGCAGGGCGGCTTCTACCAATTCGGCTTTTTCGGTATGGGCAACGTTAAAAAGCGCTTCGCCTTCGTGGACCAATGGCAGTGTAGCCTGACCAATCACAATACCGTCAACCGGGCTTTTTATGGCCAGCGGTGTGGTGCCTAAAGGGTCGGTTATGTGGGCAATTACTTCGCTCTTGGCAACGGCGTCACCTAAGTTTTTGCTGGGCAGTAAAATGCCGGAACTGGCCGCTCTTACCCAGCGGCTTTCCTGGGCTATTTGCGGCGTTAAGGCTCGGCTGGGAGCTTTGACGGCAGGCAACATGCCTAAATGGCGCATCACGTTGACCACACCGCGAAGGCCGGCACGGATGGCAAATTCGTCAAAACGCAGTGCTTCACCGGCTTCATACAGCAGTACCGGGCAGCCACTCTCGGCGGCGGTTGCGCGCAAGGAACCGTCGCGCAGCTCGGCATTGAGAATAACCGGCACCCGAAACGCCTTGGCCATGGCCAAGGCCTCGTGGTCATTTAACGAGGTGCGTATTTGCGGCAGGTTGGTGCGGTGTTTGGCACCGGTGTGCAGGTCAATACCGTGGCTGGCGTTGGCCACGATTTCGCTCATAAAGGTATGGGCCAAACGCGAGGTCATGGAGCCTTTGGCAGAGCCTGGAAAAGCGCGGTTAAGGTCGCGCCGGTCAGGCAGATAACGGCTTTTACTGGTGTAGCCATAAACGTTCACCACCGGCACCAAAATTAAGGTGCCGGTGATGCGTTTAACAAAGGAGCTGGTTAACAGACGGCGAATAATTTCCACGCCGTTAATTTCGTCGCCGTGGATAGCGGCGCTAACGAAAAGCGCAGGCCCGGCCTTTTTACCGCGAATAACGGTAACCGGCATGTCCAGCGCGGCGTTGGTGTAGAGCGGCGGAACCGGTAGTTTTATCTCGACTCGGCTGCCGGGTAATACCGTAACGCCGCCTATTTTCATTGGTTAGCCTTTCCCTTTGGTCTTGGTGTTGTTGGGTTTTGCATTCTTCTCAATGTATTCAATGATAGCGCCGCCCACATCAACGCCGGTGGCATTTTCGATGCCTTCCAAACCCGGCGAGCTGTTTACTTCCATGACCAAGGGGCCATGGTTTGAGCGCAGCAGGTCCACACCGGCTACGCCAAGGCCCATAATTTTGGCACTGCGCACGGCGGTGGAGCGCTCTTCTGGCGTAATTTTTATCGACTGGGCGCTGCCGCCGCGGTGCAGGTTAGAACGGAACTCGCCGTCTTTGGCCTGGCGCTGCATGGACGCCACCACTTTGTCGCCCACTACGATGCAGCGGATGTCGGCGCCGCCGGCTTCTTTAATGTATTCCTGCACCAAAAAGCGGCCACCCAGGCTGCGAAAGGCCTCGATGGTGCTTTCTGCGGCTTTTCGCGTTTCAGCCAACACCACACCTTTACCCTGGGTGCTTTCCAAAAGCTTCACTACCAAGGGCGCGCCGCCAACCATTTCAATCAAGTCTTCGGTGGCATTGGTGGAGTGGGCAAAGCCGGTAATGGGCAGGCCGATGCCTTTGCGAGCCAACAGCTGCAAGCTACGAAGCTTGTCGCGCGAGCGGGAAATCGCCACCGATTCGTTAACGCTGTACACGCCCATCATTTCAAACTGGCGCACCACGGCAGTGCCGTAAAAGGTAACCGATGCCCCAATACGCGGAATAACGGCGTCGGGGTTGGCCAGCTCTTTACCGCTGTAGTGCATGCTGGGCCGATGCGAGGCAATGTTCATGTAGCAAAGCAGGTGGTTGAGTACTTGCACTTCATGGCCGCGTTTTTCGGCCGCTTCAACCAAACGCTTGGTTGAATAGAGTTCAGTGTTTCGGGACAGGATGCCGATCTTCATGGTAATTCCCTGATACAGTAGGGGAACGGCAGAAGGGCCTGTGGCCCTGCTGTCAAAAAAGGTGCTGCATCATATAGCAGACCCTGTTTCTAACCTAGTGGATTTCGATGACTTTTTGAACCGGAGCGGTCATGGAAAGCGTGGCAGTATTTTGTGGGTCGAGGTTAGGTACTAACCCCTTGTTTGAAAAGACCGCCATCGCCCTTGGCACCTTAGTGGCTAAGGCGGGGCTGAAATTGGTATACGGCGGCGGCAAGGTAGGGCTTATGGGCGCGGTTGCTGACGCCGCCCTTAGCGCCGGCGGCGAGGTGATAGGTGTTATTCCCCAAGCCTTGATGGATAAAGAAGTGGGCCACAAAGGCCTTAGCGAGCTGCACGTGGTGCGCGACATGCACGAGCGTAAAGCGATGATGGCGCAATTGGCAGACGGTTTTATTTCATTGCCAGGGGGCGCAGGTACCTTGGAAGAGTTTGCCGAAGTCTGGACCTGGGCCATGCTGGGTTATCACCATAAACCCATTGGTTTGTTAAACCTCGACGGCTTTTATACGCCGCTGTTAACCCAGGCCGAACGCTTTGTTGGCGAAGGTTTTTTGGATGAGCGCCACCAGCAAATGCTGATTGTTGAAACCGACCCTGCCAAGATGCTGGCGCGTTTTACAAACTACCAGGCACCGCTTAATAAATGGGGCGCTAAGGCGTCATAAAAAAACGCCCCGGGGGGCGTTTTTTTAACTGGCAGCGGCAACGCTCACCTTTTCAAATAACCGCTCATGCAGGCGCTGAATGGCCAGCGGGCCGTCGCTGGCGTCAACCAGCACACAAAGGTTGTGTGGGCTGGCGCCGTGGCAAATCAGTGGCACATTAATGTTGCCCAAGGCATCAAACACCTCGGCCGCTACTTTCGGGGTGCTATTGAGGTTGTCACCAACCAATGCCACCAGTGCTAACCCTTCTTGTACTTCAACTGTACCCAAGGATTTCAGCTCTTCCAGCACCTGCTGGTCCAGCGCCTGTTCCGAGCCACGCTCATCTAGGGTGAGGGCAATGGAAATTTCTGAGGTGGTCACCAAATCCACAGAAATTTGGTGTTTGGCCAACAGGCTAAAGGCGCGGGCCAAAAAGCCGTAGCTGTAGAGCATTTCTGGGCTGGTGATTTTCAGCAAGGTTTGGTTTTTACGAAGGGCGAGGGCGGCAAAACGTTCGCCACCTGTTACTTCACGGCGAATAACGGTGCCGCCAGAGGCATCCAGGGTTGAACCGATAAACACCGGAATATCGGAACGCATGGCCGGCCACAAGGTTTTGGGGTGCAACACCTTGGCGCCAAAGGTGGCCAGTTCAGCGGCCTGGGCAAATGACAGTTCTGCCAGCGGGTGCGCTTTCGGCGCCAGGCGTGGGTCGGTGGTGTAAAGACCTTTGACGTCGGTCCAAATTTCTACCCAGTCGGCATCGGCAGCCTCGGCCAGTAGCGCCGCCGAATAATCTGAGCCGCCGCGGCCAAGGGTGGTGATATTGCCTTCGCTGTCGGCGCCAACAAAACCTTCGGTTACCAGTATTTCGCCAAGGTGGTCGTTTAGGGCCACTTGTACCTGGGTGCGGGTGTTAGTGATGTCGGGTTCGCCCTGGCCGTACTGGTTATCGGTGGCGATTAAAAAGCGCGCCGGTAGCTGCACTGCCGGCAGGCCCATTTGCCTGAGCCGTTCGGCAAAAAACAGGCTGGAGAAACGTTCACCAAGGGATAACAGCTGGTCGCGCTTTTGCCCTTTACAAGGGCCCGAGGCGTCCAGCTCTTCCATTAAGGTCCAGTAGGTGGCCTTGAGTGCGTCGGGTTCGCCAAGGGCTTCAAAGAAATGCTGCTGACGGTCGCGAATAAGGTTGCGGAAGTTCTCGGCGGTATCGGGATCTTTGGCTTGGCAAAGGCCAACTAAAGCATTGGTTACACCGGCAGCGGCGCTGACCACAACAATTCGAGATTCGCTTTGATTGGCAACCAGTTGGGCGCTGCGGCCCTGGGCATCGTAATCAGCAACGGAAGTGCCGCCAAATTTAAGCACGCGGCTAGCGGGGATGTTCATAGCTCTCCTTGAGTTCAAGCAAAGAGAGCGCCTGGGACCGGCAGACAAAGAAGAAAAGACTGCTTGTACCAGAAGCGCTCCACCTACAGGTGACAGTCAACAGGATTCAACCTGACTAACCGATGACTGGGCGCGCCCCCGCGCTTGGTCATCTCGGCGTTTGCCCCCTGGCCAGCTGTCTTAGGGAAAGGGCCCCTCTTGCTGGTTACCTGGAAAACGCACCTCTTCTGGTCCTAAAAATTTTTAAGGACGGCGGCAGTCTTCCAGAATGCGCCGTTAACGTCAAGTCTGATGAGTTGGCTTATTGGCTGTCTTCTGGCGGCAGTTCGGTTTGCGGCTCTGGTGTGGCCAAAGGCCAGCCGCCAAGCTGCTGCCAGCGATTAACGATAAGGCAAAATAGCTGCGCGGTGCGCTCGGCATCGTAGTCGGCGGCGTGGGCTTCGGCGTTATTAAAATCAAGGCCGGCGGTTACGCAGGCTTTTGCCAGCACCGTTTGCCCCAAGGCCAAGGCGGCCATGGTGGTGGTATCAAAGCTGACAAAGGGGTGGAAAGGCGAGCGCTTGAGATTAACCCTTTCAATGGCCGCATTTAAAAAGCCCAAGTCAAAGGCGGCGTTGTGGCCCACCAAAATGGCCCTTTGGCAGTCATTTGCCTTCATTTCCTTGCGCACCGCTTTGAATAAATCTTTTAAGGCATCCCCTTCGTCGATTGCCAGGCGCAATGGGTGCCAGGGGTCGGTAATACCGGTAAATTTCAGCGCTGCCTCTTCAAGGTTGGCGCCTTCAAAGGGCAAAACGTTGTGGAACAGGGTTTGTTTAACGAAAAAATGGCCGTTTTCGTCTACATCTATGAGGGTGGCAGCAATTTGCAGCAAGGCATCGGTTTTGGCATTAAACCCGGCCGTCTCCACATCGATAATGACAGGGTAGAAACCGCGAAAACGCTGACTGAGAAGTGTGGACATGAAATACTGTGACTGATGGCCGGGGGGTCATTATGACAAAAGCAGACAAAACCCTAAAGTTACAAAAACACCTGCCGAAAAAGGTCAGAGGTAGGGGAGAGTCTATGCTGTCCAAGTCTTTCAACATTGCTGTAGCTGCCGCCTTGGTATCACTGGCACTCCGTCCGGAGCCAGTGGATGCGGGTGTGCGCTATTACGCAGCGAGCCTGGGGCAATCACAGTGGCATGTTACAGCGTCAAACCCGCTGCAGTGCCGATTGGAACACCGTATCCCCGATTACGGTGTGGCGGTTTTCACGTCGAAAGCCAGCCGTAAGGAAAACCTGCTTTTTGCGCTCAACGTCAAAGATGCGCCCCGTCAACAAACGGTGGCCAAGCTTGCCAGTGTGCCGCCGTCGTGGCAGCCGGGGCTAAAAGCCGAACAGTTGGGCACGGTACCCTTGTATCCGCGTTTTCCGGCCGAGGTAACCAATGACCGTGCCTGGAGCATGCTGTCAGAGCTCGACGCTGGCCGTTTCCCAACCCTGACCTATCCTGATCGCCTGGGCCACAACAAGGTGTCGGTTGCGCTGTCGTCCAGTAACTTTAAGCAAAGTTATCAAGCCTTTATGAGCTGTCTTGGTGGCTTGTTGCCGGTGAGCTTTGACGACATTGCCTTCTCGGTGCTGCACTATAAGAAAAATTCGTCTGACCTGACCGACGAGTCGGCAAAACGCTTAGAACTGATTGGCGAGTACCTGCAGAACGACAAGCAGTTTGCCGCTATTAATGTGGCGGCCTATTCGGATTCCTATGGCGGTCGCTGGACCAACGAAGAGCTGTCTAAAAAGCGGGCCAAAGCCATTAAAGCCTATTTAGTGGCGAAGGGCTTACCGGCCGACAAAATCGATACCGAAGGCTACGGTGAGCGCCGCCATATTGCCTCAAATAACACCGAGGAAGGGCGCGAGCTGAACCGGCGAGTGGTGCTACGTATCAAGCGCTAACAAAAAAGGCACCTTCGGGTGCCTTTTTTCATGGTAAAGCGATTAGCCTGCAAGGCCTTTGCCTGCATCTTTTTTAGCAATAAATTCAATTTTGTAGCCGTCTGGGTCTTCAACAAAGGCAATCACGGTGGTGCCGCCTTTTACCGGGCCCGGCTCACGGGTCACCTTGCCACCTTTGCTACGCACCTCTTCACACAAGGCGTAGATATCGTCGGCTTCAATGGCGATATGGCCATAACCTTCGCCAAGATCGTAGCTTGCTACGCCCCAGTTGTAGGTTAGTTCAATCACGGTGTGGTCGATTTCGTCGCCGTAGCCAACGAAAGCCAGGGTGTATTTGTACTCGGTGTTCTCGGACTGGCGAAGCAGTTTCATGCCGAGTACGTCGGTGTAGAAGGCGATAGACTTGTCCAAATCGCCGACCCTAAGCATGGTGTGTAACAGTCGCATTGCTCACCTCGTTGTTATATTTCGGTTTTATCTTTGAATTCACAAAGATCTTCGATGATGCATGAGCCGCAGCGAGGCTTGCGGGCTATGCAGGTGTAGCGGCCGTGCAGTATTAACCAGTGGTGCACGTCCACTTTAAATTCCTTGGGTACCACTTTTTCGAGCTTGTCTTCTACGGCGCGCACGTCTTTGCCTGGGGCAAATTTGCTGCGGTTAGAGACCCTGAAAATATGGGTGTCTACGGCAATGGTTGGCCAGCCAAAGGCGGTGTTCAAAACCACATTGGCCGTTTTGCGGCCAACGCCAGGCAGGGCTTCCAGTGCCTCGCGGCTTTCTGGCACTTCACCATTATGTTCATCCAGCAAGATGCGGCACATCTTGTGAACGTTCTCGGCCTTGGCATTAAAAAGGCCAATGGTCTTGATATAGCTTTTGAGGCCATCGACACCCAAGTCCCAAATGGCTTGTGGGGTATTGGCCACCGGAAATAGCTTGGCGGTTGCTTTATTTACCCCCACATCGGTGGCCTGCGCCGACAGCGTTACCGCCACCAGCAGCTCAAAGGGGCTGGAAAAATTAAGCTCGGTGGTGGGGTGCGGGTTGGCATCCCTGAGCCTGGTTAGTATTTCAATGCGTTTTTGCTGATTCATCAGTCTGCGGTGGTTACCCGAACCCGCTGCGCCTTGGCAACGGGAGCGGCAACTTTCTTCCTGTCTCGTAGCTGGTCAATCACCTTTTTAAGGGCAATCAGAAAGCCCATGCCGATAAAGGCGCCCGGTGGCAGCAAGGCGATTAAAAACTTGGTGTCGATATGAAACACCTCGATGCGCAGGCCCTTGGCCCAGGCCCCCAATAATTGGTCGGCACCGTCAAACAAGGTGCCTTGGCCAATAACTTCACGAAGGCCGCCGAGTACTGCCAGCACCGCCATGGAGCCCAGGCCCATCATTAAGCCGTCAAGGGCCGCCAGGCCAACGGTGTTTTTGGAAGCAAAAGCTTCGGCTCGGCCCATGATCACGCAATTGGTCACAATCAGTGGAATAAAAATCCCCAGCGATTGGTAAAGGCCGTAGGCAAAGGCGGTGATGATCAGCTGCACCGCAGTAACGAAGGCGGCGATGATCATTACAAAGACCGCCATCCTGATCTCTTTGGGCACAAAGTTACGCACCAATGACACCGTAACGTTAGAGGCCACCAATACCACCAAAGTGGCCAGGCCAAGGCCAAGGGCGTTGGTTAAGGTGTTAGTAACGGCAAGCAGCGGGCAAAGGCCCAGCAGTTGCACCAGGCCTGGGTTATTGGTCCACAGGCCCTGACGGATGATCTCTTTTACCTGGCTCATTGTGCTTCTCCACATTGGCTGGGTGCGGCGAAGATCTCGTCGCGGTGAAGGCGAAAGTACTCAACGGTGCGGCCCACGGCCTTAACTACAGCGCGGGGAGTGATAGTAGCACCGGTAAACTGGTCAAACTGGCCGCCATCTTTTTTTACCGCCCAAGCAGGGTCGCTAGGCCCGGTGGGTGACTTACCGGTAAATTCATCCAGCCAGTGGGTTTTACGGCGCTCTATTTTATCACCAAGCCCCGGGGTTTCCTGCTCGGCCAATACGTCCACACCCATAATGGTGCCGTCGGGGTAATGCATGGCAACGATTAGTGAAATAGCGCCGTTGTAACCGTCAGGGGCAATGGTTTCCAGCGCTGCTGCCACCGGTTTTCCCCCTTTACGGGCCCTAAATGCCGGCTGCGGGTCGTGGCTGCCAAGGTACGGAGCATTGGTCAGCAAGGTGCAGTCGTGATAGAGGTCGTTATCGTGGGCGGTTTTGGGGATCATTGAATTCAAGATAGCCAGGCGCTGATTTTCCTGCTGCTGGGCAATACGGCTCTTGGTCAGCTGGTAGGTACCCACCAAAATTGCGGTGCAAATGAATGCAAAAATACCGAGGATAAGCCCGTTTTTGCGGGCGGCGGATAACATCATGATTTCGATCCCTCCCCGAAGCTTGATGGCCGGGTGTAGTTATCCAGCAAGGGAGCAGCCATGTTAGCCAGCAACACCGAAAATGCGATGGCATCGGGGTAACCACCAAACACACGGATAAAGTAAGTCAGCACGCCAATCATGAGCCCGAAAATAAGGCGCCCCTTGGGCGAGGTTGCAGCGGTAACCGGATCGGTGGCAATGAAAAATGCGCCAAACATCGCCGCGCCGCTAAACACATGAAAAAGCGGCGAACCGTTGGTGTCGGGGTGAATGGCATAGCCGATAAGCGCACAGACGAAAAGCCCGCCCAAGACGCCAGCCGGGATCTGCCAGCTGATCACGCCGCGCCAAAGCAAAAACAGCCCACCGACTAAAAAGCCGACGTTGACCCAGTTCCAGCCCAGGCCACCGAAGCTGGCAAAAAGCGGTGTTTGCATCACCTCAGTGGTGGTTTTGCCGTTCTTAATATCGGTTTTTAAAGTATCCAGCGGCGTTGCCTGGCTGACGCCATCCGGGCTGATGCTGAGCTGGTGCGCAGCAAAACCGTCTTTGGTGTAACCGCTGAGGGTTAGGCTTAGGCTGTCGGCAAAGCTGGGTACGTGCTCGGCCAATGACTTGGGAGGCAGCCAGTTGGTCATCTGCACCGGAAACGACACCAGCAGCAGTACATAAGCGGCCATGGCCGGGTTAAAGAGGTTTTGGCCAATACCGCCGTAAAGCTGCTTGGCTACCAAAATGGCGAACACCGAACCGATAACCAGCAGCCACCAAGGCGCGGTGGGCGGCAGCGCCAGTGCCAGCAAAATGGCGGTTAATAGCGCTGAACTGTCGGTCAGTTGCCAAAGGCTTTTGCGGCGCAAAATCAAAATCAAGGCTTCAGTTAACAAGGTAGCGGCGCTACAGAGCACAAGATTGATCAGCACCCCATAACCAAAGAATAAGGTCAGGGCGATAATGCCGGGCACGGTGGCGTAGGCCACCAAGCGCATCACTTGGCCGGTACTGCGGCGCTTATGGGTATGGGGAGAGCTGGCAATACCTAACATCAATCCTGACCTTCTTGGGCTTTTTTCTTGGCTTTCGCCAGGGCAATGGCCTTAGCCACTGCGGCTTTCTTGCGCTCGGCCTCGGTTTCAGGCGCTGCTGCTGGCTGAGTGTCTGCTACCGCGGTGTTGTCAGCCGGGGCGGCATCTGGCGTAGCGCTGGCAGTATCACTGCTGGTCTGGCCTTTAGCCGCGGCTTTCTTTGCCTTGGCGCGAGCAATGGCGGCAGCAACGGCGGCTTTTTTGCGGTCGGCCTCGGTTGCAGGCGCTGCTGCTGGCTGAGTGTCTTCTACCGCGGAGTCGTCAGCCGGGGCGGCATCTGGCGTATCACTGCTGGCTTGGCCGTTAGCCGCGGCTTTTTTTGCCTTGGCGCGAGCAATGGCGGCGGCAACGGCGGCTTTTTTGCGGTCGGCCTCGGTTGCAGGCGCTGCTTCTGGCTGAGTGTCTTCTACCGCGGTGCTATCAGCCGGGGCGGCATCTTGCGTATCACTGCTGGCCTGGCCGTTAGCCGCGGCTTTTTTTGCTTTAGCGCGGGCAATGGCAGCAGCAATGGCGGCTTTCTTGCGGTCGGCCTCGGTTTCAGGCGCTGCTTCTACCGCAGTGTTGTCGGCCGGGGCGGCATCAGGCGTAGCGCTGGTGTCATCGCTGGCTTGGCCGTTAGCCGCGGCTTTCTTTGCCTTGGCGCGAGCAATGGCGGCGGCAACGGCGGCTTTTTTGGCATCGTCCGGTGCCGGGGCTTTGGTTTCGGCATTGACTGAGTCAGCTGCTGTATCGCTCTCGGTGGCGGCCTTTTTCGCTTTGGCGCGGGCAATGGCCGCTGCCACGGCTGAGGCTTTATCTTCTGCCGTGGCCTCTGGCTGCTGCGCCTTTTTCTCGCGCGCCTGGCGTTTGCGTTCTTCACGTAGCCGCGCCATTTCGCTGTTATCGGGCAGCAACTGGCCTTTCTCCAGGTGAGCGCCGGCTTCGGCGGTTTGTTGCGCTTTGGCAATGTCCGCGTCTTTTTGGGCTTTTACCCGGGCAAGAGCCGCGGCAACGGCGTCGTTGGCTTTCGGCTGCTCGCTGCGTTCGGCCATCGCTGCTTTACGGCGTTCGGTGGCTTCCTGATGGCGCGCTTCGCGTTCGGCTTTGTCCCGCTCCAGGCGCTCTTTCCGGGCTTCAAAGCGTTCGCGGGCTTTGTCAGACTTTCGGGCATCTTCCTGGGCGCTGCGGATCTCGGCCTTGGCAACCCGGTAATACTGCACCAGCGGTATTTGTGACGGGCAGACAAAGGCGCAGGCGCCACACTCGATACAGGCCGAGAGTTTGTATTCTTCCAGCTTGTCGGCGTCTTGGGCTTTGGCATACCAATAAAGCTGCTGGGGCAACAGTTCTGCCGGGCACACCTCGGCGCATTCGCCGCAACGAATGCAGTTCATTTCCCGCCCGGCGGGTTTGAGTTCTTTTTTGTTCGGCAATAGCAGGCAGTTAACGGTTTTGGTTACCGGCGCGGCGGGGTCATTTAAGGTAAAGCCCATCATCGGGCCACCAATAATGAGCCGCTGCTTCTTTTCGGCTTTAAAGCCGCATGCGGCCAATACATGACGAATAGGCGTGCCGATAGGCAGCCAGTAGTTGCCGGGTTTGGCGACTTGCTGGCCGGTAACGGTGACCACCCGTTTAATCAGCGGCTCGCCAAGCACAATGGCGCGATAGGCGGCGTAGGCGGTGCCGACATTTTGCACTACCAAGCCCAGGTCGGCCGGAATACCACCGGCCGGTACTTCTTCGCCTGCCAGCAGTTTAATCAGCTGTTTTTCAGCGCCGGAAGGGTACTTGGTGGGCACCACTTTCATGGTGACGTCATCAAGGCCTTCTATCACCGCTTCAAGGGCGGAAATGGCTTCCGGTTTATTGTCTTCAATACCGATAACCACGGTTTGGGCACCAACAATACGCGCCATCAGCCTGGCACCGGCAACAACGTTTTCCGGCTCTTCGCGCAGTAAGCAATCGTCGCTGGTGATGTAGGGCTCACATTCGGCGGCGTTGATCACCAAGGCATCAATAGTGCGGCCACTACCCAGTTTTACGCCGGTGGGAAAACCGGCGCCGCCCATGCCGCTAAGGCCGGCATTTTTTAGCGCTTTAAGTAGCTCTGCCGGGTCGGCCTCAAACGGGGCATTAATGGGGTGTTTCTCGGCCCACTGGTTTTGGCCATCGGGTTTAATGACCACCGCTTTATCCCAAAGGCCTGAGGCATGGGTTAAAGGACGGTTTTCAATGCTGATAACGGTGCCAGAGGTTGGCGCATGAACCGGCACGCCCATCACCGATAGTGCCTTGGAAAGCGGCTGGCCCTTTAAAACGCGGTCATTGGCTTTGACCAGCACTTCCCCCATTTCGCCTAAATGTTGACGAAGGGGCACCACCAGTTCTTCGGCCAGCGGCAGCTTACCGATGGGTTTGTTGTTAGACAGACTTTTATATTCCGGCGGGTGAATACCGCCGTGAAAATCAAAAACCTGGTCGCTAGACAGGCGCTCGAGCAAGGTCAACATCAGGCACCTTCCTCCGGCGCGAGTTCTTTTACAGGAATGGCGTTGAGCTGCCACTTCCAGTTTTGCACCGTGGTTTGTACCGGGCGCATTTCAATGCAGTCAACCGGGCAGGGGTCAACACAGAGATCGCAGCCGGTGCATTCGCTTTTTATGACGGTGTGCATGTGTTTGGCGCTGCCAAGGATGGCGTCGACCGGGCAGGCCTGAATGCACTTGGTGCAGCCAATACATTCGTCTTCGCGGATAAAGGCGACCTTCTTTACCGCTTCTTCGCCGTGGGCGGCATCTAAAGGCTTGGCTTCAACCCCCATTAGGTTAGAGAGTTTGTCGATGGTGGCCTGACCACCAGGTGGGCACTTATTGATATCGTCGCCGCCGGCAATGGCCTCGGCATAGGGACGACAGCCTGGATAGCCGCATTGGCCACATTGGGTTTGCGGCAAAATAGCGTCGATTTGGTCGACAATGGGGTCGGCTTCCACCTTGAACAGCACCGAGGCTAGCCCAAGAATAATACCGAACACCAACGCCAAGGCGGCGAGGGCAAGAATGGCGTAAAGGATCGTCATAACTACAGCTTAACGAGACCGGTAAAGCCCATAAAGGCCAAAGACATCAGGCCGGCGGTGATCATGGCAATGGCCGGCCCCTTAAACGGCACCGGTACATCGGCAGCAGCCAAACGTTCACGCATGGCTGCAAAGAGTACCAGCACCAGCGAAAACCCGACCGCAGCGCCAAAACCATAAATAAGAGACTGCATCAGGCTGTGATTTTCGTTGATGTTTAACAGCGCCACACCCAGCACCGCACAGTTGGTGGTAATGAGTGGCAGAAAGATCCCCAGCACGCGATAGAGCATCGGGCTGGTTTTTTGCACCACCATTTCCGTAAATTGCACCACCACCGCAATCACCAAAATAAATGACAGGGTGCGCAGGTAACCAATACCCAGCGGCTCCAATAAATAGGTGTTAACCAAGTAGCTAGACACCGAAGCTAATGTCAGCACAAAGGTGGTGGCCAAAGACATGCCAATGGCGCTTTCTAATTTGCTGGACACGCCCATAAAGGGGCAGAGCCCGAGAAACTTCACTAAAACGAAGTTATTGACCAGCACTGTGCCTATCAATAGCAACAAATAATCGCCCATGGGTGGCTAGGTCCCCTTCGGCCAAAGTAGAATCAGCGGCTTATTATCGTGTTTTGTCCTCCCCTTAACAACAGGGGGTCTGTGGGGTTTTTATGCCTTTGTTGGCTTTAGTGATGGCCATGGCGCTTTGGGCCAGCACCTTTGTGGTGCTCAAGGTGGTGTTTGTAGAGGTCTCGCCGCTGTGGGTGATTTGTGCCCGGATGTGGATCGCGGCCCTGGCATTGCTGGCCATGTATCGCTTTTGGGGCAAGGCACATTACCAAAAAGGCGACTGGCGGCTATTCGCGGCCATGTCGCTGGCCGAGCCCTGCCTATACTTTGTGTTTGAGGCAAAAGCGCTTACCTATACCTCGGCTGGCCAGGCGGGCATGATAACCGCCGTACTGCCACTATTAACGGTGGGCGGGGCAGTATTGCTATTAAAAGAAAAAGCCTCAACCCGACTTTGGGCCGGTTTAGCCTTGGCGTTAGTGGGCGTGATTTGGCTCAGCGCCAGTGGCCAGCGGTCGGCCGAGGCGCCCAATCCGGTGTTGGGTAACAGCCTTGAATTTGGTGCCATGGTTTGCGCCACCATTTATACCTTGTCGCTAAAGCGGCTTTCCCACCGTTACTCACCGCTGTGGCTAACTGCCATGCAGGCCATTACCGGCGCCTTGTTCTTTTTGCCGATGGCATTGGTGAGTGCGCCGCTGCCAACCCAGCTCAGCAGCCAATCAATTTGGGCAATGGTGTACTTGGGCTTAGGAGTCACCCTGGGGGCCTATGGCCTTTATAACTTCGCCATGACCCGGCTACCGGCAGCGCGGGTGGCCGCTTTTGTGAATTTAATTCCGCTGTTTTCGCTGCTGATGGCGATGTTGCTGCTGGATGAGCGCCTAAACCTTTGGCAGATGGCCGCCTGTGCCTTGGTGCTGGCCGGGGTGATGCTAAGCCAGGAAAAAAGCGAAAAGGCCGCCGAGCTTGCATGAAAAAACGCCGCTAAAGCGGCGTTTTTTATTGGCTGTTTTCCCGTGGGCCAAAAGGCACCGGCCTTGCCAAGAAGTAACCTTGCAGGCCATCTAAACGCAGCTCGGTCAGCACTAAGCGCTCTTCGGCGTTTTCAACATTTTCTGCCAGCACTTTTACCCCCAGCCGGTGGGCGATATCCACCAAAATGCGCAGGTAATACTGGCCGTCGCTATCTTGGTCGATATCGCGGCTAAGGGCGGCATCCACTTTTACAAAATCGGGCTTAAGGGCTTTAAAGAAACGAATGGCGCCAAGGCCGGTGCCAAAACGTTCGATGGTGATGCGACAAGCCAGTTTATGTAAAAGCTCGATAAAACGCTGGCTGGCGCCCACCTGGCGAATAAGCCCGGCTTCTGGCACCTCGAACACCAAGCTGCGCGTAAGTTGCGGGTTGGCCAGTAGCCGCCTTTCCAGCCAAATCACAAAGTGTGGGTCTTGCACCGACAGGGCGTTGAGGTTAATGGCATAAAGTGACTGCCCCAAGGGTTTATCTGCCAGCTCTGTTAGCGCCTTTTCTAAGACTAATTTATCAAGCTGCTGAATAAGACCGAGCCGTTCGGCCATGGCCATTACCGAAGCGGTAGGTAGCAGGCGGCCTTCTTTGTCGTGGCAGCGGGCCAAAATTTCGGTGTAATGCAACTGATGGCGGTTAATCCCTTGTACCGGTTGTGCCAGCAGGGTGAGGCCCTGGCCGGTGAGCAAGTACTGGATATGTTCGCGCCATTGCTGCTGGGTTCGCTGCTCAAGGGACTTATTGCTGCCAAGGCCACTGTCTACATACCAGCCGGGCTGACCTTGTGCCATGGCCAATGAAAGCGCGGTATCGGCCTGAGAAAGGGCGGTGCCAAGCTCGGCGTCTTTAAAGAGTGCGCCGCCAATGTATACCGGTAACTGCTCTTTAGATTGCGCCCTAAGGGCCATTAATTCGGCCATCATGTGCTGGGCAAATTGGTCCAGTTCCCCTAATTCGCCGGTGCTGATGAGCACCACAAAATCGCTGCCGGAAATACGAAAGCTACGTGGCTTTTGGCGTTTACCGGTTTGGCGTTTGAGTATTTGTGCCAAATCTTTGAGGTATTGGTCGCCAACCGCATAGCCGTCATCGTCGTTTAGCGCTCTAAGGGCGGTGGCTCTTATCACCAAAATACCCAGGGTATGGCCATTGTCGACCAGGCGTTTGAGTAGCTCGTTGAGGGCGCGGCGATTGGGCAGGCCAGTTAAAGGATCGCTTTGTACTTGCTGGCTAAGGGCTTTTATTAAACGCTGCTGCTCCGACGTTTGCCGCAGCAGCTGGGCGCGGGTTTCAACAAGGGCGGCGAGGGTGCCGTCAAAGGCGCTAATTGCTAGGTGTTCGGGGTAGGTTTCGCCGTCTTGCAAGTGGTCAATCAGCGTGGTGAGTTGGGTATCGACTTCGGCCAAATACTGGTTAAAACGGTGTTTTTGCCAGAGCCACAAAATGGCAGCAGCGATGGGAATAACCAAGCTCAGTAATAGCCAGCCACTTTGGGCATAAAGGGTAAAGAGGGCGTAGACAGAACCAGCAAAAGCAACAGCAGCCAGCCTAAAAGTGCAATAACGCTAACAGGTGCTGTCAAAGGGGGGCTGTGTTTCATTGTTATGGCGCTCTCCGATGTCTGCGCGGTACCTACTCTTGACAGCTAAAGTCGGTACATTCCTAGGGGCAAAGTCCAGATCTACCTTATAAGCGGCGTTTTTTCCATCTTAGGGGCGAAAAATCTATCTGTCTTCGCTGCTGGTTTGAGGCGGCTGGCGCGCAGCGTGGCTAACGGGTTTTGCACTATTAAAATAGTGCGACGTGTTTGGGGAGGCTTTGCCTGTGACATGGCTGGCACGTCGCCTTAAAAAACAAAAGGCCAGCTTGCGCTGACCTTTTTTTAAATTGGCTCCCCGACTGGACTTAACGGGGCCGCCGAGGCCTGTGACATGGCTGGCACGTCGACTTAAAAAATAAAAAGGCCAGCTTGCGCTGACCTTTTTATATTGGCTCCCCCGACTGGACTTAACGGGGCTGACGAGGCCAGTAACATGGCTGGCACGTCGCCTTAAAAAACAAAAGGCCAGCTTGCGCTGACCTTTTTAAATTGGCTCCCCCGACTGGACTTAACGGGGCCGCCGAGGCCAGTGACATGGCTGGCACGTCGCCTTAAAAAAACAAAAGGCCAGCTTGCGCTGACCTTTTTAAATTGGCTCCCCGACTGGACTTGAACCAGTGACATACGGATTAACAGTCCGCCGTTCTACCGACTGAACTACGGGGAATAAATTGTCTCGCTGACGCGACTAAATTGGCTCCCCGACTGGACTTGAACCAGTGACATACGGATTAACAGTCCGCCGTTCTACCGACTGAACTACGGGGGAATAAATTGTTTGCCCTAAGGCGGCTTACCGGCTTGGCCCATAAGCGTGTTGATTCTGGCTCCCCCGACTGGACTTGAACCAGTGACATACGGATTAACAGTCCGCCGTTCTACCGACTGAACTACGGGGGAGCAACGGTGGCGAATGTTATCCATGGCCCCGGGAGCTGTCAACACTAAAGATAGTTCTAAGGGTCTAATTGCTTGCCTTTTGGACAAGATGGTGGGCTGTTAAGCAAAAAGCCTTTTCACTGATGGTTTTGTCACCGGAAGTTGGTCAGTTTCGTTACAAAGACAGCAATTTTAGAGCGCGATCTGGCTACACGCCAGAGGCCACGGGGGCTGGATTTAGTTATCCACTTTTTCTGTGGATAACTCTGTGGCTAAAAGCGCATGCGCCAAGTTTGACGCGGCTTTGCTTAGAATTTGCGAAAAAAACGCGCTTTCGGCTTGTTCTCTATATGTTTTATAAAATCAATAAGTTAAGAGGTAAGTAATTTTCTTACAGCGGCTGATTTTGTTAATTGTGACAAAGCTGTAATCAAAGTGCTAGGGTGTGAATTACCCGACTAAATTAGTCAAAAAAACACTGGACACCGTGCTTTTTTTCGAGCATGGGAATGAATGTTCACAGGTCGCTATGTAACAAAGCGCGAAAAAGCGGTTAAACATGGTCGTTTACCGCTAAGGGGCGTAAACTTGCCGCTTTGTTAGGTTCTAGTTCGGATTTTCAGTCATGGCGCGCGCAGCTCATGATCTGTTGCAAGGGGATATTAAAGTCACTCTGCGGCAGATGACCGTTTCTCTGATATGGGGAATGGCGACCATGATGACTTTCAACCTGGTCGATACCCTTTTTGTCAGTCGTCTCGGCACCCATCCGCTGGCTGCCATCAGTTTTACATTTCCGGTCAGCTTTACGCTGGTGAGTTTAACCATTGGCTTAGGTATTGGCACGTCAGCAGTGATAGGCCATGCCCTGGGGCGCCGTCAAGCCGACACTGCCAAGCATCAAAGTAACGCCGCCATCTGGCTGGGGGTGTTGCTGGTGGCCGTGCTGGCGTTGCTGGCATGGTTACTGGAAGACGTGATTTTCAACGCCTTAGGCGCCAGTGCGCCGCAGCGCCTGTTAATTGCCAAATACATGCATGTTTGGTTTGCTGGCAGCCCAATGCTGGCGATCCCGATGATCGCCAATTCCGTTATGCGCGCCAATGGCGATACCCGTACCCCAGCCGTTTTATGATTTTGGGGGCATTATCAATGCGGTTATGGACCCGTTACTGATTTTTGGCCTGGGGCCCTTTCCGCGCATGGAATTAGCCGGTGCTGCTTTGGCAACCGTACTGGCTTGGGCCGGCGGCTCCTTGGGGGTGCTGTTTTTACTGTATAAAAGACAATTGGCCGCCTTTTGCTGGCCGGGCCGGGAAATGGTGCGCCACTGGCGCGCTTTGTTAGTGATTGGCCTGCCCGCTGCCGGCGCCAATATGATGACCCCGCTTGCCATGGCAGCATTAACGGCGATGGTAGCCCGCTTCGGCCCAACAGCGGTAGCGGCTTACGGTGTGGGTTCACGGCTAGAATCGTTATCCACCATGGTGGTGTTGGCACTGTCGATGAGTTTGCCGCCTTTTATTAGTCAAAATATGGGGGCAGGGCAATACGAACGGGTGCGTGAAGCCTACCGTACTGTGGTGCGCTTTGTGCTTGGCTGGCAGGGCTTTTTGTACTTACTGCTGTTGGCGCTGGCCTTTCCCATCAGCTGGGTTTTTGGTAAGGATCCCAAGGTGGCGGAGCTTATCCGGCTCTTTATTTTTATTGTGCCACTGGGCTATGGCTTGCAGGGGGTGGTGATCCTCACCAATTCCTCTTTTAATGCCATTCACCAGCCCGCTAAAGCCTTGAGTATGTCCGTTATCCGCTTTTTTGTTGCCGCGGTACCCTTGGCCTATTTAGGCGGCTGGCTGTGGGGATTGCCTGGCTTTTTTGGCGGCGTGGTGCTGGCTAACCTTATTACCGCCACAGTGGCCTATCGTTGGTTTACCAGGGAGACAGCGTGAGCAAAGATTTTATTCTGCATTCAGGCTACGAGCCCGCGGGCGACCAACCCAATGCCATCGCGCAGTTGGTTGAGGGTTTAGAGGCGGGGCTTGCCCATCAAACCTTGTTGGGGGTTACCGGCTCAGGCAAAACCTTCACCATGGCCAATGTGATTAAACAAATGGGCCGTCCCACCATCGTAATGGCGCCCAATAAAACCTTGGCGGCCCAGCTTTATGGCGAGATGAAAGCGTTTTTTCCTGAAAACGCCGTGGAATATTTTGTTTCTTATTACGATTACTACCAACCGGAAGCCTATGTACCGGCGTCGGATACCTTTATTGAAAAAGATGCTTCGATAAACGACCACATCGAGCAAATGCGGCTGTCGGCCACTAAGGCTTTGATGGAGCGTCGTGATGTGGTGATCGTCGCTTCTGTTTCCGCTATCTACGGCTTGGGCGACCCACAAAGCTACTTGTCGATGATGCTGCATGTCCGCCAAGGCGACATTATTGACCAGCGCGACATGCTGCGGCGTTTAGCCGAACTGCAATACACCCGCAATGAGGTGGCGTTTTCCCGCGGCACTTACCGGGTGCGAGGTGAAGTGATTGATATTCACCCGGCAGAAAGTGATGAAGAAGCGGTGCGCATCGAGTTATTTGACGACGAGGTTGAACGCATCAGCACCTTCGACCCCTTAACCGGACAGGTGCTAAGAACCAATCTTGGCCGTATTACGGTGTACCCGAAAACCCATTACGTAACCCCCCGTGAAAAGGTGCTAGAAGCGGTTGAGAACATTAAGGTGGAACTCAAAGGCCGCCTGGCTGATCTGCGCACAAGCAGCAAGCTGGTTGAAGAACAGCGCCTCGCTCAGCGCACCCAGTTTGACATCGAGATGATGGTAGAGCTGGGCTATTGCTCCGGCATTGAAAACTATTCGCGCTATTTGTCTGGCCGAAACCCCGGTGAGCCGCCGCCAACCTTACTGGATTACTTGCCGCCAGATGGCTTGATGATCATCGACGAGTCGCACGTGACGGTGTCGCAAATTGGCGCCATGTATAAGGGTGACCGTTCGCGCAAGGAAACCTTGGTCGAATACGGTTTTCGGTTGCCGTCGGCCCTTGATAACCGGCCCCTTAAATTCGAAGAATTTGAGGCCATAGCTCCGCAAACGGTTTATGTGTCGGCAACGCCAGGCAAATACGAGCTGGAACGTTCCGGCAGCGACATTGCCGAGCAGGTGGTGCGGCCAACCGGGCTGTTAGATCCGGTGGTGGAAGTGCGGCCGGTGGCGACGCAGGTTGACGATGTATTGTCGGAAATTGGCAAACGTACCGCCATTAACGAGCGCGTACTGATCACTACCCTGACCAAGAAAATGGCCGAGGATCTGACCGAATACCTTAATGAACACGGGGTGCGGGTGCGATATTTGCACTCCGATGTCGACACTGTTGAGCGGGTTGAGATCATTCGTGACCTGCGGCTGGGCAAGTTTGACGTGCTGGTGGGTATCAACTTGCTGCGTGAAGGCTTGGACATGCCAGAAGTGTCATTGGTGGCCATTTTTGATGCCGACAAAGAAGGCTTTTTACGCTCTGACCGCTCGCTGATTCAGACCATTGGCCGGGCGGCACGTAACCTTAATGGCCGCGCCATTTTGTATGCCGACGCCATTACCGGCTCGATGAAAAGAGCGATGGATGAAACGGCGCGGCGCCGTGAAAAACAAGAAGCCTTTAACCTTGAACATGGCATTGTACCCAAGGCCTTGAACAAGAAAGTGGCCGACATTCTGCAGCTAGGTGATAAAGCGGATGAGAACGGTAAGGGCAAAGGTAAGGCGAAAGGCCGTAAAGACAGCGCCCACTTGGATGCCAAAACCTTGGCCAGTGAAATGGAAAGGTTGGAAAAGCAAATGTACCAGCATGCGCAGAATTTGGAATTTGAAGAAGCAGCCGCTCTTAGAGACCAGCTGTCGCAAATGGGCGAGCAGCTAAAATCACTGTGATAAAAGGCGGCGTTATGCCGCCTTTTTTAAAACCCTAACTCGCTGGAATAGTAGTAAAGGGCCAGCATCACCACAATGAAGAGTATTAAGGTCAACGCCTGCCAGAATCTTTTCATAGATAAGCCTCCCCCAACTTTCCCCTAAGCTAAAGCTTAATCGCTTATTTGTTAATCGTTTTTTTAGTGGGCAATTTTTGCTTAATAAAAAACAGTTTGCTGGCGTTTGGCAATAAAAAAGGCCCCAAAAGGGGCCTTTTTCGTTGTGGAAGCGATTAGTCCGCTGAGTCGTAAGTGCGAGACACATTCAGGATATCGGTGCCAGCCAAAGACTCGGCCAAGCTGTCCTGTTGAGCCAAGGTCTTCAGCACGGTGCCGTAATAAAGGGCGTTAGAGCCTGAGAGGTTATCGTCACGCTGCGCTTGGAACAGGGCATTTTCAGAACCAGAGAACAGGTTCACGGTGACGCTGCCATCGGCTAAAGCAGAGGCGCTAATAATGGTGCTACCTGAGCTGTCTACCGCTTGGGGCAGTACCACTTCATCGCTGGCAGTACCAATAACTTGCATCGCCACATACTTGGTGCCGCTGTATGCCGAAACGATGGTGCGCTGATAGTCAAACTCGCTGGAATCGGCGCCGCCAATATCCACGCAGGCGTAACTGGCGGTGGTGCAGCTGGTACTGATGCTGGGGTCGGCATCAGAAAGGTTAAGGTCGCCCAGCAGGCTAACATCAACACCGGCGTCAGGTGAGCTAATGGCGGCCTGACGGTCGATATCCCAATTTACGTAACTACCCGCAGCTTTGTAATACCAAGTGGCATCAGCCAGGGTGTCGGCATAACCAAATTCGGTATCGCTGGAAGCCAGGGTCTGCCAGTCATAGATGGCGCTGTCGTTGAGTACCTTCAGTGAAGCACTGTCGGTGGCATCGGCATCGTCAAAGCTAATGGCAGGGGTTTGGTCGAGTTGTTCAAGGTCAACACCGGAACAACTGGTGGATTTGCTACAAAGATCGCTGTACTTGATGAAGGCGTAACCAACCATGTCTGATGCGGTACCGGTATCAGCATCGTAGTCAGCGTAGGCGGTTACCAACAACGGATGATCTTTATAAATGGTCATCGTCAGCTGGGTGTTACTGGCGGTGGTGGTGACATCGTCATAACCGTTATCCAGCTTGTAAATGGCCGGGGCGGTGGTGAATACATCGGAATCAATGTTGATGTTCATGTAGCCGCTGCTACTGGTTGATTCACTGTAGGTGCCAGAGATGCAGTCGCCGCTGGTATCGGAACTGGCAACGGCCATGGTCATTGAGCTGAGCATGGACGCGGTAATGGCGGTCACGTTGTAAGTGGTAAAGGCCTGGCCCGCCGTGGTGGTGGTTATCCCTAAATAACCGTCGGTGGGAATATCCGCTTCCGGCACTTTGACGGTGCCGTCGTCATTGACGGTAAGGGTTTCAGAAAGACTGCCGTCGGCATTATATAACGCAACGGTCGGGTCACTGACTTCGGTTGCGTAGTAATAGTAGTAATCACCGTCGTCATCCGTGCTGCTGGTCTTGTAATAGACCTGGCACTTATCGGAATTGGTGTTAGTAAGGGTGTCTTGTTGCAGGGTGACCAACTGCAGGGTGTAGCTAGGGCCACTGGAGCTGCTATCACTGCCACCACCGCCACCACAGGCGGCTAACAGCATGGACAGTGCAGCAGGTACAAGCATTCGGCTGATTTTGTTCGGCATGGGCAAGGTCTTTTTTATGGTAATGGAAGGCGCAAGGCCGTTTCCTATATATAGGGCGACCTTGCCCCCTTGAAAGATAAAAAAAAGATTTACTTTTTCTTATCTTATTCTGTTTGGCTCTGGTTATAAACATTGTCGAGCATTTTTGCCAGACGCTCAGCGCCTTTTTCCATTTGTAGCTCAAGCTTGGGGCCAAAACGATCGACGTACTGTTGCGCCAATACCTTATGGTGTTGGTAATCAACGTAGATTTGCTTGGTGATGGCATAGGACTCATTGGCCCATATCAGCGGGGTGCCTTTAGCAAACTGCGGTTTTGCCTTTGAGGCCAGCATGTCACCAAAGGCTTTCCAGTTACTAGCCCCTAAGTGGTCTAGCAGGCCATAGTCCCAAATACCATGCAAATTCTTCTGCTCACCAAAAAACGTCACCATGGCACGGTTGCCACCTAAGTCATCTTCATAAGACACGTGTAATGGCTGGTGCAGATCGCCCACAAAGTGGGACAGGAAGAAGAGAGCCTGCCAGTCTTGGGGCTGCTCTTTAAGTAAAGCCTGATAATGGCGAATGGCGCTTAATGCGCAGCCGTGCTTGGCGCAATCATCGGCGGTGACCTTACTGACCCCGCGGGGCACATTGATGTAGTGCAGCGGCTTGGACCAGTCCCATTGGTGGTCCTTTTTAATGTCATCAGCCCAGGTGCAGCTTTCGGCAAAAGAGCCGTAGTGGCCTTGCTTTGCCACAACGTTATCAAGGGCTTTTTGGGTTTTGGCTGACGTAAGATCGTAAGCCGCTTGGCATAAGGCCTTGTGGCCATTAAAACCAAAGGCCAGTGCCTGGGTGCTAAGCAGTAAAGAGAAAAGCCAAGCAAGATGACGCATGTTAAAACTCCCATTGTTTTTATGCGGTCATTCTACCTGGCTTTTATGACAAGGCTAGGATGGCGTTACAGTCAGTTAACCGCACTTAGGCGCGGGTGCGAAAAATCTCTACGCCATGGGACTTTTCTGCAGGTGCTGCTGGCGCTGAGCAGCCACCACAGGTACCGCAGCCATCGTCGCTGCCGCAACCACCGGCGGCACTGAGTTGGCGGTGCAGCTTCAGGCCTAGCCAGTGGGCAAATCGGCCATGGCTTTTAAGCAGTTTATCGGCCAGGTTTCCTTGCCAGCGTTTTACCGCTGGCACATATTTTTTTAGCGCCATAACCAGGGCGGTAATGACCACCAAGGTAACAATAACGGCTTGGATAACGTCAAACATCATAGTAACCACTCCGTAATGTGATAAGTCGCCATGGATGCCAGATAGGCAAGGGCAAACAAATACACCAAAGAAACAGCCATGACTTTCCAAGAATTGGTTTCACGGCGTATAACGGCAAGGGTTGAAATACACTGAGGGGCAAACACGTACCAGGCTAACAAAGACAGCGCCGTCCCCAAAGACCAGGTGCTGGCAATAACATGCCCTAACTGGTTGGCCACCATATCTTCGGTGCCAGACATGGCATACACGGTTCCAAGGGCTGATACCGCCACTTCTCGGGCGGCCATACCGGGTACCAGGGCAATACAAATTTGCCAATTAAAGCCAACCGGTTCAAAAACATATGACAACCAATGGCCAAGCACGCCGGCAAAACTGTAGTTAATGGCTGGCTCTGTGGCGCCAACCGGCGCGCCAGGGAAGGTACAGAGCACCCAGAGGATAACGGTGAGCGAGAAAATAATGCCGCCCACCCGTTTTAAGAACATTTTCGCCCGTTGCAGCAGGCCATAAGCCAGGTCGCGCAGGTGGGGGATACGATAAGACGGCAGTTCCATCAACAACGCATGCTCGCGTTTGTCGCGGCGCAGCCACTTCATCACATAAGCCACCAGCAGCGCACTGATAATGCCGGCAAAATAAAGGCAGAACAGCACAATACCTTGCAGGTTGAAGGTGCCAGCCACACTTTGTTTGGGAATAAAGGCGGCGATCAGCAAGGTATAGACCGGTAACCGCGCAGAACAGGTCATCAGTGGTGCCACCAAAATGGTGGTCAGACGGTCGCGGGGGTCGGAAATGGTGCGAGCGGCCATAATGCCTGGGATAGCGCAGGCAAAACTTGATAGCAGCGGAATAAAAGCGCGGCCAGTAAGCCCGGCCCTGAACATCATTCTATCAAGTAGATAAGCGGCCCTAGGCAGGTATCCTGACTCTTCCAAGGTAATGATAAAAAAGAACAAAATTAGAATTTGCGGCAAAAACACCAGCACGTTGCCAAGCCCGGCAAAAATACCGTCATTTAGCAAACTGAAAAGGGCGCTGTCTTTGGGCAAGGGCGACGTTACCCAGGAACCCAAGTCGGTAATGCCATTGGTTATGAGGTCCATAACCGGCTCGGCCCAGGAAAAAACGGCCTGGAAGATAAAAAACATCAATACCGCCAGTACCACCAGCCCCAACACCGGGTGCAGCACAATAGCGTCAATTTTGTCGTCTAGGGTCTTCTTGATGCCGGTGATAGTTACCGCTTTTTCCATCAACAGGCGCACGCGCTGATGACGTTGCTCCAGCGATAATGACTCTGCCTGAGTGCTGGCGGCGTCCCAACCGCGCTGGTTAAGCTTATCAACCAGTTTGTTGGCGCCATCTTTGTTGATGGCGATGGTTTCTACTACCGGAATACCCAGCTCTTTTGCCAACACTTCGGTGTCGATATCAATGCCATGTTTTCGCGCGGCATCCATCATGTTCAGCGCCAGTACCATTGGCCGGCCCAGGGCTATAAGCTCCAACACGAAGCGCAAATGCAGTCGCAAGTTTGTGGCGTCGGCAACACACACTAAAACGTCTGGCTCCGGTTCGCCGCGGTATTGGCCTTTTAGCACGTCCCGAGTAACCGCCTCGTCAGGGCTGGTGGCTTCCAGGCTGTAGGCGCCGGGCAAATCAAGAAAATGCAGCAGATTGCCGTCGCTGGTATGAAAAACACCTTCTTTACGCTCAACGGTAACACCGGCGTAGTTAGCGACTTTTTGATTACTGCCGGTCAGCAAATTGAAAAGGGCAGTTTTACCGCAGTTGGGGTTGCCAACCAGGGCAATACGGAGATTGGCTGTCATTTAACAAACTCAGCTTGAATATGGACGCGTTGGGCTTCTTTTTTGCGAAGGGCAAAGCGCGTTGTGCCAACTTGCACAACGAGTGGATTACCGCCAAACAGCCCGCGAGCCACCACTTTAATGGGCTCGCCAGCAACAAAACCTAGCTCTCGAAGACGACGGGCAATAGGGTCTTGGTCGTAGGCGTCGATGACGTCAACGACAATGGCTTCAACCCCTTTTTTTACATCGGCTAAATTCATCTGCTCTTCTTTTAAGCACAAACGCTAATAGTTCTCACTATACATCTTTTCCTTATCCGAGAGAATGCCCAGATTGCTTATCAAAGCGTCTTATTTCCCTGACCATTAACTGTTAACGCGTCTGAAACTGGCTGATAAATATCCGCTTGCACTAAGGGTTAGTGCTTTCGGTTGTTGTTGCCATTTTGGCAATTAGCCGTGCTGCTGCGCCCCTAATCGCAACTGTGCCGCCAAGCGAGGAAAGTGACGCTAAAGCCGCCTGTTTATTACACGCATTTACGGTGCGAGAGCTTGAAAAGCCCGGCCACGGCTTTGGCTGCCAGCAACGCCGCGAGGGGCTTTCAATTAAGGCGCACCTTTTTAAGGTAAATAGCGTGTATTCACATCCTATTGGAATGCCTGCTGTTAAGCTGGCGTTTTACTTGCTACAGGGAGCGTTGCATGAAGCCGCTAGTTTGGACATTGCCACTTTTTTTGGCGGCTTGTTCGCTAACCCAAAGTTCGCAACAGATAAGTATTGATGGCTTTGCCAAAGCTCCCTTTGGTGCCAGCCTTAGCGCGCTGAAAAAAGCGGTGAAAAAGCCTGTCTATGGTGGCAGTGATGACGCTAGCCAGTGCCAGTTGCTGTTTGAAAACCCTAATGCCGATGAAAAATACGGCATGGCGTTTTTGGTGATAAACAACCGCTTTGAACGTTTGGATGTGGACAGTAAAGACTACAAGGGACCTGGCGATATCGTGGTAGGCGAAAGCTTGGCCGAAGCGGCAAAACGGTTTAGTGGCCAAGCCACTGTTACCTCGTCGCAATCGGTGCTGGGTGAGCCTCAGCGGCAAGTGTCGTCGCCAGCTTGGGGAGACACCCGTTTGCTGATGATAGCCGACAGCCAAGGCCTTATCAGCCACTGGCGGCTAGGCAATAAAACTTGGCTAATTGAGGCCAACCCTTGTGGTTAGCGGTTAACTAAGTAGCGGTGTGAGTATGGCTGCCAGCTGCTCGGGTTGCTCAAGCGGCATCATGTGTCCGCTTGGCTCAACGACTGCCAGCTCACTACTGGCAATAGCGTGATGCATGGCGTTAAGGGCCGACAGCGAAGCCATTTTATCGTTATTGGCAGCAACTATCTGGATGGGAAAACGGGCTTTATTCAATGCGGGGCGCAAATCCGGGCGCTTTGAGGCTGCCATCATATGGTATTTGACAACGCTGCCGCCCAAGTCTGCTTCCATCTCGCGCACAACCGCTTTGGCATCCTGACTGTTGGGGCTGTCATCACTGACCATCATGCTGAGCCTGGCCTCTGACATCGGTTTAAATTGGCCCCGATCCAGGCTCTTGATAATTTGCGCCCGCTGTTTTTCTTCGGTTTCACTAAGGCCGGCGGCATCAAAGCCAATCAAGGTGAGTGATGCCACTAATTGCGGGTTATCCAGTGCAAAACGACTGGCTATATAACCGCCCATGGAAAATCCCACCAAATGCACCTGTTCGCCCTCAGCAGCATAGTCGGCCAGTGCCAGCATTTGCTCCAGGGTTTCTGCCCATTGCAATGGCACATAACGGCGGTCTTCGATATCCAGTAAACGCCAGAGCGGCAAAAAGATACGTTCGTCGCATTGGGTTCCAGGAAAAAAGACAACAGGTGTGCTCATTGATAACAGCCAAAATGCAGAGTTTGAGGTTATGTAACATAGGCAGCGGCGCAGTACCAGTAAGTGGCCGGGTTTAGCGCTGAAAAGTCGCTTTTATAAAGAAGAGCTAATGTATTTATCCGCTCTGGCATGCTGGCACTAACTGAACTATTACAAAGCCTTAGGCCAAGCGTATTACCACAGCCCAAGGCTCAGGTGGGCGCTTATGTCAGGGATGGATGCAGGATGAGTCTGATGAGTATCGGCTATCTGGTCAGGGATCTGCCGCCGTGGTTCTTTTACGGCTTTACGCTGATTTGGGTGTTTACGGCGGTGTTTGTTGGCTTTGGGCTTGGGGCGACGTTGCTTAAGCAAGAGCACGCCAAGGACGCCCCTATTGGTTCTGTCGTCGGCGCCACCTTGGGTTTATTGGCCTTTATTCTGGCTTTTACTTTCGGCGCTGCGGCCAACCGCTTTGATGCCCGAAAACAGTTATTGCTGGACGAAGTTAACGCCATTGGTACCGCTTACTTAAGAAGCGATTTTCTGGCTGCCAGCGCCAGAGTCCAAGCGCAAACGTGGCTGCGCCAATATGTCGCCTTGCGCTTAAAAAGTGCACGTAACCCACAGCAGGTGCGCGGTTATCTTGAAAAGGCTGAAAGCATTCAAAACCAATTATGGCGGCAGATGCGCCAGCAATTTCAACAAGGTGATAACAGCCCCGCCTTAGCGCTTTATGCGGCGGCCTTAAATGACATGTTCGACTTGCAAACCAAGCGAGCAACGGTTGCGCTGCAATACCATGTCCCCGAGATGATTTGGCTAGTGCTGTATCTGGTGACTTTTTTGTCGATGGTTGGAGTCGGGTTACAGTTTCGGCTAAGCGGTAGCCGCAGCCTGATGGTGGTTTCAGTGCTGGCGTTGTCGTTTTCAGCAGTGATTGCCTTGATTGGCGAGCTTGACCGCAGTAATGGTGGTTTGTTGGTCATTAGCCAGCAGCCGATGCTGAAACTGGCTGAGGACCTAACAGCCAATAAGGCATATTAAGAAACGAAAAAAGAAAATTGCTTAAGTCTTGTGCAAAAAAGGCCGCTCACTCTTTGTACAAGAAGGTGTGTCAAGGAAACCACCATGGATTTGAGCAATCGCCGCTGTCCCTCTGAACGCCCGCAGCTACCTTGTGGTTTGTTAGCCGTATTAGGCGTTTCGCTATGGAGCTGTCCCATTACCTTTATTTGGGGGCTGCTCTATCATGTCGCCCCATCCCTCGCCGTTTTTATGCTGCCCACCAGTGGCGCGCTTATCGCTTTGGTGGTGCGGCTGCATGGGCGCGGTGTTTGTACTTTGCTGCAAGTACTGAGCTTTCTCTGCTATGGCGTGCTGTTACTGACGTCCTTGATGTTCGGTTTTGCCATTGCCACACCGGTGCCGGTGGCGCTGGTGTTTGCCTTGGTGGCGATGGGGGCCCTCGGAACTTGGTTACTTTTTCACGCACAAATGACCATCAGCAATGGTAAGGCATGGCTGACGCTTGGGCGGTTGGAGCAGTCCTCATTAGGGAAAACGCTGCGTAATCACTGGTTTTTAGTACTGCCGCTAGGGCTGGTTGGGGGCGGCTTATCGAGCTTTGGCGGCGTGATGTTATTGGCCACTGTTGGCTGCTTCAATGTCAACTAACAAGGATAAAAGCAAAGGAACTGGCCATGGAATTGACGGTTGAGCAGCGTCTGGAAAAACGGCTGAAAAAACAAAATGGGCTATTGGCGGTAATTGGAGTGACCTTTTGGAGCTGCCCCATTATCGTCCTGTGGGGGGCCATCTATAGTGTAAAGCCGACCTTGGCCGGGCTAATGATCCCGCTTTCGGCGGCCTTGATGGCACTGGTGGTGCGTAGCCACGGCAGAGGCTTGTCGGGCAGTTTTAAGGCCTTAACTTATCAATCCTTCTTACTGCTGGTACTCACCGCCATGCTGTTCGGTTTTGCCATTGCCGGGCCGGTACACATGGTTGTGGTGCTGGTGTTACTGCTGGGCGGCATTGCCATTGCAGGTTTTATGCATCGAAAGCCGTTAAACCCAGAAGAAGCGCAACTGTATTTTCGGCTGACAGCCATTGAGGAATCACCCTTAGCGCAAGCCACGATTAACCAATGGTTTTTAATGTTGCCGCTGGGGTTGGTGGGGGAAGTGATTTCGTGCTTTATCGGCGTGGTGATTTTGGCGCTGTTGGGGCTTTATCAAGTGCATTAAATAAAAAAGGCCGCAGCTGCGGCCTTTTTTTATTCGCCGGTATAGAGGCAACCGGAGGTGCAGGTTTCACGCACCCAAACGGCAGACAGCAGCGGCAGTTGCGGCGCCAGCTTGTCCCAAATCCATTTGGCCAGCACTTCAGAGGTAGGGTTTTCAAGCCCGGCAATCTCGTTCAAATAGCAGTGGTCGAGCTGATCAATCAGTGGCTTTACTGCTGCTTTAAGATCAGCAAAATCCATCACCCAACCGGTGTGAGGGTCTACTTCGCCGTGCACTTCCACCCGCACCCCAAAGGTGTGGCCATGAAGGTTGCCGCACTTATGGCCTGCCGGTACGTGGGGCAAGCGGTGGGCAGAATCGAAGGAAAAGTCTTTATATAAGGTTTGTTTCATAAAATCTCACGAGTCAGGTAGGGCAGGGGATCTTCCAGGTTGTTTTCACGGAAGGCTTCCAGCCTTTCCTGACAGGCCCCACAGCGGCCACAAGCCGCGTCGCCGCCTTGATAGCAGGTCCAGGTGTCGTTATAGCTCAGGCCCATGTTCAGGCCATCGGTCAGTATTTCCCCTTTGCTGGCCAGCAAATACGGCGTTTCAATGCTAACCGGTTCATAGTTAGCAATTTGCGACACCGCATTCATCGCCTTGACAAATTCTGGCCGGCAGTCGGGGTAAATCGCATGGTCGCCGCCATGGGCACCGTAATACACTTTATCGGCGCCAATGCTCACCGCTTTGCCAATGGCCAATGACAATAAAATCATGTTGCGGTTTGGCACCACGGTTTGCTTCATGTTGGGCTCGGCGTAGTGGCCTTCCGGCATGGCAATATCCGAGGTTAACGCCGAGTTGGCAATGAGGCTTTGAATGGCACTGATGTCCACCACTTCATGGGCAATACCCAGTTCCAGGGTCACCTTGGCGGCCACCTCTAACTCTTTCACATGGCGCTGGCCATAATTAAACGACAGTGCATGCACTTCATGCCCGTCTTTAATGGCCTTGTGCAGCAGTGTGAATGAATCCATGCCGCCGGAATAGATGACTACAACTTTGCTCATGACGCCTCACCTCGGTTGGGGCCAGCATTTTATGGTAGCATCCGCCCCCTCTCAACCTTGAGGCACAAAGAATGCGCTATCCGGTCAATGAAATTTTTGAAACCTTGCAAGGCGAAGGGCGTTTTACCGGTGTTCCGGCTATCTTTGTGCGCCTGCAAGGTTGCCCGGTCGGCTGCAGTTGGTGCGACACCAAACATACCTGGCAGCAAAATAGCGAAGACGAGCGCCCCCTTGGCGATATTTTGGTCAAAACCGAGGCCAATAGCTGCTGGGCCTGGAGTGATGGGGACGGCATTTTACAGACGTTTAGGGACCGCGGCTTTAACGCCAAACTGGTTATTATCACCGGCGGCGAGCCCTGCATGTTTGATTTGGTGCCGCTTTGTACGGCGCTACATCAGGCCGGCTATCAAACACAGATTGAAACCTCGGGCACCTTTGAGATTAAAGTGCCTGAAGAAACTGTCATTACCTTGTCGCCTAAAGTGGGTATGAAAGGTGGCTTTACTATTCTCGATTCAGCGCTGGCGCGGGCCGATGATATTAAACACCCCGTGGCCCGCGAGCGTGATATCGACGATTTAGATGCCTTGCTGGCGCGCTGCGGCGAAAAGCCAGTGTATTTACAGCCGATAAGCCAAGGAAAACGGGCCACAGAGCTTTGTATAAAGACTTGTATTGAAAGGAATTGGCGCTTGTCGGTTCAGTTACACAAGTACCTTGGCATAGAATAAGCTAGCTTAATTATCCCCTAGCCAGGAAGCGCCTATGATCAATGCCTATGTGCGCAACGGCCAGATGCTGGACGTACAAGAACTCTCAACAGACGATCGTCTGCCTGCCAACACCCTGTGGCTGGACGTGTTTAAACCCACTGACGAAGAGCGCCAGTGGATGTCCACCTATTTCCAGGAAGAAGTGCCGGAAGAAGAAGACATCAACGAAATCGAGGCTTCGGCCCGTTTTTATTCTGATAAAGACGGTCTGCACATTACCTCGCTGTTTCCGCATCGGGTCGGTAAAGATCTGCGCGGCGTCAACGTGTCTTTTACCCTGCGCGATAACTTGCTTATCACCCTGCGCGAAGAAGATTTGGGGCTAATGCGCCTGTTCAGGGCCTATTTGCGGCAAGACAAAATGGACGCCACTGACCCGGCCTCCTTGTTGGTGGAGATGCTTATTTTAAAGGTCGAATACCTTTCTGACCTTCTCGAAGACGTCTACACCGTACTGGAACAAACGGGCCAGGATGTCTTCGAGGCGGAAGAGCTGGACGAAATCTTGAAGAACATTACGGTACAAGAAGACATCAACGGTAAAATCCGCTTGAGTCTACTGGATACCCAGCGTTCACTGCGTTTTCTCACCCGTGCCCAACGGGGCCGGCTTGATGAAGAAAACCGAAAAGAAATCAAGGATATGCTGCAAGATATCGAGTCTTTGCTGCCCCATACCCAGTTTCTGTTCGACAAAATTAACTTCCTGCTTGATGCCGCCATGGGTTTTACCAGCATCAAGCAGAACAAAATCATCAAAATTTTCTCGGTGGCCGCGGTAGTGTTCCTGCCGCCGACGGTGATTGCCTCTGCCTACGGCATGAACTTTGACATCATGCCGGAGCTGCATTGGCATTATGGCTATCCGCTGGCCATTGGTTTGATGATCGCTTCAGCCGCTGGCACCTACCTGTTCTTTAAACGAAAAGGTTGGTTATAAGCGCTAAAAGCCCGGCTGTCGCCGGGCTTTTTTCATTGGCGCTCCGGCGTATTCGCTGTTACTAAGCTGTTGAATAAGTTAGGTTGTTAACATTCCCCCTTACTTGATAGCCCCTTTATGTCGTACCTTCCTGCTCGTTTTGCCCTGATTGGCGCCTTAGCGCTGAGCTTTGGCGTTAATGCCGCCAGTAACACGCCACCGCCGTCCATTGATGCGTTGTTTAAAAATGCAGTCACCAGCCCAACAGTGCCGGGTATCAGTGTGGCGGTTGCCGACGCAAACGGCATCGAATGGGCGAAAGGTTACGGTTATGCCGACCTTGAAAATAAGGTGCCAATGACGGCGAAAGCCAAGCTGCGTATCGGCAGTGTTGCCAAGGTCATGACTGCCGCCGGCCTGATGCGGCTTTATCAAGACGGTAAAATTAACCTTGATAAACCGGTCACCGATTACGTGCCAGCCTGGCCAAAAGACAAGCCAGAGCTGACTGTGCGCCAGCTTGCTTCCCATACCGCCGGTATTCGCCATTACAAGGAAGGGGCTAAAGAGTTCTTAATGAACCGCCATTTTGCCAGTGTTACCGAAAGCCTGGATGTCTTTAAAAACGACCCCTTGCTGTTTAAACCCGGTAGCCAGTTTAGCTATTCCACCTTTGGCTGGACTCTTATCAGCGCCGCCATGGAAGGGGCCGACGGTAAACGTAACTTTAAAGCCATTATGCGCCAGGAAGTGTTTGGCCCTTTGGCGATGCACGACACCGTATTTGACGAGCAATACCACATCATCCCTAACCGGGTTCGCCCTTATAGCGTCGAGAACGGCAAGCTGATTAACTCGCCGCAAACCGACCACAGCTATAAATGGGCGGGCGGCGGCATTATTGCCAGCGCCTCTGATGTGTCGCGTTTTGCCGTGGCACAAATTAACGGCCGGTACCTTAAACCTGCCACCAGCAAACTGATGTTCACCAAGGCCAAGCTCAATAACGGCAACAATGTCGATGTTGGTATCGGCTGGTTTATTGGCTTTGACGAATATCAGGCCAGTAAAAAGTATCGGGACAATAAAGCGGCGCTAGCGATGATGAAGGACATGCCCCATGCGGTGATGCATTCAGGCGGCAGCGTTGGCGGCATTACCATGACCATTCTTGATACCGACAGCCACCGGGCGGTAACAGTGGTAAAAAACGTTGATGGCGATAACAGCGTTAACGTCTTCCTGTTGGCATTAAAAACCCTGGATTACTACCACCAACATCCCAACGGCTAAGGCATGGTTATGGTACTTGAAACCCCACGGCTACGACTGCGGCCTTTGACTCGCAATGACCGGGACTTTTATTTCGCCATTGAACGCCACCCTTCGGTGATGGCCTTTGTCAGCGAAGGTCGCACTGACAGCGACATTGAGGCGATGTTCGCCAGCGCCTGCAAGCCATGGCAGCGTGAAAACGAACACTGGTTGAGCCTGGTGGTCGAGGAAAAGGCCTCTGGCCTTGCCATAGGCCTGCACGGTTTTAAGTCGAGCTGGGCGCACCGCCAGGCAGAACTTGGCTTTTTGTTTTTGCCCGAATTTCAAGGCAAAGGTTATGCCCTTGAAGCCAGTAAGGCGGTGCTAAGCTACGCGAGATCCTTAGGTTTTCATAAGGCTACGGCGGTGGTGACCGCTGGCAATCAAGCCTCGGCCAAACTGTTGGAAAAGTGCGGTTTTGAACGTGAAGGGGTATTAAAAGAACACTTTTATTTGCGCGGCGCCTTTTTGGACGACTGGCATTATGGTTTGCTGCTTCGCCATTTACAGCCATAAAAAAGGCCCCAAGTGGGGCCTTTTTTGTTGGCGGTATTTTTACTGAGTCAGTTCTTGCTCGGTAAAGACATCGGCAAACAGCGGTGAGGTCAAATAACGCTCGGCAGAAGAGGGCAGGATCACCACAATTTTCTTGCCCGCAAAGGCCGGGTCGTCGGCTAAACGGTTAGCCGCGACCACCGCCGCGCCAGAAGAAATACCGGCCAGAATGCCTTCTTCTTTCATCAAGCGGTGGGCCATGGCCATGGCGTCGTCGTTAGAAATTTGCTCAACGCGGTCAACCAGGCTCAAGTCCAGGTTGCCGGGGATAAAACCAGCACCAATACCTTGAATTTTGTGCGGGCCGGGTTTGAGCTCTGCACCGGCCAATTTTTGGCTGATAACCGGCGAGTCGCTTGGCTCAACGGCAACGGTGACAATTTTTTTGCCTTTGGTGTTTTTGATGTAGCGAGACACACCGGTCAGGGTACCACCGGTACCAACACCGGCCACGAATACGTCCACTTCACCATCGGTGCCGTCCCAAATTTCAGGGCCAGTGGTTTGTTCGTGAATTGCCGGGTTGGCGGGGTTTTCGAACTGCTGCAGCAGCACGTACTTGTCGGGCTCGGCTTCAACAAAGGCGCTGGCTTTGTCGATGGCGCCTTTCATGCCTTTGGCCGCTTCGGTCAGCACCAGTTTGGCGCCTAAGGCTTTAAGCAACTTGCGGCGCTCAAGGCTCATGGACTCTGGCATGGTCAGGGTAATAGGAATACCGCGGGCCGCAGCCACAAAGGCCAGGGCAATACCGGTGTTACCGGAAGTGGGTTCAATAATTTCTTTACCCGGGCCCAGCAGACCTTTTTCCTGCGCGTCGGTGATCATGGCGGCGCCGATACGGTCTTTAACGGAGAAGCTGGGGTTACGGGATTCCACCTTGGCGTAGACTTCGCCCTTGGTGACACGGTTGAGTTTGACCAAAGGTGAATTGCCGATGGTTTGTGAGTTATCTTTAAATACTTGGCTCATAACACTTATTCGCCTCATTGAGGGTATGGAACACAAGGTAGCGACCTGACTGCCCGGTGTTAAGGATTTTCTGGTTATAAGGATATAAATAGATGAATAAAGACGATCCTCATTACCAATCTGCCCTGGCAGCCTGGCGCGACGGAAAAGAAACCAGGGCCATTGTTACGCACTTTGCCTTTAAAGTAGATGACAGACTGCTCGGTTGCCCATTGGGCCGGCCGTGGCGGCGGGCCGCGGCCATATTGGTCGACCTTTGGTTGGTGGCCATGCTCAGCTACGTGTCTAATCTGGCCATTGCCCTGGTGGCGGCGATTGCCGTTTGGGTGCTCAGTAAACGTCACGACCAGGTGGTTAGCCCCTGGGCACGGCGCTGGCTGCGAGTGCTGGCGGTGTCGGTTACTTTTGTGGTGGCAATTATGCTGGCCGACACTGTCAGCGACCGTGTTAAAGGGCACGGCGGTGATAATCAAGATAACTCGCTGCTAACCGTCGGTACCCTGGGCGCTTTGGGAATGGCAACCGCCATGTGTGACGATACCGCGTGTCTTGATAAACGCGTGCCCGAACTTAAGGCGCATATTGATAGCGAGTTCCCCGGCGAATTTAAATCGCGCCAAGACCTGGCTGATTCTCTTTTTGACGATATGGATTTTCTCTCCGAAGCGCAAAAGGCGGCCTACAAAGCGCAATTAATGGACGGCGCGAAAGCGCTGCAAAAGGCCTACCGCAAACAAATCAAGGCGGAGAAAGCCGCTAAGCCAGCCGGCCAAGATAACGCTAAATCGCAAAGTTACGGTTATTCACTGCTGAGCTGGGCCAAGGGGATTGTTAGCGATCTTGGCCTTGGGCTGAGTTGGAGCGCAGCCTATTTCACCTTGTTTACGGCCATTTGGCGTGGCCGTACCCCGGGCAAATGGCTGTTTCGGCTAAAAGTGGTGCGCCTTAACGGCGAGCCTTTAACCCTTTGGACGGCCTTTGGCCGTTATGGCGGCTACGGCGCGGGCCTTGCCACGGGTCTGTTGGGCTTTATTCAAGTGTACTGGGACAATAACCGGCAGTGCATACAAGACAAAATCGGCGAAACCGTGGTGATTCAGTCCCGAAAAGGTATTGGTTATACTGGTCTGACATCCGATAACGCCAACAATATGCAGCAAGAGGAACAGGCGTGAGCGAAATTGTGATCAGTGGAACCGGGCTCTATACCCCGCCCAACGCCATCAGCAACGAAGAGCTGGTGAAAGCATTCAACCTTTATGTTGATAACTTCAACGACGAAAACGTCGCGGCCATTGAGGCCGGGCTTATCGAGCCGTTAGCGCATTCCAGCAGCGAATTTATCGTGAAGGCGTCCGGTATTAAAAGCCGTTATGTGGTCAGCAAAGACGGCATTCTTGACCCGGAAGTGATGGCCCCGCTTATTCCCGAGCGCGGTAACGACAAGCCTTCGGTGATGATTGAAATGGCCATGCATGCCGCCGACGAGGCCCTTAAAGCCTCGGGCCGTGAACCCGAAGAAGTGGACCTTATTATTTGCGCCGCCTCTAACATGCAGCGCCCTTATCCGGCGATGGCGGTAGAGCTACAACACTTTATAGGTGCCAAGGGCTTTGCCTTTGACATGAATGTGGCTTGCTCGTCAGCCACCTTTGGTATGGCTAATGCCGCAGGCTTATTGCAGGCCGGTAATGCCAAGGTGGCACTGGTGGTGAACCCGGAAATTTGTTCTGGCCACCTTAACTTTCGTGACCGTGACAGCCACTTTATTTTTGGTGATGCCTGCACCGCCGCCGTGTTGGAGCGCAGCGAGGATGCCAAAAGCGCCGAGCAGTGGGCCATTAAGGGTGAAAAACTGGTTACCCAGTTCTCAAACAACATTCGTAACAACTTCGGCTTTTTAAACCGTACCGCCCCCGAGCACCAGTTTGACCGCGACAAACTTTTTGTGCAGGAAGGGCGCAAAGTGTTTAAAGAAGTAGTGCCGCTGGTGAGTGACCTTATCAGCAGCGAGCTTGAGCGCCAGGGGTTAACCCCTAACCGGCTGTGGCTGCACCAGGCCAACATCAACATGAACCTGTTTATTGCCCGCAAGGTGCTGGGCCGCGACGCTGATATTACCGAGGCGCCGGTGATTTTGGACGAATACGCCAATACCTCCAGTGCCGGCTCTGTGATTGCCTTTCATAAACATCGCCGTGATATGAAAAGCGGTGAGGTAGGGGTGATTTGCTCCTTCGGCGCCGGTTATTCGGCCGGCTGTATTACGGTGCAGAAAAAATAGCGCCTTGCGCACAATAGAAAGGGGGCCGACAGGCCCCCTTTTTTCTTTTTAACTTTATGTACACATTTTGCAAAACAATTAAATAATTAGCCTGTATAAGCCGTTTCCTTGTCGAGATATAACATCACTGTTACATACCATTAGGTTAATGTTCAGGGACATATTCATGAAACGAGTTGCTGTTGGATGCCTGTTACCGCTCGCCGTATTGGCACTGGCCGTAGTGGGCTTTGTGGTGCTAACAACGCTTAAAAAGCCGCCAGAGAAGGTGGCTGATGCCAAGCCGTTGTTGATGGTCAAAGTGGCTATCGCCCGCCAGCAGCAGGTTGCCTACCTGGTGCATTCTCAAGGCACCATCGAGCCAAAAACCCAAACCGCCTTAGCCGCTGAAGTGGGGGGGCGCATCATTGAGGTGTCTGACAACTTCCGCTCGGGCTCGATGGTGCACAAGGGCGAATTGCTGGCACGCATTGACCCGGCTGATTACCAAACGGCGTTAAGTCATGCCGAAGCTGATTTAGCACAGGCGGTTGCGTCCTTAGAGCAAGAGAAAGCGCAAGGGCGCGTTGCCGCCCAGGAATGGCGCAGTGTTTCGCCGGAAAAAGTCACGGCCATTGCCCTTCGCAAACCGCAGCTTGCCAGTGCCTTGGCACAGGTGAAATCGCAGCAAGCCCGGGTAGAAGAGGCGCGCCGTAACCTGGAGCGCACCGAAATTCGTGCCCCCTTTAACGGCCTTTTGCGCCAGCGCAGTATTGCCCTTGGCCAGTATGTTGGTGTGGGCACCGCCCTTGGGGTGATTGACGACACCTCGGTGGCCGAGGTGAGGTTGCCGGTTTCAGACACCGAGCTTGCCTGGTTGGGCTTAAGTAGCGGCAGTGACAGCGGCGTTACCATTGATTTGGCCGATACCGTGGCCGGGTTTGCCCACCACTGGCCTGCCAAGTTGGTGCAAAGCTCCGGTGTGCTCGACGCCCAGTCGCGGATGAGCTTTATCATTGCCGAAGTGGCCAATCCGTATCAGCCCACTATACAGGGGCGGCCCTGGCTAAAATTCGGCACCTTTGTTGAGGCGTCGCTGCGCTCAGGCATTAAGCGCCAGTTAGTGGTCCTGCCAAAAGATGCGGTGCGTGGCGATCAGGTGGTGTTGGTGGATGAAAAAGACCAAATTCACCATCACAAAGTGCAGGTGGCCCGCACCGACCCACGCTATGCCTATATCAGCCACGGCCTGAAAGATGGCGACCGGGTGGCGATGACCTCGCTTACCAATGTGGTAGACGGCACTAAGGTGGCCATTGCCCCCAGCGAGCCTGAAACTGAAAACAACGGCCAACTGACGGTGGGGGCGAAATGAGCAACCAACCTAAGGGCCTTATTGCCTGGTTTACCCATAACAGTGTGGCGGCCAACTTGCTGATGGCGGTGATTGTGGTGGGCGGCATTATCAGTGCCTTTCTTATCCGCAAGGAGCTATGGCCGCAATCTAACCAGTATCAAATTGCCATTCAGGTACCTTACCCGGGGGCCGCGCCGCAGGAAGTGGAAGAAGGCATCATCCTGAAAGTGGAACAAGCCATTAAGAACGTTGATGGCATTAAAGAGGTCCGTTCTACCGCCCGTGAAGGGGTCGCCTCAATACGGGTTTATGTGGAGCCTTCTTACAACACCACCGAAGTGCTCAATGAAATTAAGGTGCAGGTGGATGCTATTCCATCAATGCCGCAAGATGCTGAAAAACCAGTGGTTTATGAAAGGCGCCCAGAACAGGATGTGATTTGGGTGCAAGTTTATGGCGACCTGAGTGAGCGTGAATTCAAGGAATACGCCAAAGCGGTGTCGGATGACTTAAAAGCGCTGCCCAGTATTACCCGCGCCGATGTGCAAGGTGCCCGCGATTACGAGGTGGGTATCGAGGTGTCTGAAGCCAAGCTTCGCGAATACGGGCTGACCTTGGACGAAGTGGCCTCCAAGGTGCGCAATAGCTCCATTGATATCCCCGGCGGCTCTATTAAATCTGATACCGGTGATATTTTGCTACGCACCAAAGGCAAGGCTTATCACGGTTACCAGTTCGACAAAATTACCCTACTCACCCGCAAGGACGGTACCCGGGTGCTGGTGAGCGACGTGGCCAAGGTGGTAGACGGCTTTGTTGAAGACGACCATTTTGCCCGTTTTGACGGTAAGCCCGGGGTGTCCATCGGCGTGGTGGCGGTGGGCAACCAAGATGTACTGAAAATGGCCGCAGCGGTGAAAAAGTACGTAGCGGCCAAACAAAAAACGCTGCCGGCTAACGTCAAACTGTCTTACTGGGGCGACAGCTCTAAGTTCTTGTCAGACAGGTTAGACATGATGCTGTCGAACATGGCCATGGGCGGTTTGCTGGTGTTCTTGGTGCTTAGCCTGTTTTTACAGGTACGGCTGGCCTTTTGGGTAATGCTGGGGATCCCGGTGTGTTTTCTTGGCACCCTGTTGGTCATGCATCTGCCGTTTGTCGATGTCACCATCAACATGATGAGCCTGTTTGGTTTTATCTTGGTGCTGGGATAGTGGTGGACGATGCCATTGTCATTGGCGAAAGCGTGCACTCGGAACTGGAAGAAAAAGGCTCAGGTATCAATAGCGTTATTCGCGGCGCCCAAAAGGTGGCCACCCCGGCCACCTTCGGGTACTGACCACGGTTGCGGCCTTTGCGCCAATGATGTTTGTTACCGGCTCTATGGGCAACTTCTTTACCGCCATAGGCTTGGTGGTGATCTGCTGTTTGGTGTTCTCGCTGGTTGAGTCCAAATTTATTTTGCCGGCGCACCTTCGCCATATTCGTATCAGCCAGCAGCCCAGCCGTAACCCCCTGGTGCGCCTTAAAGCCCGTTTTAACCAAGGCTTCGACCGCACCGTACTGCGCTACTACCGGCCGTTCTTGGCCAAGTGCATTCACTACCGTTACATCACGGTGGCGGTGTTTATCGCCATGGTAATTTTGGTGGCTGGCATGCTGGCGAGTGGCATGGTGCGTTACGTGTTCTTCCCCAATATTCCGTCTGACTACATTAATGGTGACTTGGAAATGGTGAGCGGCACCGCGTCGAACCAAACCACAGCCACCCTTAAAAAGCTGCAAGAAAGCTTGTGGAAAGTGGACGATCGCATTGAAAAAGAAACCGGCCACAAGGTGGTTAAACACGTCTACGTTTGGAACCGCAGTGCCACCGACGGCGGCTTTGTGGTAGAGATGACCAGCTCTGAAACGCGCCCCGTTTCCGCTCCTGCCTTTGCCAAAATGTGGCGCGAGCAAATGGGCAACCAGCCCGGGGTGAAAACCCTTAAAATTAACCCCTATATCGGTGGCGACGATTCCGGCGGCGCCATTGCCTTTACGGTTCGCGGCAAAAACCTGGATGAATTAACCGCCGCCACCAGCGAGTTAAAAGCGGCCATGGCCCAATACAACGGCGTTTTTGACATCGAAGACAGCCTGTCTTCTGGCAACCTGGAAGTGCGTCTTAAAATTAAACCCGCCGCCCAAGCGCTGGGGTTAAGCCTGACCGATTTAGCGCGCCAGGTACGGGAAGGCTTTTATGGCGCCGAGGTGCAGCGTATTCAGCGCGATGACGAAGAAGTGAAAGTAATGGTGCGCTACCCGCTAAGTGAGCGCCGCTCGTTATCGAACCTTGAAAACATGCGCATTCGCACCAGCAGTGGTGCCCAGGTTCCCTTCTCTTATGTGGCCGATGTTGAACTGGCCGACGGCTACTCAAGAATTACCCGGGTAGATGGCGTTCGGGCGGCCACCATTAGCGCCGATGCCGATAAAAACATCGTTGAACCGGCTAAGGTGATTGACGAGCTAAAAGCCAAAGTATTGCCGAAAATCATCGCCAAATACCCCAGTGTCAGCTTCAAAATGAGCGGTGAAGCGCAGGACGAAGCTGAAAACAATGTTGAGTTGCTGCTGGGGCGATAGCGTCACTCTTTATTATCTATACCCTGCTTGCCATACCGCTTAAATCCTACAGCCAGCCGCTAATCATCATGTCGGTTATTCCCTTCGGGGTCATTGGTGCCATCTTGGGCCACTGGATCTTGGGGCTAAGCGTGTCGGTGTTATCACTGTTTGGCATTATCGCCCTGTCCGGGGTGGTGGTGAACGACTCCTTGGTGATGGTGGATTTTGTCAACCAGGCCCGGCGCGATGGCGTTGAGCTGCGCCAAGCGGTGATGGACGCCGGCATCAAGCGTTTTCGCGCCATCATGCTGACCTCCCTCACCACCTTCTTAGGTTTGGTGCCCATCGTTACTGAAACCAGCCTGCAAGCGCAGCTTATTATCCCGATGGCGGTGTCCTTGGCGTTTGGCATCTTGTTTGCCACCGTTATTACCCTGGTGTTGGTGCCAACCCTTTATGTGGTACTTGAGGACATGAAGCAAAGTGGCCGCCGCTATTTTACCTGGCTAAAAGCGGCGCCTGAAAAGCCGCCAAAGCCTGCGGCGCAAGGTGAGTAAAAAAAGCCCGGCATTGCCGGGCTTTTTTATGGGCTTGTCAGCGGGGCCGGTAAAGTCGCGCCAATAGCGCTTTTTTATCAAGGTATTGGGCGTAAAATGGCGGGTTTTGCTGGTAAGGAGGCCTGATGTTTGAAACCGAACGCAGCATTATTGAGGTACTACCCGCCGAAGACGCGCCGTTATTGCTGCGCTTTTACCTTAAAAACCAGCAGCATTTGGCGCCTTGGGAACCGATTAGGGACGATGACTTTTTAACCTTAAGTCATTTTCGCCAGCAGCTCGAAGCCGCCCAGGCTGCCTTTGCAAGGCAAAGCGAGTTTCGCTTTGTGGCCCTTGATAAAAAGCGCCAGCAGGTGCTGGGGGTGGCCAATTTTACGGCCGTGGCGCGCGGCGCCTTTCAGGCCTGCTTTTTAGGGTACAGCTTGGACGAGCAGCTACAAGGCCAGGGGCTGATGGCAGAAATACTGCGCCCTTGCATCCAGTACCTTTTTAATGACATCGGCCTTAACCGCGTTATGGCCAACTACATGCCGGCCAATGAGCGCAGTGCCCGGGTGCTGGATAAACTGGGCTTTGAAAAGGAAGGCTATGCGCGGCGCTATTTAAAAATCGCCGGCCAGTGGCAAGACCATGTGCTAACCGCCAAGGTCAATAACCAAGCTTTAGGGCAATAAAAAAGGGCCCCAAGGCCCTTTTTACTGCAATAAAAAGCGTTTTAGCGCTTTAACAGATGCGGGCGAAACCGCTCGACCCACATGGCAGTGGCACCGCACACCGCTACCGGCATAACGATAAGGTTTAAGATCGGTACCATCGATAGCAAGGTGGCTAAAATGCCGAAGCTAAAACTGGGGCCGCGTTGGTATTTCAGCGCCAGCTTCATGTCTTCAAAGGGAATTTTGTGGTTATCAAAGGGGTAGTCGAGGTATTGAATCGCCATCATCCAGGCGGTAAAGAAAAACCACAACACCGCGCCCAGGGTTTGGCCTATCACCGGAATTAAAAACAAAATCAAAAAGCCAATGGCCCTTGGCAGGTAATATTTCAGCTTTGCCCATTCACGGCCAAAAAGCCGTGGCATGTCTTTGAAAATATCCACCATACCGGCATCGGGTAGCGCTTCACCGGTTAGTTTTAACTCCACCCTTTCGGCCAATAGGCCATTAAAAGGCGCCGCTATCCAGTTGGCTATGGCGCTGAAGATATAAGAAAACACCACCAAAATGGCGATAATGCCCAGCGGCCAAATCAGATATTCAAGCCAGTCGAGCCAGTGGGGCAGGTAATGCAGCACCCAGGTCACCATGTCTTTGATTTGGTACATCAACCAGCTAAAGGCGGCGATAAAAAGCACCAGATTGACCAGCAGGGGAATAAACACAAAACGCCTTAAGCCCTTTTCGCGAATAAGCGAAAAGCCGCGCATTAGATAGTGGGCGCCAGAAACCGGGTTGGCCACTTTGATACCTCCATAGCATTCACAACGCAATCGCATTGCATTCTGTCAGGGTGCCAGTATAAAAAGAGTGAACGCAGCGGCCTAGCCCGGATTTGTTACAGAAACTGTGTTAGATTGCCGACTGTTATCTTGCCACACCCATAACGAGAGCGCCGGGGACAGATGCGCCTAAAAAGTATCAAATTGGCCGGATTCAAATCCTTCGTGGATGCCACCAATGTTCCTTTCCCTAAGGCGATGACGGCTGTTGTCGGCCCGAACGGCTGCGGCAAATCCAATATTATTGATGCCGTGCGCTGGGTGCTGGGTGAGTCTAGCGCCAAGAACCTGCGCGGCGACGCCATGACCGACGTTATTTTTAACGGCTCGTCTGGGCGCAAACCGGTTTCCCAAGCCAGCGTTGAATTGGTGTTCGACAACAATGACGGCACCGCCACCGGCCCTGTTGCCCAGTATGCTGAAATCGCCGTTAAACGCCTGGTGACCCGCGACGGCCAGTCCCAGTATTTTCTTAACGGTAGCCGCTGCCGGCGCCGCGATATTACCGATATTTTCTTGGGTACCGGCCTTGGGCCCCGTTCTTACGCCATTATCGAGCAGGGCATGATCTCGCGGCTTATAGAGTCGCGCCCGCAAGAGTTGCGGGTGTTTATCGAAGAAGCGGCCGGTATTTCCAAATACAAAGAACGGCGCAAAGAAACCGAAAACCGCATTCGCCATACCCGCGATAACCTCGAGCGCCTGACCGACGTGCGTGAAGAGCTGGGCGCCCAGCTCGACAAATTGCGCCGCCAGGCCGACGCTGCCCGCCGTTACCGCGATTACAAAAAACAAGAACGCACCAATAAAGGCCAATTGGCGGCGCTGCGTTTTCGTCGCTATCAAGACGCCATCACCACCTTAAGCAGTGAAATTCGCCATTATGAAACCGAGCTGGAGCGCTTTATTGCCCAAAGCCGAGGTGATGAAAAAGCCATGGTGGAGCTAAAAGAAGCCCAGCACGACGCCAAGGGCCAGGTAGAGCAAGCCCAAAGCCGCTATTACCGGTTGGGTTCTGAAATTGCCCGCGCCGAACAAAACCTGGTTAATGCCAAAAGCCGGCGCAGCCAGCTGGACGAGCAGTTATCACGGCTGCAACAGCGGGCCGAGCAAGCGCGGCTAACTCTGGCTCAAGACCAGGAGCGCCAGGCCCAGGCCGATGAAGAGCTGGAAATGCTCACCCCTGAGCTTGACGAACTGCGCGAACAATTGGCGGAAACCAAACTGCAGCGCGAAAGCATTGAAGGGCGTTTTCGTGCTCAGCAGCAAGCCATGGCCGAACGCTTGCAGCGCCAAGGGCAGTTACAAACCCGGCGGCAAGTGCTGGCAACTCGCATTGAAAACCTGAAAGTCAATATTGCTCGTGACCAGCAGCGCTTGGCCGGTTTTAGCAGCCAAGACAGCGAAGCCCTGGTAGAAGTGCAAATGCAGCTTGAAGAGCAGCAAATGCATGTTGATGAGCAAGCCGAAGCGCTGGAAGTCACGGTGTTAGCCACCGCCGAAGCCAAAGCGGCGTTAAGTGCTGCCCAAGGGCTTTTAAAAAGCCGCCAGGGCCAGCAGCGCCAGGCCGAGCGCGCCCTTGATACCGTGCATTCACGTATCAGCCAGTTAAGCCAGTTAATTGAGGCTGCCGGTGGTGACAGCGCCTTGCCAGCGTTAGATGCCTTGCCAACGTTGCTGTCCACCTTGCAAATTGAAGGCCCCTGGCACAAAGCGGCTGAGCAGGTACTAGGCACTTGGCTTAGCGCCCGCGTCGGTGACGATGCGCCCTTCTTGGCCATAAGCCAAAGCGCCGCTGTGCTGCGTGAAGGCACCCTTGCCGCCAAGGCCGGTACCTTGGCCGAGAAGGTCACAGCGCCGGTGGCGCTACCTTGGTTAAATAAGGTGTATCTGGCCGATAGCCGCGAAGCGGCCCTCGCCACAAGAGCAAACCTTGGCGACGATGAATCGGTGATTTGTAGCGACGGCTTTTGGCTGGGGCCAGGCTTTGTGTCTACTGCACCCGGGCAAAGCCAGGGGCTGAGTCTGGTGGCCGATTTAGATGCCCTAAATCAGCAGCAGCCGGCTCTGCAAGCCGCGCTTGGCGAGGCCAATGCCTTGTTAGACGCGGCCCAGCAAGATATCGACACCCGCCAACAGCAACTGGAACAGGCAGAGCTGCTACAGCAACAAGCCCAGCAGCGCCAGGTAGAAGCGCGCCAGCAATTAGCCATTTTACAATCGCGCCTAGACGGCCTTACGCAGCAAGCAAACGCCCGTCAGCAAGAGCGCCAGCAGTTACAAGGAAGCATTGAAACCCAGCAGCTGGAGCTGGCCGAATTGGGTGAAGAGCAATTAATGCTGAGCGAAGAAGCCGAAATGGCTGAGCACCAGGACGACACCGAAGATTTAGAACCCGGCCTTTTGCAAGCGCGCAACCAAGAAGAGCAGCTTCGTAGCCAGGTGCAGCAGCTGCAAATTCGTTTTGAAACCTTAAAGTCGTCCCGCCAGGCGCTGGCGGAATCGTGCCAGCGTGCTGACTTGCAGGTTGCCGAGGTCAGCGAACAGCTCGAAGCCCTACTTGAAGAGCAGCAAATGCTGGATGATCCGGGCCAAGAGCAGCAAAGCCAGCTGGAACTGTGGCTGGCAGAGCACAAGGAAGTGGAAGAGCACCTCGGTACCCTTAACCAGCAGCTGGCGGAGCTTGACGAGCGTATGGCGGTGCTGGAAGAAGGGCAGACGGCGGCCTTTGCCAAGGTGCAAAGCATGCAGTCGGAAATTGATAAACGCCGGGTGGAAATAGAAGGCCACAAGGTGCGTGCCGACGGTGCCCGCGAGCAGCTGGACGAATTAGAGCAAGAATTGGATGCGGTGCTGGTCAGCCTTACCGACCAAACCGAAGAGGCGCTGGCCAAGGAAATTGACCGGCTGGTTAATGCCATTTCCCGCCTTGGCGCCATTAACCTGGCAGCCATTGAAGAGTTTGAGCAACAGGCCGAGCGCAAGCAATACCTGGACGAACAAGACGCTGACCTTAATAGCGCCCTTGAAACCCTGGAAAACGCCATTCGCAAAATCGACCGTGAAACCCGCGCCAAATTCAAAGACACCTTTGATGTGGTTAACGCTGACTTGCAGCGTTTGTTCCCGAAGGTCTTTGGTGGCGGCAGTGCTTACTTGGAGCTAACCGGGGAAGACCTGCTCGATACCGGCGTTACCATCATGGCGCGGCCACCGGGTAAACGAAATGCCACCATTCACCTTCTCTCCGGTGGTGAAAAGGCGCTGACCGCTTTATCATTGGTGTTTGCAATTTTCAGGCTAAATCCAGCACCCTTCTGTATGCTGGACGAAGTGGATGCGCCGCTGGATGATGCCAACGTCGAACGTTATTGCCGTCTGGTCAGGGAAATGTCAGACAGCGTCCAGTTTATTTACATCAGCCACAACAAGGTGGCGATGGAAATGGCGGACCAACTGACCGGCGTTACCATGCACGAGCCGGGCGTATCCCGCATTGTTGCCGTAGATATTGAAGAAGCTGTCGCCTTGGCGGAAGCAGGCTAAAAAAAGAGACAGGAAGCCTAGATGGAAACCGTTTTGCTAATCATTGGTGTGCTGATCATTGGTGCCATTTTTGCCCATGGCCTCAAGACCATTCGCAACCAGGGTCAGGCCAAGCTAAAAACCAAATCGATGAAATCCATGCCCACCAAAGAAAAGGACCCCAACGGCTTTGATGACGATGGCATCGGTGAGGTGCGGGTGGTGGCTAAACGCCGCCAAGAGCCAAAAATGGAGCAAATGGACCTGAATTTAAACGCCGAGCCTGCCGCCGAGGTTTCCGAGGCACCGGCCGCTGACGAGTTTGAAGCGCCCGAAGCTCCCGAGGCCCGCCAGCCGGAACCGGCCATGCCCAGCATCAAAGCGGTAGAAGAAGAGGCAGCCGCCGAACCTGTCGCCCCTGAAAACCAGGAAGTGCTGGTGCTGCATGTGGTGGCGAAAGACGAAGATCCTATCGAAGGCGCCGAACTGTTGCCGTTGCTATTAAGCCTTGGCATGCGCTTTGGCGAGATGGACATTTTCCATCGCCATAAAGAATCGTCTGGCCGTGGCCCGGTGCTGTTTAGCATGGCTAACATGGTGAACCCCGGCACCTTCGATGTGGACAACATGGAGCAGTTTAATACCCGTGGCCTGGCACTTTTTATGACCTTGCCGAACGCCGGTGACGCCATGAAAGCCTTTGCCATGATGCTAAACGCCGCCCAGAAAATGGCCGAAGAGTTTGGCTGCCAGGTACTGGATGGTGACCGCAACCTGGTTACCCAGCAAACGGTACAGCATTACCAGGGCCAAATTCGTGAATTCACTCGGCGCCAGCTCCTCGCAGCCGGCGGCCACTGATTGTTTCAGAGCCCGGCAACGCCGGGCTTTTTTGTAAGAGCGCCATGAACACAATTCAAAGCCAATTAGAGACGCTGCGTCAGCGCATTGACGAGCATAACTACCGCTATTACGTCGAAGACGCCCCCAGCATTCCCGATGCCGAATATGACCGGCTCATGCGCGAGCTGCAGGCCATTGAGGCCGAGCACCCAGAGCTTATCACCCCGGATTCTCCCACCCAGCGGGTAGGGGCCAAAGCCGCCACCGCCTTTAGTGAAGTGGTGCATGAAGTGCCGATGCTGTCTTTGGGTAATGCCATGGACGAAGACGAATTTATTGCCTTTAGCGAGCGGGTAGAAAAAGGCTTGGGTCATGCCCCAGCCTGGTGCTGCGAGCCCAAGCTTGATGGTTTGGCGGTAAGCCTTTTATATGAAAACGGCCTATTGGTGCGCGGCGCCACCCGTGGCGATGGTGCCAGCGGCGAAGACATTACCCAAAATGTGCGTACCATTGGCGCCATTCCATTAAAACTACGCGGCCAATTCCCGGTCCGTGTTGAGGTGCGCGGCGAAGTCTTTATGACCAAAGCCGGCTTTGAGGCCATGAATAAAAAGGCCCTTGAAACTGGCGATAAACTTTTTGCCAACCCCCGTAACGCCGCGGCCGGTTCCTTGCGCCAGCTAGACCCGCGTATTACCGCCAAAAGGCCGCTGGCGTTTTATGCCTACGGCCTTGGGGTTGTGGAAGGCATGGTGCTGCCTGCAAGCCAATATGAAAGGCTGCTGTGGCTGAAGTCGTTGGGGCTGCCGATGGCCAAAGAAGTGCAAAGGGTCACCGGTAATGAAGCGGTGAAAGCCTTTCACGACGACTTGCTGGCAAAGCGTGAGGCCTTGGATTTTGATATCGACGGCGCCGTCATTAAGGTTGATAGCATTGCCGACCAGGAAGAGCTGGGCTTTGTGGCGCGGGCACCGCGCTGGGCCATTGCCTGGAAATACCCGGCACAAGAAGAGCTTACCGTACTTGAAGATGTGGAGTTTCAAGTGGGGCGCACCGGCGCCATCACCCCGGTCGCGAAGTTAAAACCGGTGTTTGTTGGCGGGGTAACGGTATCTAACGCCACCTTGCATAACGCCGATGAAGTGGCGCGCCTTGGGGTGAAAATAGGCGACACCGTTATTATTCGCCGCGCCGGCGACGTTATTCCGCAAGTGGTGTCGGTGGTTCAAGAGCGCCGCCCTGACAACGCCGCTGATATTGTCTTTCCTGATACTTGCCCGGTTTGCGACTCCAAAGTCGAGCGTTTGGAAGGCGAAGCCGTGGCGCGCTGCACAGGCGGGCTTTTTTGTAGTGCCCAGCGCAAACAGGCGGTGCGGCATTTTGCCTCGCGCAAAGCGCTGGATATTGAAGGCCTTGGCGACAAAATTGTTGAGCAACTGGTGGATAAAGACTGGGTGAAAACCCCGGCCGATATTTTTGTATTAACCCCCCAGCAGCTCACCGGCCTTGAGCGGATGGGCGAAAAGTCAGCCACCAAATTGGTGTCGCATATTCGTAAAGCCCGGGCAACCACCTTGCCGCGCTTTATTTATGCGCTGGGCATTCGCGAAGTCGGCGAAGCCACCGCCGCCGGTCTTGCCAGCCACTTTGCGGATTTGCCACCACTGCAGGCCGCGTCGGTTGAAGAGTTAGAGGCGGTGGACGACGTTGGCCCCATTGTTGCCCGCCACGTTCATACTTTTTTCCGCCAACCGCACAATATTGAGGTGATAGAAGCCTTATTAAACCCCGATATCGGCGGTATTCACTGGCCAGTATTGGAAAAGCCCAGCAGTGACAACCAGCCGCTTGCCGGCCAAACCTTTGTTATCACCGGCACCTTGTCGGTATTGTCCCGCGACGAAGCCAAGGCACACCTTGAGGCGCTGGGGGCCAAGGTGGCAGGGTCGGTATCAAAAAATACCGATGTGCTGGTGGCCGGTGAAAAAGCCGGGTCTAAGTTGGCCAAGGCTGAAAGTCTGGGCATTGCCACCTGGGATGATGCTACCCTGATGGCTTTTTTAAGCGAGCAAGGGGTAATAGATGCTGCATAAGTGGCTGGTCAGACTGATGGTGTTGCTGATCATGGTGGAGCTTTATACCCATGGTATTGAGCTGGTGATGCTGGGCGTTGGCATAACGGTGCCGAAACTGCCTTATCTGCATTGGCTAGGGGACCCTACTCAGCCCTGGAGCTTGCTGCTGGTTACCCTTGGCATGCAGGTGCTCTCTTTTTCTACCGCCTTTGCCGTGGTGAGGCTGGAGCAAGAAATGCCGCTGTGGTTGACCTTTATGATTGCGGTACCGGCGCCGGTGATAATGATGCACCAAGACTGGCAGTTGCAGGTGAGCTTGTTAGGTTATGCCGTCGAGCCGTTGGTGGAACTATTAAGCCTGCCGCTTTGGACCTGGATTTTGGTACGCCGCCATTTGCGCAAAGAGCGCTTTTCAGCCTAAATTTCCTTCAAATAGCTGAGCCGCTGGACCGAAAAAAGCAGCGGCTCAGCGGCATAAAATGAGGTAATTAACAAAGCATTCGTTTTAGGGATTGTGTCCTAGGCCTCACTTTTGATAATTTCGACTAAATTGTTACATTGGAACCACCACCTTGCCCGTACTACCCCGTCTCCGATTAGCGACCTTAGATGATGCTCCGGCCATCGCCGAGTTATTGGTACGCGCCTGGCAGCAGAGCTATCGGCAATTTCTGCCCGCTGAGTTTTTGGAAAAATTAACCGTTGATGGCCGTGTTGGCTTAGTAGAAAGCCTTTTGCGCCAGCCGCTTAGCCAAACCTGGCTGGTTGAAGATGACGGTAATTTGTTGGGGTTTGTGAATACCGGGCGCTCCCGCGACCCGGATGTGTCACGCCGCACCACCGCTGAACTGCGTGCCCTTTATCTTGACCCCGAGATGATTGGTGGTGGCCTTGGCGCCCAGCTTCTGGAAAAAGCCCTGGTGGCGCTGCGCTCACAAGGCTTTGTGTCGATGAACCTGTGGGTGCTGGAAAACAACCAGGCCGGCATTAAGTTTTGGCTTAAGCACGGCTTTAAAGAAGATGGCTGTCACCGCATTGAAGACCGAGACGGCATTGAACTTAAGCAGATTCGTTTGCACCGGCTGCTCAATAAAGCCTTTGGCAAACAATGAAAAAAGGCGGCTAAACCGCCTTTTTTAATGAAGCAATTGTGCCACCACAACCAGCAAGGTGATGGCTAACAAGATGGCACCCTCGAGGTGCCTTTTTTGGCGGTGGCTAATAAAGGCTGGCAGCACCAGGGCAATAACCGCCAGCGCGATGGCGGCATACCCCAAGGCACTGACAAAAATGCCGGGCATAAACAGCGCCACCAACAGCGGCGGCAGAAAGGTTAATAGCGCGGTTTGGCTGCGGCCTGCGGCATTGCTTTTGCGGTTAAAGAGGCTGGCTAAAAAGTCGAACATACCAACGGCAACCCCTAAAAAGGAGGTGGCCAGGGCCAAGTCAGCAAAAAGATGAATGCTGGGGCTTAGCCAACCGCCATGATGGGCAGAAAGAGCGGCAATCAGCTTTTCGAGTTTTCCGTCGGTGGTGGCCACCGCAGCACTGCTTAAACTGCCCAGCACCACCAATTGCCAAATAAGGTAAAGCGCCAGCGGTAGCAGGGTGCCGGCGGCAATGGCGATACGAATTTGCCGTTTATCGCGCTCAAGGTAGTTTACCAGCGTCGGAATAGAACCGTGGTAGCCAAAGGCGGTGTACATAATGGGCAGCGCCGCCAAGGGCAGGGCACCACCGTTGGTAAGATAGGCGGCCTTAATGCCCGGCAGTAGCCCGGCAATTACCAGCGCCAGTGCCACCAATTTGATGGAAAACAGTAAGCGGTTACTGATGTCCACCACCTTGGTTGAAAACATCACCAACACCCCGACGATAATGGTGGCGGCAATGGCTGAGGCGGCGGTACTAACGCCGATGGTGCTGCTTAACAGCGCGGCGCTGCCGGAGACATAGGCGGCCATTAGCGAGTAATACAATACGCCCATGGCCAGCGCCAACATCAGGCGGCCAGCCCCGCCAAAGGCTTTTTTACCAAGGGCATCTAATGAGGCGGGGCCTTCCAGTGCCAAACTGTGGTCGGCAATAAGCCAGGCCGATTTAATAGCAATAACGGCAAACACAATCAGTAGCAGGCTACTTAATCCAAAACCGAGCTTGGCGGTCGCCAAAGGCAGGGCGAGCATACCGGCACCAATGGTGGTGCCAGCAATAATAAGGGCAGAGCCCAGGGTTTTATTCATCCGATCCTCAACGGCTGGACCGGGAAGGCAAGGCCTGATCCCGAAAATATAAGCGTTGGCCTTGATATGAGAATGGTTGCCTGGCCAAGCTTCGTTGTTAGAATGGTCGACACACTAAAAGACCCAACCAGTGGGGTCAAGCAATGGCCGACAGTCCTGTTATCAACATCCAAAAATTGACTTATCGCAGTCACAGCCACGGCGATCAGTATTTTGCGAGGGTGGCACCGGTAGCCCAGTTATTGGGGGCGAAGGAGCTTGGCTTTCGGGTGGTCAGAGTACAGCCGGGCAAAAAGGCGTGGCCGCGCCATGCCCACCTGAACAACGAAGAAATGTTCTTTATTTTGGAAGGTGCTGGCACGCTTTTTATGGGGTACAAAGCTACCCGTTGCAGGCCGGTGATTTTGTTTCTTGCCCGGCAGGCCCGGAAACACCGCATCAAATTGTCAATTCTGGCGACAAGGAACTGGTGTACCTGGCGGTATCGACCATGAAAGAGCCGGATGTGATGTTCTATCCGGATTCCAAAAAATATGGGGTGATCGCCGGTAGCGCCCCCGGTGGCGACAGCAAAGACCGCCAATTTGCCATTTTTGGCCGCATGGGCCACGGAGTGAATTTTTGGGACGGCGAATAATTCAGTGGTTTAGTCTGCTTTTGCTGCTGGCAGCGGCGCCGTTGTGGGCGGCGCCGGCAGACGGCCTGGCGGCGGCGTTGGCGAAACTGAAAACCGCCACCTTGGCGCAAGACTACCAAACGCTGGTAGCAATGACCCACCCCAGAGCCATAGCCGGTCAAGGCGGCGAAGAACAAGCGCTAGTCAATGCCCAAGACAGTTTTTTAAGCCTTAATCAGCGCGGTTTAAAACAAAGCCAGCTGCGTTTTGATATGCCCCACGATTATTACCCTGCCGGGGATGACTGGGTGGCCTTCGTGCCTACCCATAGCCGCTTTGAAAACGCTACCCGGCAAATCACCGAAGACGGTTACCTCATCGCTGTGCGGCCCAAAGCGCAAGCGCAGTGGCATTTTATCGACGGCGCCGGTATTGATGTGCCCCAGCAAATTTTTGACTACTTCCCGACGCTGCCGGCAAACATTTCCATTCCGAAAAAACGCAGTAAGATCCACATCATCACTCCCTGGACACCGAGTAAAAATCAATGAAAACGCAACAATGGCAAGGCGCTTGGAACGAACACAGCATTGAAGTTCAGGTGCTGCCAAGACTCTTGGTAACCGAAGTGCGGCTGCTTATCGACGGCCAGGAGCAAGATAAGTCGGTACTGTTTCGCACCCTTGGCCCACACCAGCTTTGCAGCTTGGCCATTCCTAAAGCTGGCCTTGGCTTGGTGGAAGTGAGTGTGGCAAAGGGCGTTATCGCCGTGGCTGTTGATGGTGCGCCCCTGACCGAGCAAGCGCCGGTGACCAAGGCGCCAGCTAAGGGCCTGGCCGAGAAAAACGCGCTGTTTTGTGGCTTGGGCATTTTTGTTATTGCCGGGCTTTTTTTACTGGTTTTTAACCTTATCGCCCAGGGCTTTCCGTTTCAGACTATGCCGTCACCCTGGCCGCCACTGGTGCTGGGGCTGGTGATGGCGCTTTATTATTATGCCGATGGCAAAAAGCGCATAAGCCTGCGCCAGAGCTTAAAAAAATCTTCTTAGACGTGGTTCACGGCTTTGATAAGGCGCCGATGGAGGCGTTTGGCGGAAGTCGATATACTGCCGGGAATTTTCAACGCGCAGCCTTTTTTGTATGAGCAGCCATCCCATTCACAAAACCCGTACTGCCTTTGTGTTAGACAGCCTGCGTGACCGCATTTTATCGGGCGAACTCAAAGCCGGTGAGCCGCTGCGCCAGAACCTGTTGGCTGAAAGCTTAAACGTTAGCCGTATTCCGGTACGTGAAGCGATGATGCAGCTGGAGGCCGAGGGCCTGATTGATTTTGAAGCCCACAAAGGCGCGCGGGTTACGCCCTTGTCGGTAGAGCAGGCCGAAGAGCTTTTTGATATTCGGCTGTTGCTTGAGCCGGACTTGCTGGCCCGTTCTATTCCCCATTTAAGCCCCCTGGACTTGCACCAGTCCCAGGGCTATTTGCTGCAAATGGATGCGGCCTTAAAGGAAGGTTCCATTCAGCTCTGGGCCGGGCTTAACCGCCAATTTCACTTAAGCCTTTATGTGGGTGCCAAACGGCCTAAAACCATGGAACTCATTCAAAACCTCAACCTGCATGCCGACCGCTACGTTCGGCTGCATTTGTTGCTTGATGGTGGCGTGCAGCGGGCCGAAGGTGAGCATATTGCCATGCTGGAATGTTGCCGCGAGCAGCGCATTGACGAAGCGGTAGAACGGCTTTGCCAGCATATTCGTGATGCCAAACAAGATGTGCTGAACATGATCCACGCCGGCCGCCATGGATAAGCCAGTATTTAGCCCGGCCCAGCTGGATGCCAAAGGCCTGTTAAAGCTCCCCAAAGCGCTTTGGATACTTCTGTGCTGGCTGCTGCGCTACCCGCTGATTTGGGTGGGGTCGTTAATGGGCGGCGCCAGTGGCGGCACCTTCCTAAGCCGGTTCTTGCCTGATTTTGAACATGCTTGGCCGTGGTTTTTACCGGCGCTGCCTGCGTTTTGCTGCTTATGGCTTAATGGCCTTCGCCATGTTGACAGTAAAGACCGCTTTTGGTGGCTGTGGCGTCAGCAAGGCTTGCTACTAAAGCTTGGCCTTATTGGCGATTTGGCGTTAGTGATTGTGGCCATTAGCCACGGCCACGGGCGTTACGACCCTTGGCAGGCGGTGCAACTGGCCGTCTCGGCCTGGGGTGTGGTGTATTTGTTTTCCTCGAAATATCTGCCTGCCTTGTGGCGCGACAGGCCTAGTCTCTGATGCTTTCCAGCCAGTTGCACATGGCTGGCCACTTTTTAGTGCCACTGCTGGTGGCACTTACCTTTTGGCGCCACCAATGGTGGCAAGCAACACTGGTGATGTGGGCCACCATGCTGGTGGATATCGACCACCTCTTTGCCACGCCAGTTTTCGACCCTCTGCGCTGCTCTATTGGTTTTCACCCACTGCACCAATATTGGGCCATTGCGCTCTATGCCGTGCTTTGCCTGGTGCCCAAAACGCGCTGGGTTGGGGTAGGGCTGACGATCCACATGGCCCTTGATGGCTTGGATTGTTTGAAGCTGCTCTAAATTATTCTATTTGGCTGATATTCACTATTGATAAGAAAATGTCAAAAAATTAGCATGTTGTGAAAATTTGATGTTTACATGGATGTTGTAGTGAAGGGATTCTGTTTCGGGGTGGCTCTCATAGTCACTTCTTTTCGTGCTTTTGCGAGTGGCCCTGATTGTGGGGATGCTGAACCGTTATCTGTTCCTGTTGAGACGTCTAAGAGCGCAACTATATCTACATCGTCGGCTTCAACCTTGGCTGTTATTGACTGTAGCAATACTGCTCCGACAATGACTATTTTGGCTACTCAGAAAACGAACGAAGATACGACCGCCTCCTATACCATTGGTGTTGACGACGATAGCGACAGCCTTGCCAGTATTTTGGTTGGCGCCGGGACTCTTGATACCGATTTGGTTAAAAGTGTTACTGTGACATCGCCGTCAGCAAGTAAAAGAACTATTACGATGGTGCCAGTTGCTAACGCATATGGAACAGCAAAACTAGCCGTTACAGCGAAAGATAGCGATGGTGCTTCCAATACGAAGTATTTTAACTTGGTCATTTACGCCGTGGATGATCCTGTTTATCCCAAGTCAGACAGTTATACCGTTACCGAAGACAAGTCTATTAATGGTCTGCCGCTGACTAATGATGTCAACCCAGACCCAAATGACACCTTATCCTTAGTTTCTGTTGGCAAACCCTCTCATGGCTCTGCATCTGTAACCAATACAAGTTCTTTTAAATATATCCCCAATGCTAACTACTGTGGCAGCGACAGTTTTAGCTATGGTGTAAGTGATGGGCATAAGACTTATTCTTCGACGGTCAATATGACTGTAACCTGTGTTAATGACGCGCCGACTATGAGCGCTATTGCTACACAGACTACTAACGAAGATACCCCAAAAACTATCGGCTTTTCGATAAGTGACCTGGAGACAGCAGCAGGTAATTTATCCCTATCGGTAACATCCAGTAATACAACATTACTTCCAGTAAGTAGAATTAACGTTAGCGGCTCAGGTACAAGTCGAACCATGACGGTCAATCCGGCCGCAAATCAAAACGGTTCTACAACTATCAAAGTAACAGTATCCGATGGCAGTCTAACTACCAGCCGCCAATTTGTTTTGAACGTTGTTGCTCAGGAAGATGTGCCTATTGTTAGTTCCATTGGAACCCAGGCAATAAACGAAGATTCGACAAAAAGCGTTAGTTTCACTGTAAGCGATGCTGAAACTGCGGCTACAAACTTGGTTGTATCCGCCGCATCCAGTAACAAGACATTATTACCTGATAGCAATATTTCCTTGGGGGGAAGTGGTGGAAGCCGAACTATCACAGTGGTTCCGGCAAAAGACCAATATGGTTCTACTACTGTAACGATTAAAGCATTTGATGGAACTACTTATGGCAGTAGTACATTTACGCTAAACGTTAATCCTATAAATGATGTACCTACTATCAGTAGCATTGGTAACCAAAGTATTGATGAAGATACGGCTAAAGCAGTTAGCTTTACGGTTAACGATGTAGAAACGGCAGCATCCAACCTAGCCTTAACAGCAACATCGTCTAACACTGAACTTTTACCGGTTGCCAATATAACGCTCAGTGGTAGTGGCTCAGCGAGAAGTATCACCATGGCGCCGGTTGGTAACGCGCATGGCACGTCAAATATTACCTTGTCCGTTTCCGACGGTAATCTTAAAACCAATGTCAGTTTTTTATTGACGGTTGTCAGTGTCAACGACCGACCGACAATAAGCGGTATATCGGACATAACCCTGCAATCAGGCACCGAGTCTGGTGCAATTGCTTTTAGTGTTGCTGATGTAGATGACAGTACTGATTCGCTTCAGGTTACAGCCGTTTCAGACAATAGTACTCTTGTGCCTAATGGCAATATTGTCCTAAGTGGTAGCGGTAGTAATCGCTCCATCACCCTAACAGCCCCCGCCGCGAGTCAAGAGCTTTCAGGTAAAGCAAATATTACGGTTTCTGTTACTGACGGTTCCCTTACTGCCAATACCCATTTCAAGCTGGAAATTCAAAGTGATTCTCCAGCTTGGGCGGTAAAGTCTGGGCGGTTGATAACAGGAGAAGAAGTAGCCAAGGCAAATAGTGCCATTTCTGATGCCGTTGGTTCCTTGCAGGGACATGCCGGGGTCTCTGGGGGGCGTTCCAATTACGTTATTCCAATAGCCGTTCCACCTGGTCGTAGCGGTTTTACCCCTGATGTGTCTGTGCAATATAGTTCTGATGGCGGCGATGGCATTGCAGGTGTCGGTTGGTCACTTTCGGCGGGGGGAAGTATTAGCCGTTGTGGTGCCAGTACAGCTAGAGACGGCGTTATAACAGCAAGCGAAAATCTGGGAGTCATGCTTAACAGCAACGATAAGTTGTGTCTGAGCGGCGCGCGTTTAGAAGCTGTTTCCGGTAGCTATGGTGCTAGTGGAACCCAGTATCGAACGGAAGAAGATAGCTTTTCGCGTATCACCCAGCAAGGCGGAAGCCTTGGGCAAAGCGGCGTTTATTTTATTGTCGAAACGAAAGACAACAAAGTACTGACTTTTGGTAATAGTGCTAATAGCCGGATAGTGGGAGACGGCGTTTCTTTAGCATCTTCTTGGCTGATAAGCCGGGAAGCTGACGCGAGTGGTAACAACACAATTAATTATGAGTATCAGCTGGGAACGGGTAATGCAGTGCTATCGGCTATCTATTATACCGGCACTGGCAGTAACAATGGTGATCGAGTTGTTCGATTTAATTATGAAAACAGGGATGACATTCGTAGTGCGTATTTAGCCGGAGGTTTGAGTATTTATGACCAACGCTTGTCTTCCATTCAGACTTATGTCGCTAACGAGTTAGTGCAGCGATATAACTTTTTTTATGAAGCAAGTCGGGCATCCCAGCGCAGCTTATTAAAAGAAGTTGAGCTTTGTAGTAATGACAGTGGTTGCTTGCCAGCAACACAGTTTACTTGGAGTGATGCACCTGTTGTCAGGGAGGTTGAACCTGTTACTTTCTACCAAAACGGTCAGGCAATTCATCCCTATGGGAGTGGAACATATCTTTCACAAATTGAACCTCGCGGTGACATAAATGGTGACGGTGTTCGAGACTGGACCGGCTATTTTGTTAACGCAGAACAAGAGGTTACCGGGACCTCTCAAAGGGATGAGCGCCCCGATAATTGTCGACACAGTACCAATGGTACAAATTGTGCTGAAGGAGACTTCAATCAAGACGGTCGTACCGATAGCTGGAATGTAAATAGTGAAGGCCAACTTGTTTTGTCTTATACCAATACTGATGGTAGTCAAAGTCGTGCCATCAATACGGGCATCGCTATTGACGAAGGTATTACCCGAAATGGTCGAGTCGCTGCTGTTAGTGATTACAATGCCGACGGTTGGCCTGATTTACTTTTGGTGCAATATAACGGCGGTTATCTTAAAACGTCGATTTTCTTTCATTCTAAAAATGTTAACGCTCCATACAGTGCTGCCAATAGCCAGCTGGTTTATACGGCAACCAAAGATGCTGAAGATCGGCAACCTAAAACCGACGTTATAAGTGTTGGTGATATGGACGGTAACGGCTTGCCTGATTTTATGCAGATAAGCCGTAAAGAACAGATCACCAGTGTCTTGACAGGTAGCGTCATGCTGCCGGGATTTATACCCCGAGTACTTAAGCTCACTAAACTGGATGCCAACGGCAAAGTTTATTTTGAGGACCGTACATTCTGGGATATTGATGTTGCAGCGGCTAAGTTACATACCTTTTTCTCTTATTTTTATGATGCCAACGGCGATGGCCTAACGGACTGGTATTACGTTGGGGCATCTGGCTTCCAATTGCGTCTTAATAAAGGGGACGCTACTTTTGCTGACCCTATCAGCGCACCCCGTTTAAGAACAGTATCGTATCGCTATGCCGCCGACGATGCAGGGCAAGAACCTTCAGATACCTTTTATGGTGTTGCCTATGATGGTTATCTCATCCAGGACGATATCGATAACGACGGATTGATTGAGCTACTGGAACCGTCAGAGAACCTAATTGAAAGTTGCGGTCGTGTCTATATAAACACCGGAACCACAAATAACTCCGGTTTTGTCTGTGGTGACGAGCTTTACGAATCTACGGCGGGGTCTTCTCAGGGAGTTGCCCTGTCACCAGCTAATTACACCATGGACGAAGGCGTTTATCGCTACCGAGCTATTCGTTATACGCCTAACGCTTCTGGTGGCACTTTGGCGCCCGAATCCACCGATATTATTGGTTCACCGTTCAAGGCGGTTTCAGTTGATACCTTTGGAAAAGGTTTAACTGACCTTGTCTTTAGTTTCAGTGTTGATAACCCTGACCAAAACTATATGGGTGACGGCAATGTCACCGGTATTGATAAAAGCAGCTACGGTATTTACATCACACGTAATAGAGGTTCGGTGGAGCCAGGCGATACTACTCCTTATCGCCCATCGGATATGTTAATGAGTGTCGAAGACGGCCTCGGTAATGCTGCCAGTTGGACATACAAGCCCATGTCAACCGGCACGGCCAATGGTGTTGATGGCGGCAATTTGTATACCAATACCCATGGTTATATCGAAGGATTAAGAGACTACGGACAGCTGCATTTTAACTATGCCTCTTCCCGTTATCTGGTTAGCCAATTTAGCCAATCGAATGGCGTGGGCGGCCTTAACAATATCTTCTACGCATACAGTGATGCCGTTTATAACCCTCAAGGATACGGCAATGAAGGGTTCCGTTGGATAGCCAGCCGAGATGAAGCCTCAGGCCTTGTCACTAAAACCTGGTTTGCGCAGGTATTTCCCTTTACCAGTAAGGTGCTGCGACAAGCCACTTTTACCGCCGATGGAGTGCTGATAGGCAATAGCACCACCCAGTGGGCATACAACGAAGCACACTTTGCCGAAAACTTTACTGGCAGTTATAACAGCGTCAGTGTCGATAACAGTGACATTGGTAATGTGGCTGGCACTGTTGTTCGCGTGCCTGTTAACCCGTCGGCCAGCCAAGTGTTTAGCCTCTATGCTAAAACGCAAAAGAGCTCTACCTACGACCTACAAAACGGCGCCTGGATATCCGACAAAAAAAGCACCATTGACAACATTGATGCTTATGGCAATTCACTGCTGCAAACCACAGTTCAAGAAGACAGCTTTGTCGCCGTATCGGCAACAACCGAACTAACCGTCAGCCCAGACGAAGCCAATTGGTGGTTGGACAAAGTCACTACTACGACTCAACACTTTGCTTCGGTTGACCGTAAGTGGTCGGGCGACCCTTACTCCGGCTCAGGGTTAGATGAGGAAGTGACCAAAACCACAACAGTCAATAGCTGGAACAGTACCGTACGGCTGCCTACCAGCATAACTAGCAGTGCCAGTGATACCGAACAAACACTGACCACCACAACCAGCTATAACACCTATGGTCTGCCAACGTCCGTGAGCCAGTCTGGCCAAAGCCTCAACGCCAGTGGCAACAGCGTCAGCCAAACTCGAACCATAAAAACCAGCTACAGCCAGGACGGTGACAGCGAAGCGGCAGACGGCTATTTTCCCTATCAAGTAATGGACGCTGTTGGGTTGGTTACAACGGCTGAGACGGACCCGCGTAACGGTAAACCGAGTTTGGTCATCGACCCAACCGGTGTGCAGACTCAAACCCGTTATGACGCCCTTGGCCGTCTGGTCAGTCAACAGCAAACCGGCAGCCTGACCGCTTACACCGCATACCAATATGCTGACAGCAGTGCCCCCGAGGACGCCGCCTATCAAGTGGTAACAATGCAAGGCGGGGTGCCGTCTACTAAAACCTACTTCGATAAGTTAGGGCGCCCCCTTCGCCAATCGGTTCAAGGGATGGATGGCAACTGGATTTTTACCGATAAGGTGTTTGACAACCGGGGCAATGTGCTGCGGCAAACCGCGCCTTATTACGAAGGTGACAGCGCACCTACCCAAATAGCTTTTGGGGATTACGATGCACTGAATCGTCCGGGATACCGCCAAATGGCTCAGCCTCTTGGCCAGCTGATGACCAGTAATTACAGCTATAACGGCCTGGAAGTCGATATCAGCGTGGAAGGCCTTGCCATGAGCCGGACCTTCAATAGTCTGGGGCAATTGATGGAAACGGTAGACGCCGACGGTTACCCGGTACGTTACGCCTACAACAGCCTTGGCCTACCTATTACTATCGAAGACACGCTTGGCAGCTTAATTACGGCCAAATATAACGGTTTGGGGCAAAAGCTGTGGGTGAACGACCCTAACCAAGGGAAAACCACCTTCAGCTACAACAGTTTCGGAGAACTGCAAAAGCAGGTACAGGCCAACGGTGCTAGCCAGCGTTTTTACCTCGATGCCAATGGCCGGTTGTTAAACGCCTACCTGACCGACCCTGACGATACCTTGACCACCCGCAGTTATAGTTACAATAGCAAGGGCCAGCTCACCAAAATGGCTGTCGCGGATGTCTACCGCAGTTACGTATACGACAATGCTTCACGCATCGCTGCCGAGACCCAATACACCAAGGGGCAAAGTTTTACCTTGCAGCATGGCTACGATGTCGCCGGGCGGCCAACCGGTATGGTCTACCCCAATGGTTTGGCCATCAGTTGGCAATACAGCAATGGTTACATGACAGCCCTGACCAACGCCGAAAGCGGTTATGTCTATCGGCAGATCACGGCGCTGGATGCATTGGGTAATATCACCCAAGCCCAATTGATAGACGGTGCCACCGAGTTGCAAAGTAACTTTGACCCGGTGTCGGGTGTGATGCTCAGCAGCCAGGCCGGGGCTGTTCATCACCTGCTTTACGACGATTTTGATGTTTTTGGTAACCTGACTCATCGCCAAAACTTGGCGACCGGCCTGGCCGAGACGTTCAGTTACGACCGTTTGCAGCGCCTGACCGGCCGCAGCCTGGATACCACGATAACTAGCCTCAATATCGGTTACGGCTATGACGCCGCTGGCAACCTTACCTTCAAGGACGATTATGCCAGCAGTTATAGCTACAACAGTAGTAGGCCCAATGCTGTGGCCAGTATTGTTAAATTAGACGGCTCAACGGCCAGTTTTGGCTATGATGCCAGTGGCAACATGCTGAGCGGTGATGGCCGCATTATCCGCTACGATGCGGAAAATAAACCGAAAAGCATTAGCCGTAATGGTAAAACCCTGGGTTTTGTCAACGGTGCAGATGGCCAGCGGGCGTTGCAAACCACCCTGACCTCCAGTCTCTATTACGTGGACAAAAGCTACGAGTGGGAAAGCGACGGCTCTTGGCGAGCCTACCTAGATGATATTGCTGTCGTGGGTAAGAACGCCACCGACGGTAACTACATCCGCTTTATGCTGAAAGACCGTTTAGGCAGTGCCGTTACCACCTTGGATCACAATGGCAGCGTTGCCAGCCGCCGCTACTTCGACCCCTTTGGTAAGGCCGGTAATGAGCAGGGCACTGAAACGGTCATTAGCGCCCTGGATGGCGGCCGTCTTGTTAACCGCGGTTTTACCGACCACGAACACCTGGACGACGTAGCCCTTATTCATATGAACGGGCGAGCCTACGACTACAACCTGGGCCGCTTCTTAAGTGTGGACCCCTTTATTCAAAGCCCCAGCAACAGCCAAAGCTTTAATCCTTACAGCTACATCATGAATAACCCCTTGGCGGGGACTGATCCGACGGGATATGCCTCCTGCAGTGCTTCCGATCAGTTAAAGGATTGTGCTAACAATCTAAAAGAGGGGGAGGTCAACGATGTTGTCGATAAAGACGGTAAAAAAGTCGGGCATATTGGTAAAGACTCGTCTGGTAATATTCATATTACTAGTAATGGTTCTGATAGTGGACAGAAAGCGATAAAATCCAGCATATCACTTACTAACACTATTTCGAAAATTACGGACTTGAGTGGGCGTGGAATGAGTGCTAGAGCCGAGGGGAACGAGGATATACCTGTTAGCCAGGATAGTCTAAAAAAATTAGCGTCCTTAGAGCAAAGTACTCTATCGGATGACGAAAAAAATGTACGCTCTAAACTATCTCAAAAGTTTCAGTTTTCTTGTACAAGAGGAGTGGCCAACTGCAATTCTAAAATCTTAATTTATAAGAAATTTGCAGAAAGATTGGCTTTAACTGACATTGGCTATGACATGTTGAAGAAAATGAGCTTTATTGAAGTTAAATTACAAGTTGAAGGTGTTAGTGAATATAGACCAACAGACGTAAAGCATAACCGGATGATAATAATCAATATGCGACATAGTGACAGCTCATTTTCACCTGGACTTCACGGGCCTGTGCTTGTAGAAAATTTTAGAGAATTTGTTCACGAATCCATTCATGCAGCTAGCTATCATGATGAATGGGAAAGTAATTGGGAAAGGTTGACGATGGAGAAAACTAATTTCATATTAAAGCAAGACGCTATAATTAGGGGGGCAGGATTTAACCCTAGATTGAATTACAAAACTGGAAATTATGAGGACGTTAAATGAAGCGGTATTGCTATTTTATTCTTTTTTTTGTTTTTTCATTTAAAGCAGCATGTAATACATTACATGCTGCTGAAACATGCCCGATTCATGGAGTTATACCGGGTAATTATGGGTACTATGCTATATTTAACTTTCAAGATATTACTTTTGCACTTCCTGTAGTGGATTCAACTTCTTTTCACAAGTCAACAATTCCTACTTCAATTGTTTCAAGACTGCCTTTGAGTTTTGTTAATGTTAAAGGTGGCTATGTATGGCAAGGTTACCTTGCTAATCAAGGAGATGGTATCTTTGAGTACAAAGACGGCCATGATATACCAATTAAACTCGGTCACTTTATTTCTGTATTTAGTATTAAAGGAAATATTTATACAATAAAAGTAGATAATGATAATTCAGTTTTGTACAAGTTCTCTGAAGGCTCCAAAAGGGTGTTTGAGCGTGTTCTTGACTTCGATGGTAAGGTGGCCGCTGTCACTGGGGAAAATCAAGTTATGCAGTTTCACAGAAGTGATAATGAGTCTACCTATTTCATATCAGGTGAAAATGGCTGGGCCTATTCCTTCAGTGATAATGAAGATAACGACGGATATTTGAAATGCTTTCATGTTAATGAACAGCAATAAAAATTTGATCGTTAGATAATTTGTGAAGTAACGAGAAAAGGATGAAAAGGACAGATATGGACGCCCCGTATTTTGCAACTGTCGATGAAAAGCGGTTTGCGGACATATATCCGGCGTCGTTATAGCGCCAAAGGTTGGCGCTGCGCCTTAATGTGTTCCGAATTCCGCCACCTTTACACCCACTCGGCCTTTTAGGCACTGGTCCTTTATCAGGCTCTGGCGAAACCGGTTAAAAAGAGAAAAAAGAGAAAAAAAAGAGAAAAAAGGACATCCATCTTCTGAGTATTGCATTTTCAACCAATCCGGGGGTTTCCATAAAACAAGTTCCCAACCACCCATACGAATGGGTTCATCAAGGAAAAATGAAACTTGGCTCCGAGATAAAACAAATTAATTATTCGGGTGAGAATCCGTTCTAGGTTGGATATTATGAATATTACTAAAGAATCAGAGTTAATGGCCCTTCACCGGGCCATCATCGAGGCAAAGTTCAAAGAGTCGCATGAAGACTCAGCAATTCCGTACAGTGGAATTCTTTCAGATTTGTCAGAAAGGATTGTTACCAATATTATTCAAACTCTTTCGGAAAATGGTGAGCACGATGAAGCCAAAAACTGGGTATCAATAGTCAAATTAAATGAAGATTGGCATGGCTATGGATGTATTAAGAACTGGATACAGGAAACTGAAAGCTGGGTTGATATGAGTGTGGAGGATAAATCACAATTCATCAAAGTTTTGTGCTCACCATATCAACCTTCCAAGCATCAAGAAAATGACTTAATTGAGTTTGGTGATAGGCATTGGAAGACATAATCTATTTTTATACAGTCACTGATAAGTATGGTGAATTGTCTAACTTTGCAAAGCTGGGGTTCGAAGCCGACGGAAAATACTGGTCGACAGTCGAGCACTATTTCCAAGCAAAAAAGTTTGAAGGTCAACTGTACGAAGAGAGAATCAGGTTAGTTTTCACTCCCAAAGATGCAAGGAATATGGGGAGAAGTCGAGAATACCCCATAAGGTGTGATTGGGAAGATGTTAAAGTAAATGTCATGAAGACAGCTCTGAGAAGCAAATTCACACACAACAAAATAGAGAAAAAAGGACATCCATCTTCTGAGTAGTAAGTTTGAATACTCATATAAAGGGGAAACAAGGACTGGTTTCGCACAATTCAAAAAGTAATAAAGGACATCCATCGGGTCCGGGTACTGCCATTGGCGGCGTTAGCGGGGCGGCACTGGGTGGTGAAGGTGGAGAAATGCTTGGAGAGGCTATACACAATTTCTTCTGGGGCCGTCGTGAAGATAGCACCTCAAACTAAGGCGGTATTATGAAGCAATTTAAAAAGAGCACCTTGGATTGGTGGAATGACTTTATGCACAGGGTCAAAAATAAAGGTGAGGACACATGGTCAGTGACCTGTAAAAACAACTACCTTGTTGTTAGTAAGAATGACCGAGAGGTATCCAAGGTCGGACTGGATGAGGTTGTTAGCGTAACCACCTACAAAAAAGACCTTGTTACATACGACCCTGTTTTCTTGTGTTTTTTGGATAAGTACGGCTGCGCCATTGAGGTCTGGGAGGGTATGGACGGATTCGACTCTTTTATTTGCAATGAGCTAGGTAGGTATTTTGACGTTGAGCCAGACTGGTTCGCTAATGTGAACAAGGGTGCATTTGCTGAGAATAGACGGGTAATCTGGAGACTCTAAATGGATAAAAAATAAAAAAGGACATCCATCTTCTGAGTAACCCCCAGCATCGACCACACGTCTTGTACCAAGTGGTAAAGGCGTAAAAACAGCGTATCCGGAGCTTTGATTATGTCTAGAGAGTTTTATGGTCCGACTGCGAATGCCGAAATTTTTATCAACCGACTATTGGGTCTTCCTGCCACAGGTAAAGAGCAAGATTGGGAATTTGAATTGGCCGACCCCAAAAAAATAGATGATATCCTTAATGCTCTCGAGTCTAAAGGTTTAGATTTTGAGTTACAAAGTGCATTCTCATTGTTGTTGATAAGTTCGATCGAAGAAGCCAGCGACTTGGATGTTATTAATGACGTTCAACTAGATCGAGCAAGGAAGTTCTTTTTCGATAACACTGAAGTCAGAGAAAGAATGTCCTTTTATTGGCTAGAATTGGATAGGGCGGCTGATAAAACATTAGTTCGCAGATTGATTTCCTGTAGTCAGTTCTAACATATGAATGGAGAAGCATATCTAAGATAGTTATATAAACCCAAGTAATGAGGGGGCTAGGCTTGCAGGGGACTCTTGGCTGAAAGCGTAGTCAGCAGATCCTTCGCGTTCTAATCTGTGTCCGTACAAAGTATGCCATACCACAATTTTTTCTGCCGTTTATTGCAAAAAATGAGCAGTTTCACCAGCACCCCGTAATAAAAAAGAATAAAAAAGGACATCCATCTTCTGAGTACTGACAGCTATGGAAACTGGCTACTCCCGTATGATGGAACGGCAGCAGCTTGATTCTCAATTTGGTGATGGTACCTATCTGGGGGCCACAGGTGATGCAGCGCTTGATGCTGGGATAGTTCTAACAACTGTTGTCGTAGGCCCCGAACTGATTGTGGCAAAATATGGTAGCCAAATCGTTCATATCGCACGAAGCAGTAAGCTTGGAATGCAACTGCTAAGTAGAGGAGCGCAGTTTGCAGATGAAGCAAAACTTATTTCCCACTTTAAAAAGCATGGTAGAGAGTTCGGTGCTAAAAATGCTGATGAATATTTGCAAATGGCTAGAACCGTGATGGTAGAAGGCAGTAAGTTTGAATACTCATATAAAGGGGAAATAAGGACTGGTTTCGCACAATTCATGGGGAACAATAAAAAAGGAATAGCTAAATTTGCATTTGTAGGAACGAATAACAAAGGCTTCATTACTACATTGCATATGAAAACCGGCAAAGACTTTTGGAAAACCTTAAATGGTAATGCCAAAGACAAAACTATCAGGGCAATAGAATGACAAAAAAATACAAAGTTCAAATTAAATCTCTGAATAAAGATATAGAAGAAGAGGTCGTGTTAGAACTGAACGGCGTCGAACTAACTTGTCACGCAAGCTATTGCCCATACAAGCTTGGCGTTAATGAATTCTATGAAGTTGAGTTCGAGGGAATTGTTTTTGATGATTATTTAGTTGAAGAGTCCCCCACTCAAAAAACGGAGTTGCGTCAACATGGCGATTCATACCAATATTCAGCTTATGGAAAGTTGGTCCGCAATGTATTGCATTCAGTAATTGAAATTGAAGATGATGAGTTGCTTTCTGATTACGGCTACCTAGACGGTAAGTATGTGCGAATGAATATTGACCGTCTTGATGTGTCATTTTGTGATTAGGAGCCTTTTGTTACTCAGGGTCCCTTCCGGATCCTGAGCCAACCTTCCACCCATCATCATAGTTCCAAACCTGTTTCAGCATTACTAGCAATCACTACCATCTCCAAAACATTGATAAAAAAGGACATCCATCTTCTTTATTGGAGGTCTCAGAATGTTTCTAGAGATGTTCTCAAGAGAAATGTTTACCAATTCGTTAATGCTATTAAAGGTGACGATTATACCTTTAAAAGGTGAGGATTATAAATGAGCTCATTGATCAAAAAAGGAATGATTTTTGTCTTTCTTACACTTTCACTGGGTATTAAGGCAGGCGAAGATTTAATATATCCATTCTCTGTAGAAATGGGATGTGATGGTGATAAACCAACAATTTCTTTGACTAATAATTATGACTCTGATATTAGCCTTGACTATGGAGCTTTAGGAATAGACGGAGATTTTTCTTGGAATTCATACATCGTGCTAAGCAAAGAAAGTGAATCGAAGTTAAGAAGAGGCGAGATTACATCCATAGAAAAAGCCAGACTGAAACCTGTTCACCCCATTAGCAATGGTAAAGGTGTTTTCAAATTTTCACCTGGAAAGATATACACTTTTCGTTTGGACTTAGTGAGCAAGTACGAAATTGGTTTAAATGATGAATATATCATTAGTTTATTTGTCATTCCTTTCGAGTATAGATTTGTTGACGGGTCCCATAAGTATATTACCTTGATTTCTAAGAATGTAATTACTCTTCATGATGGAGCATGTAGCGTAATTGATGGGAAGCCTAGTTTATGAAAGTAAGAAAAACTCTATTCTCAACTGGCGCAAAAAGTAATAAAAAGTAATAAAGAAGTAATAAAGGACATCCATCTTCTGAGTAAACAAAAAGTCTGTTTTCGAATTGCGTCGACAGTGACACATTCGTGAGCCTTTTAGGGTGTTTGCTTCACGCAAATAGCGTGTTTGACTATTAAAAATGCAATTTAGAGGCGAGCGAGACTTTCGGCGATAGCCGAGGGTTTGTGAGTGTGGTGCTGTGAGGGAATTAAGCTGCTTTTATCGGCGGGTCGTCGATGGTGGGCTTTGGCGTAAGCGCTTTGCGCTTGTATATGGCCAATCACCGTTCCTTTAGATAGTTGATGTTGGCCAAGGGCAATAAGGAGGCTGTCGGTATTGAGGCCTAAGCATTCCAAAATGGCTGGGTTGGGGTAGGGCTGACGATCCACATGGCCCTTGATGGCTTGGATTGTTTGAAGCTTGTATAACGGCCATCCCAAACCCCAGCGGCTGTTCTCTTTAATAACAGTGAGCCCTTTAGACACTGTTGATACTAAATAGCATTGATTATCAATCGAAAAATCACTTCGTTTTTGGGTGTTTTGTTTGGTTTTTTGACTCAAATTAGGCACCGCCTAACGCTGCAAACTTGGGTTATAACTCCAGGGTCTATAGGCTGGAGTTAAGCTTCAAGGAGAGTCATGTGCCCTTAGATAACGAATATCGTTGGTTTCTTGCTACTTTTTTTACCGTGGTGGCGGTTTTCTACACGGTGCTGATTTTATGGCGCCAGCGCCGCAGCGGGGCCTTGGTGCATATGGGGGCTCGGGGAAGTGGCCATTGGTGGAACCACCTCACGTTCAGGGTGTTTCGCCTGCTTATTTGGTGGCTTTGTGTGCTGCGGCTGCCCTTTCCTGGGCTAGATGGCTACCTTGGCATTTACCAGGGGCAGTGGCCTGCTGCGCTCGCCATGGCCGGGGCCGTGATGATGGTGCTGGGGTTTGCCACCGCTATTGTTGCCAACTTCACCTTAGCCGGGGCCTGGCGTTCGGGGGTTGACGTGCTAACCCAAGGTTCGCTGGTGCGCCACGGCCTTTATGGCTTTAGTCGCAACCCGGCCTTTATGGGGGTGGCATTGGCGCAATTGGGGTTTGTGCTGGTGTTGCCCAGTGCGTTTACCCTGCTGTGTTTACTGGTGGGGTGGCAGGCACTTTGGCGGCAAATGCGCATTGAAGAAGCTTTCCTTGGCAGCCATTTTGCCGGAACCTATCAACAGTATTGCCAGCAGGTGCGCCGCTGGGTGTAAAAAAGCCGGGCAGACACCCGGCTTTTCTATATAACGTCACATATTCTGCATGGCTGGCCTTAACGCAATGTTTTTAGGCCTGAATGCAGCAGTGGTGGTAATGGGGGAGTGCTAGCGTCAAAGACCTTTTACCCCATTGAGATAGCCCTTGTGCCAACGTCTTCGTCTTTTTTAAAAAAGCCGCTGGCCACCGCCCAGCAGCGTTTCAACAACCATGGTCTTACCCGCAGTTTGGGGCCAGTGCAGCTTGTTTTGCTGGGCATTGGCTGCATTGTTGGGGCTGGCGTTTATGTCATGACCGGTATTGCTGCCTCTCATTACGCCGGGCCGGCCATTATTTTAGCCTTTGTGCTGGCGGCTTTTGCCTGTGGCTTAACGGCGCTTTGCTACGCCGAGCTGTCGTCGGTTATTCCTATCTCGGGCGCCTCTTATTCTTATGCGTATATTTCCCTGGGGGAGCTTTTTGCTTGGGGATTAGGCTGGATGCTGATGCTGGAATACTGGCTGGCCGGTTCGTTACTGGCGGTGGGGGTATCTGGATATTTCACCAGTTTACTCGCCGACTTTGCGGTCACTATTCCCAGTTGGGCGTCGCAATCGCTGGTACAGCAAAGCGCAGGAGTGCAAGGCCATTTTATGGTCACTCACCACGTTAATCTGGTGGCGGTAATAGCCCTGGCTCTGGTCGCGGCAGTGCTGGTGCGCGGTGTGCGCCAATCCGTTGCCATTACCGCCTTAATGGTCGCACTTAAAGTGGGGGTGCTCGTGGCCTTTGTACTGGTTGGCTGGCAACACGTTAATACGGCTAACTGGCAGCCCTTTATTCCCGAAAATGAAGGCGGCTTTCGCTTTGGTGTGCCGGGTATCTTTCGGGCGGCGTCGATATTGTTTTTTTCTTACCTTGGCTTTGAAGCGGTCGCCACGGCGGCTTTGGAAGCAAAGAACCCCAAACGCGATGTGCCCATTGGCATTATTGGCGCCTTGCTGGTCAGCAGCCTTTTATACATTGCCGTTGCGTTAGTGATAACCGGCTTGGTGCCGTTTCGGCAACTGAATGTGCCAGACCCAATAGCCCTTGCCATTAACGTGATTGGCCTGCCGGTGATGACGGTGGTTATCAAGGTTGGGGCCTTAACGGGGCTGATGAGTGTGCTGTTGGTGAATGTCTATGCCCAGTCGCGCATTTGTTATGCCATGGCTGACGATGGCCTAATTCCGCCGCTTTTTAAGCGTATTCATCACCGCTATAAAACCCCGTACCAAGGCACTTTGTTGGTGTCAGCGCTGGCGGCATTAACGGCGGCGCTGTTGCCGATTGATATTTTGGCTGACTTGGTGAGTATCGGTACCGTGTGTGTGTTTATGGTGGTATCTGTCAGTTTGATCTGGCTGCGTAGCACGCACCCTGAATTGCCCCGGCCCTTTAAAGTGCCATTGGGCGGGGTGTGGGTAAAAGGGGTGTGGCTTGGCACAGTGCCGGTGCTGGCGCTTGTTTTCGCGTTAGTGATGATAGGGCCAGTGGTTGTCGACATCGTGCAAAAAGCATTGATTGGCAACGCTCTGCCGCTGGTTATTCTGGCGCTTTATATTGTGGCAGGCGCTGCTATCTATGGCCGCTATGGCAAGGCGCACTCGAAACTTCGACAGGCCAATAGCCGTTAGCCAGGCTTATTGGCGCCTGCAGGTATTAAGGCGTAACCATCCGTTTGGAATAAACTGCGAGTTACACCGTCTTACGGTTTATCGGCCAAGCTTTGTTTGTATGATGATAAAGTGGCCGCGAGCATGTATTTTCCTCAAGGATAAAAACGGATGAAATTTTCACTTCTGAGCCGTTATGCCTTCTTTGTCGGCTGTATTCTGGTTGCCCTTATCAGTATTCCTTTCTTGTCAGCAGAACCCTGGACCTGGACACTTTTTATCATCGCAAGCCTGCTAACGCTGGTGGGGATAAAAGACTTGTCACAGGACCGCCACGCCGTGCGGCGTAACTACCCGGTACTGGGTAATATTCGCTATTTGGTCGAGTTTATTCGCCCGGAAATTCGCCAATATCTGCTGGAGGGAGACGACGAAAAACTGCCGTTTTCCCGCGCCCAGCGCTCCATGGTTTATGCCCGTGCTAAAAACGAAAGTGCCGATAAAGCCTTTGGCACCCTGGTGGATGTGTATAAGCCGGGGTTTGAGTTTATCGGCCATTCCATGAAGCCTATCGCGGTGCCGGACCCTGGCACCTTTCGCATCTTGATAGGTGGGCCCCAGTGTCGCCAGCCGTATTCGGCGTCGATTTTTAATATCTCGGCCATGAGCTTCGGCGCGCTATCTGCCAATGCCATTCGTTCTTTGAATAAGGGCGCGAAAATGGGCAACTTCGCCCACGACACCGGTGAAGGCAGTATCAGCCCCTACCACCGGGAAGGCGGTGGTGACCTTATCTGGGAGCTGGGTAGCGGTTATTTTGGTTGCCGCCGTGAAGATGGCCATTTTGACCCAGATAAGTTTCGCGAGCAGGCGAATGACCCTCAGGTCAAAATGATTGAAATTAAGCTCAGCCAGGGTGCTAAACCCGGCCATGGCGGCATTTTGCCCAAGCATAAAATCACCGCTGAAATTGCCGCTACCCGCGGGGTACCCATGGACCGCGACTGCGTGTCGCCGTCCAGCCACAGCGCCTTTTCAACGCCAATAGAGTTGATGGAATTTATTGCCAAGCTCCGTGAACTCTGTGGTGGCAAACCGGTGGGCTTTAAGCTGTGCTTGGGGCACCCTTGGGAATTTATGGCGATAGCCAAGGCCATGCTGGAAACCCAAATCTTGCCGGACTTTATTGTGGTTGACGGCAAAGAAGGGGGCACTGGCGCGGCGCCCCGCGAGTTTTCTGACAACATTGGCTTGCCGCTGCGGGAAGGCCTATTGTTTGTGCACAACACCCTGGTTGGGGTAAACCTTCGCGACAAAATCAAATTGGGTGCCAGCGGCAAGATCATCTCAGCTTTTGATATTGCCAGCGTGATGGCCATTGGTGCCGACTGGGTAAATGCCGCGCGCGGCTTTATGTTTGCTATTGGTTGTATTCAGTCGCAATCGTGCCACACCAACAAGTGCCCAACCGGGGTTGCTACCCAAGATCCCCTGCGGCAAAAGGCGCTGGTGGTGGCAGACAAAGCCGAGCGGGTGCGCAATTTTCACCACAGCACCTTGCATACCCTGGCCGAAATGCTGGCCTCGGCTGGTATTGCCTCGCCGGAAGCGCTAGAGCCGCACCATTTGGTGCGCCGTACCAGCACCACCGAAATTCGCCTTTTCTCGCAAATTCATGTGTTTTTAAAACCGGGCGAGCTGCTGGATGAAACCTTCGAAGGGGAGTTTTATTCGCGGATGTGGAAGTTGGCCAGGGCCGATAGCTTTGATGCCTATAATGTGGAAGTGATGCCGTCGGTTAAGGCGGTGAGAGAGCCAACATTCACGTTCTAAATAGAGTGATATAAAAAGCCCGGCTTTTGCCGGGCTTTTTCATGGTGCGATTTACTATTTGAGCTTATACGCCATCACGTAATCGCCGATGGTGGTGCCAATGGAGCCATGGCCCCCGGCAACCTGTACCACCATTTGTTCACCTTTACTGTTCACATAGGTCATGGGGGTCGCTTGGCCACCGGCTGGCAGGCGGGCATGCCACAGCACTTTCCCAGAGCTAAGGTCGTAGGCACGAATGTAGTTATCGACAGCGGCTGACATAAACACCACGCCACCGGCGGTGATAACCGGGCCACCAATACCAGGAACGCCCATTTTAATTGGCAGCGGTAGTGGCGACAGGTCGCGAATGGTGCCGTTTTTGTGCTTGTAGGCCACTTTGCCGGTGGTCAAATCAACCCCTGCTACATAGCCCCAAGGCGGCTGCTGGCAAGGCACGCCTAACGGTGACAAGAACGGTTTCATGTTTACCGCGTAAGGGCCACCTTCATTGGAATTAAGGCCGTGTTCGCCTTGGTTGGCTGGGCCGATGTCGGAACCGTCTTTTTTCACCAGGGTCGAGGTGAAGGCAAGGTACAGCGGCATGCCAAACATCACTTGCCGTTTCGGATCTACCGCTACGCTGCCCCAGTTAAAGACGCCGAAGTTCCCCGGGAAAACAATGGTGCCTCGGCTCGATGGCGGTGTGTACTGGCCTTCATAGCGCAGCTTTTTAAATTCAATGCGGCACCAGAGCTGGTCAAAGGGCGTTGCCCCCCACATGTCAGACTCTTTGAGTTTCGGTGGCTTGAAGTTAAGAGCTGAGCTTGGCTGGGTTTTAGCGGTGTAGTCACCCTTGATTTCAGTGCCTTGCGGGGCTGGGTGCTCGGTTATGGGGTAAATGGGCTCCCCGGTTTTACGGTTAAGCACATACACATCACCTTGCTTGGTGGGTACCACCAGCGCCGGTTCAAGGCCGTCTTTGGTGCGAAGATCGAGCAGTACGGGCTGGGCCGGGGTATCCATGTCCCAAAGGTCATGGTGAATAAACTGGCGCACCCAGGCAACCTTACCGGTATCGAGATCCAGCGCCACTACCGACGAAGAGAACTTTTCTTCGGCGGGGCTACGGTAGGTACCGATTTGGTCAGGGGTACGGTTCCCCATGGGGAAGTAGGCCAAACCCAGCTTGGTATCGGCACTGGCAACAGACCAGCTATTGGGGGAGCTGGTGGTGTAAACCTGGCCGGGGCCAATAGGCGCGGTTTCATCTGGGTTACCAGAGTCAAAGTTCCATTTCAGCTCGCCGGTGTGCACATCAAAGGCACGAATAACACCGGATGGGGAGTTAACGGCGTAGTTGTCATTCACCGAACCACCCACAATCACCAGGCCTTTGGCGACCAGCGGCGGTGAGGTGGAGTAGTAATAGCCATGCTGCTTAAAGGGCATGTGCTGGGTGAGATCTAAAATACCGTCGTCAGCAAAGTTACTGCAGCGCGCGCCTGTTGCCGGGTCAACGGCAATCAGCTTGGCGTCAGAGGTTGGCAGGAAAAGCTCGGCGTCACAGGCTTTGGGGGCCAGCTTTTCTGACGGGGTGGTCAGGGTTTGGGCTACCGGCACTATGCCTGATGCAGGCGGCTGGTAAGAAACGCCGCGGCAGGTTTGGTGCTGGCGCTGCAAGTCTGGCGAAATATTGGCTGTGTATTGCCACTCTTTCTTACCGGTATCGGCATTCAGTGCCACCAGCCAGTTGTGCGGCGTACAAATATAGAGGCTATTGCCGATTTTAAGCGGCGTGGCTTCATAAGTGGTTTCACCTACATCGCCGGGGCCTTTTTTGTCACCGGTTTGGTATTGCCAAGCCAGGGTGAGGTTTTTCACGTTCTTGCTGGTGATTTGGTCAAGCGGTGAATAACGCTGGCCCATATCTGAGCGGCCATAGGCATACCAGCTATCTTCTGGAGAGTTGCCAATGTTGGGGGCGGCAACTTTCACTTCGGCGCTAAGTTGGCCACTGGTGTCGTGTTTATCAACCAGCAGTGAGGCCAGGGTGCCTACCGCTAATACAGCCCAAACCGGCAGTAACACTTTGATACCGCCACGGCGGAATTTGGGAGCTATCAGCAGCGGAATGGCCAAAATCAGGAATAGACCCATGCGGGTTGCCAACGGCCACCAGTCAAAACCCGATTCAGAAAGTGCCCATAGGGCAGTACCAACCAGAAATACGGCATAGAGTAATCTGGCGATGGTTTGTTGTTTTTTTACAAAAAAACCAGTTAACAGAAAGGCCAGACCGGCAATGGCGTAATAGACACTGCCTCCTAGCGTGATAAGCCATATACCGCCCGTAAGCAGCACGAGGCCGAGTAGAATGAAGACGATTGCTAGCACGATCATAATATAATAATTCCTTTATATGTTGCGTTGTAAAAATACCACATTTACGTTTCATGTTCAGGTGCTAAGTCGTTAGGGAAGCCTAGGTAAAGTGGTAGGAAAAACAAGCAATCCAAGGTGTTGCATTCAGTTGTAAAGTCTCTTACGGCAACGGTAAAACGTTATCACAAGGTTTATTAATGAAATGGATACCAGCAAAGGATGCGCAAGATGATGAAGATAACGACTGCTTTTGTACTTTTTTTGTGGCTGTTGGTTGGCAATGTAATGGCGGCTCAGGCAGCCGATAACCGGCTTTGGACCCTTTACGAGCAAACCCTCAAACAAGCCAAATACGTGGATTTAACCCATACCATCACCCCCAATATTCCGGTGTGGGCTGGTTTTGGCCCCTCAACATTTGCCCCAGCTAAGGCTGGCATCAGTGTTGATGGCTATGTCAAAAAGGGCCAAGCCTATCAATATGCCAAGCAGGGGTTTGAAGCCACCGCCTACCAGTTAAGTACCGACCAGCTCGGTACTCAGTTAGACCCTCCCGCCCATTGGGCGCCCGAGTATCCGGCTATTGATGAGTTACCGGCCACCTATACCATCAGGCCTTTAGTGGTGATCAGCATTGTTGAACAGGTAAAAAAAGACCCCGGCTATGCCTTGCAAGTCAGTGACATTAAAGCCTTTGAGAAAAAACACGGCTTAATTCCAGCAGGCTCGGTGGTGTTTGTGCGCTCCGATTGGTCCAAAACCTGGCCAAATCCCGCCCTGGCAACCCAAACACCGTTTCCAGCGGTGAGTTTGGCGGCACTGAAATTTTTGCACCTCAAACGGCATATTCTTTTTCACGGCCATGAGCCATTAGACACCGATAACACCCCGAATTTAGAGGGTGAACACTGGTTGATGCACCACGGCTATGCCCAGGCTGAAGGGGTGGCTAACCTCGATAAAGTGCCGGCCACGGGGGCACTGGTGGCGATGGGGTATCCTAAATTCGGTGGCGGTACCGGTGGCTATGCCCGTTACATTGCGATTTGCCCGCCCAACTGGCCTTATGGTGTGAAAATAGGCGAGGTGCCGGAAGCGCCGCTGCAAAAGTACAGCACGCCGTTGCACTTTGATGAGAAAGCCGGAATGCGCATTCGTTAAGGCTTTTAACGGCGCCTTGGCAATGGGACAATAATGCCCTTGATGAGGAGTTTTATGATGGCCACAGCCAGCGCTTACCATATTTTGGTTAAAACCCGTGAAGAAGCCGACATGCTGTTGGCCAAGCTCAAAAAAGGGGCCGATTTTAATAAACTGGCCAAGCAGCATTCGCTGTGCCCGTCTAAACGCCGTGGTGGCGATTTAGGTGAGTTTAAAAAAGGCGATATGGTTAAAGCCTTTGATGACGTGGTTTTTAAAAAGCCGCTGTTTGAAGTGCAGGGGCCGGTAAAAACCAAGTTTGGTTGGCACCTGATTAAAACCGTCTACCGCTCCACCGATTGGAAATAAAAAAGGCCGCTTTAAGCGGCCTTTTTTACGTTAGACGCCCGTCACTTTTAATAGCACCGCGCCGTGCGCCGGCACCTTAAACTGCCTTTTATCGGTTGCAACCCCTTGCTGGCGCCAAAGATCAGTGACCTTACTGATGCGGGTAAAACCGGTTTCAGCGGGGGTGAAACTAATCACTTGGGGCGCTTTACTGCGGTTAAAAAGCGCAACTGCTTGGCTACCGTCAGCCAAGGCTTTGGTCCAGACCTCGGTGTTTGCATCCTTGCTTACGGCCTGGCCTTGAATGCCTTTGGCATCTTGGTCGATTGCAATTACGCCGGGGTTTTCCAGCAGTTGGCTGGTGGCTTTATCCATATGGCGAAGGTCGTGGCCCATCAGTAGCGGCGCTGCCGACATCGCCCAGAGTGTCATGTGGGTGCGGTATTCATCCTCGCTCATGCCGCCATTGCCCACTTCCAGCATGTCAGGGTCATTCCAGCCGCCGGGGCCGGCGTTACTGGCAGCGCCGTTTTTATCAAAGCCTAACTTGGCCATCACGCTGTATTTGTCGCTGATATCGCCCGTGGTACGCCACAGGTGGCCACCAACACTACGGCCCCAGCTGCCAACGTTGTCGCGGCCATATTCACACAAGCTGTAAATAATGGGCCTGCCGGTGGCGCGAAGCGCCTGGCCCATTTGCTGGTAAGCCCCGCGAATTTGCGCTTGGGTTTGGTAGAAGGCTTCACCAGAGCACAGATCGTACTTAAGGTAATCGATGCCCCAGGCGGCATAGGTTTTGGCGTCTTGTTCGACGTGGCCGTAACTGCCTTCATAGCCGGCGCACGTTTTAGGGCCGGGGGAACTGTAAAGCCCGAGTTTGAGGCCTTTATTGTGCAAGTAGTCGGCTAGGGCCTTCATGTCTGGAAAGCGGGCATTGGGCTGAATACTGCCATCAGCGGCGCGCTTGCCTTGCCAGCCATCATCGATATTGATGTAGCGATAGCCAGCATCGCGAAGGCCTGATGCCACCATGGCATCAGCGATTTCGCGAACGGTTTTATCGTCAATATGGTCGGCGAATTTGTTCCAGCTGCTCCAACCCATGGGTGGCGTTTTTGCCAGGCCGTCTGGCTTGAGTGCCGTGTAAGAGGGCAGGTTGCTGAGGTGAAAGCGGCGCGCTTTGGCATCGGCTTCGCTGCCACGTACGGCATCGTTATCCAGTTTGCCGTACCAAACCTGCCCCTTTACATGCAGCCTGTCGCCGTTAAGGGCCGCTGTCCAGGTTTTGGCCGGAACATGCGGGTTACCGTTGGAAATGCCGAAATGAGCGACGCCGTTTTCCACCGTTAAGTTTTGCATGGGCATGGGGCCATACCAGTCGCTGGTCATCACGCCACTGTAGCCTTTAGTGGTGTGGCTTATTTCAATCATTCTTACTCCCGGAAAATCGGGGACTTGATTGAATAGCCAAACACCACTGATATCGGCTTTGGGCTTGGGCTGACAGCCTGAAACAATGGCGGCGGCTACGCACACAAGTCCTAGGATGCGCAGAGTTTTCATTAACGACATGTTGGTGATGCTCTTAATTTGTATACCGTATATAAATTAAGTAACACAGGCTGGCATGGAGTTACAAAGGCTTAGTGCTTGTTATTAAAAGCCTTGGTGACTAAGTGAGAACCGCTTGAGATCTTTACTCGGTGCTATTGAGCAAAAACACTCCAAGATGGTTTTACATCGGTGGGTGATGCCGGGTTCGAACCATTGCCTCGGTTCTGGTATCGGCGGGAGGTGCGTGGCACCTTTGACCCGATGTTAATAAGCAAAAAGCCACCCGAAGGTGGCTTTTTGATTGGTGGGTGATAGCAGGTTTGCATCATTGCCCCCGGTTCTGGTATCGGCGGGAGGTGCGCGGCACCTCTAGACCCGGTGTTAATAAGCAAAAAGCCACCCGAAGGTGGCTTTCAAATTGGTGGGTGATACCGGGTTCGAACCAGTGACCCCCTCCTTGTAAGGGAGGTGCTCTCCCAGCTGAGCTAATCACCCTAAATCTGTAGTGGCGCCCTGGGATTATGACGACACGTTTTAACATGGTGGGTAATACTGGCTTGGACCAGTTATTCCCGGTTCTTGTTTAAGTGGGAGGTGCTCTCCCATTCTCTAGAACAAAAACCAAATTGGTGGGTGATACCGGGTTCGAACCAGTGACCCCCTCCTTGTAAGGGAGGTGCTCTCCCAGCTGAGCTAATCACCCTAAATCTGTAGTGGCGCCCTGGGATTATGACGACACGTTTTAACATGGTGGGTAATACTGGCTTGGACCAGTTATTCCCGGTTCTTGTTTAAGTGGGAGGTGCTCTCCCATTCTCTAGAACAAAAACCAAATTGGTGGGTGATACCGGGTTCGAACCAGTGACCCCTCCTTGTAAGGGAGGTGCTCTCCCAGCTGAGCTAATCACCCTAAATCTGTAGTGGCGCCCTGGGATTGTGACGACACGTTTTAATATGGTGGGTGATACCGGGTTCGAACCAGTGACCCCCTCCTTGTAAGGGAGGTGCTCTCCCAGCTGAGCTAATCACCCTAAATCTATAGTGTCGTCCTGGGTAACGCGACGCCACATTGTATTGGTTTGGCAGGTTCCTAAAAGGAATATGGTGGGTGATACCGGGTTCGAACCAGTGACCCCCTCCTTGTAAGGGAGGTGCTCTCCCAGCTGAGCTAATCACCCCTGCCATGTGGAGCGGTATTATAGGGAGGGGTTTTTCACTGTCAACCCAATTCACTGCAACCCCGCCTGAATGCTGAATTTTTCAGCGCGACAGGTGTTTGGGTCCCACCAGTGCAGTGCTAGAATAAGCCCTTTATTTGGCCCTGTGTCTCAACAGAATAAGTGTGTCCATGAACGTCAAAACTCGTTTTGCCCCTAGCCCTACCGGTTTTCTTCACGTTGGCGGTGCTCGTACCGCGCTGTATTCCTGGCTGTTTGCCCGCCATAACAAAGGCGAGTTTGTACTGCGTATCGAAGACACCGACTTAGAACGTTCTACCCCTGAAGCCATTGAAGCCATTTTAGATGGCATGAACTGGCTGGATTTGCAGTGGGATGAAGGTCCTTACTATCAAACCAAGCGTTTTGACCGTTACAAAGAACTGGTGCAGCAGCTTTTAGACGAGGGTAAGGCCTATAAATGCTATTGCTCTGTTGAGCGCTTGGAAGCCATGCGTGAAGCGCAAATGGCAAGTGGTGAAAAACCCCGTTACGACGGCAAATGCCGGGGCGATCACAGCGAGCACAGTGCCGACGAACCTTTTGTCATCCGCTTTAAAAACCCGCAAGAAGGGTCAGTGGTGTTTGATGACAAGGTCCGCGGCCGCATCGAAATCGCCAACAAAGAACTGGACGACCTGATTATTCAGCGCAGCGACGGTAGCCCAACCTACAACTTCTGCGTTGTTGTGGACGACTGGGATATGGGCATTACCCACGTTGTGCGTGGTGAAGACCACATCAACAACACCCCGCGCCAAATCAACATTCTTAAAGCCCTTGGTGCGCCGGTGCCCGAGTATGCCCATGTGTCGATGATTTTAGGCGACGACGGCAAAAAGCTGTCTAAACGCCACGGCGCCGTATCGGTTATGCAGTACCGCGATGACGGTTATCTGCCGCAAGCGCTACTGAATTACCTGGTGCGTCTGGGTTGGTCTCACGGTGACCAAGAGGTGTTCAGCCTTGATGAAATGGTAGAGCTGTTCACCTTGGAGGCCATCAATAAAGCGGCCAGTGCCTTTAACACCGAAAAACTAAATTGGCTGAACAACCACTACATTCGCCATTTGCCACCTGAGGTCGTCGCCGAATATCTGGCTTGGCACATGGCCGACCAAAACATCGATACCACCCAGGGCCCAAGCCTTGCGGCCTTGGTTGCGGTGATGGGCGAGCGGGTGAATACCTTGAAGGAAATGGCAGTCCAAAGCCGCTACTACTTTGAAGATTTTGCCAGTTTTGACGAAGCTGCCGCTAAAAAGCACTTACGGCCGGTAGCGCAGGTCCCACTGGAACGGGTGAAAGCCAAACTGGCAGCGCTGGCTGACTGGACGCCAGAGGCTATTCATACCGCTATCCAAGCCACCGCTGACGAGTTGGAAGTGGGGATGGGTAAAGTCGGTATGCCGCTGCGTGTTGCCATTACCGGTGCCGGGCAGTCACCGTCTTTGGATGTGACTGCACACCTAATTGGTAAGGAACGCTGCTTGGCACGTTTAGACCAAGCCGTTGATTTTATCGTCAAACGGGCCGCTGAGGCGTAAAAGCGTATTGACAGCAAATTAGGGGCTGCATAGAATGCGCCTCGCACTTAAGGGGAGCCAGTCTCCCCTTTATTGGGGCTATAGCTCAGCTGGGAGAGCGCTTGCATGGCATGCAAGAGGTCGGCGGTTCGATCCCGCCTAGCTCCACCAAATTTGGAACTTAGCGGTTTTCGGTGATACCGGAAAATCGGTCGGCGACAAAGGTTGCCTCGTTCAATTTTGCTCAGTTCCCACCGTTATTCATTGTGGCCTCGGCGGCAATGGCGCGTAGCGCGACAATTCAAGTGGTACCAGCAAAGCCATTTGATACAGATTTTGGGGCTATAGCTCAGCTGGGAGAGCGCTTGCATGGCATGCAAGAGGTCGGCGGTTCGATCCCGCCTAGCTCCACCAAATTTGGAACTTAAGCGGTTTTCGGTGATACCGGAAAATCGGTCGGCGGCAAAGGTTGCCCCGTTCAATGCCGCTAAGCTCCAGTGAATAAATCATCGATGTCCTAGCATTGATGTGAGGCAAAGCGGTATGCCGCTGGGCTTTGATTAGCAAAGCCCTGCCTTACAAAAATCAGCGCAAAGCCACGCTTTGCAAACCTGATTTTTGTCCCCTTCGTCTAGAGGCCTAGGACACCGCCCTTTCACGGCGGTAACAGGGGTTCGAATCCCCTAGGGGACGCCAAATAAAGAACGTGGTGACGAAAACCAGTCAGTCACCTAGGGGTAAGAACCCCTGCCGTTCGACTAAAACGCAGCAGCGTTTTAGAACAGCCGAAAGGCTGGCCCGAAGGGCGAAACGCCTGGCGTTTCGTAATCCCCTAGGGGACGCCACAATTTGGGGCTATAGCTCAGCTGGGAGAGCGCTTGCATGGCATGCAAGAGGTCGGCGGTTCGATCCCGCCTAGCTCCACCAAATTCGGAACTTAGCGGTTTTCGGCGATGCCGGAAAATCGGTCGGCGGCAAAGGTTGCCCCGTTCAATTCCGCTTAGCTCCAGTGAATAAATCATCGATGTCCTAGCATCGATGTGAGGCAAAGCGGTGTTGCCGCTGGGCTTTGATTAGCAAAGTCTCGCCTTACAAAAATCAGCGCAAAGCCACGCTTTGCAAACCTGATTTTTGTCCCCTTCGTCTAGAGGCCTAGGACACCGCCCTTTCACGGCGGTAACAGGGGTTCGAATCCCCTAGGGGACGCCAAATAAAGAACGTGGTGACGAAAACCAGTCAGTCACCTAGGGGTAAGAACCCCTGCCGTTCGATTAAAACGCGGCAGCGTTTTAGAACAGCCGAAAGGCTGGCCCGAAGGGCGAAACGCTAAGCGTTTCGTAATCTCCTAGGGGACACCACAATTTGGGGCTATAGCTCAGCTGGGAGAGCGCTTGCATGGCATGCAAGAGGTCGGCGGTTCGATCCCGCCTAGCTCCACCAAATTCGGAACTTAAGCGGTTTTCGGTGATACCGGAAAATCGGTCGGCGGCAAAGGTTGCCCCGTTCGATACCGTCTAGCTCCACCAAAACCGAAGGCCACTCGAATGAGTGGCCTTTTTTATTTTTACTGCCTTTATATTGCCTCAGGCTTGTTACAGGTGGCTATTGAGGTTGCGCCGTCATATTTCTTTCATTGGTTTGTGACAATTGGTTATGGAGAAAAAAGCCTTAAAACAATAGGATGGGCTTTAAGAATAAGAAGGAGAGTTGGCATGGGTGAGTCATTTTGGGGGCTCTTTCTGGTGTTTTGCTTTGGGATCGCCTGCCTGGGTATTGGCTTTACCGCCAGGGAAAAGGATGCCGGTATCGTTACCATGTGGATAGGCACCCTGGCCGTATTGGGGGCGATTTGCTATCGCATTTTGCACGCCCTTAATTAATGCTTATTGCACCATCGGTGCTAAATCTTGCCACAAGGCTTGTACTAAAAAGGGCTGCGCCTTGGCGGTGGGGTGAATGCCGTCTTGCTGCACCATACCGGGCTTAAAAGCCACTTTCCTGCCGAAAAAAGGCACCCAAGTTGCCCCTGTATCGGCGGCTACCGTTTTAAAGGCGGCCTTGAAGTTGTCGATATAGCGCGGGCCGTAATTGGGCGGTAGCCAAATCTCCATCACCATCACTTTCGCTCCGGCTTGCTGGCTAAGCTTAACCATCTTTTCCAAGTTTTGGCGCATGCTGGGGATAGGGTAGCCTCTTAGGCCGTCGTTACCGCCCAGCTCTATCAGCACCAGCGAGGGTTTGTGCTCTTTAAGTACCTGCGGCAATCTTCTAAGGCCGCCGGCGGTGGTTTCGCCGCTAATGCTGGCGTTTACCAATTGCCAGCCAGGGGCGTCGGTTTGCAGCTTTTCAGACAGCAATTTAGCCCAGGTTTGGTTGCTTTGCAGGCCGTAGCCAGCGCTCAGTGAATCACCCATCACCAACAAGGTTTTGGCCCAGCTTAAGGGGCTGACTAAAACCAACAGTAGTAGTAATGCTTTACCCACATCGCCTCCTTAATGCGTAGTGCCTGCGCTCACCGTAATGTCTTCGCCGCCTGCCAATAACTCATCAACCAACACTGTTAATGCTGCTACTAAGGTGTCGAGCGGCATCGAAGGGGCATCATTATGGCGCTGAGCCTGTTCGGGCAAAAACGGAATGTGTACAAAACCTGCCAGTGGCTTTTGGGGCAAGCTTTCTGCCAAGTGGCGGGCGCCAAAGAACAGGTGGTTACAGACGTAGGTGCCAGCGGTGTAAGAAACATGGGCATCTATCTGCTGCGCTTTTAGTGCTTGAGCTAACCGTTTGATTGGCAGGGTTGAAAAGTAGGCGTTGGGGGCATCAGCAATAACCGGGGTATCAATGGGCCTGTTACCGGCATTATCAGCGATACGGGCATCATTGAGGTTGATAGCGACCTTCTCAAGGCTGATACCGCTGCGCCCACCCGCTTGGCCTACCGCCAAGATAATGTCGGGCTCGATGGCTCTTGCTACATCGCCCAGTACTTCAAGGCTTTTATCAAACACGCAAGGCAACATCAGGCTCACCACCGACTGGCGATAGTCGGCAAGAGCCTTTACCGCTTCCCAAGACGGGTTGATAGGTTCGCCAGCAAAGGGCTCAAAACCGGTTAGCAGAATTTTCATAACAGCCACCATAACAAAACAATGTTGGCCAGCAACAACAACAAGCCGGTTGGGGCTTGTGCCTTGATCACCGCATTGCGGTCTTTTAACTCTAACAGCGCTGCGGGTACCAAATTAAAATTGGCGGCCATCGGCGTCATCAGGGTGCCGCAGTAACCGCTAAACATGCCAATGGCCGACATCACCGCAGGGTTACCGTGGTAATCGTTGATTAGAAAGGGAATACCGATACCGGCAGTAATCACAGGGAAGGCCGCAAAAGCGTTCCCCATCACCATGGTGAAAAGCGCCATACCCATGGCGTAAGCGACAATGGCCCAAAACTCAACGCCTTTGGGGAGGACCTCCCCCACGACACTGGCTACCGCTTCACCCACTCCGGCTTTGGCAAACAAAATACCTAAAGTTGCCAGCATTTGCGGCAACAGCAGTGACCAGCCAATGGCATCGACCAAGCGGCTATTTTCTTTTAGCCCCTGCATGGGGGGCTCACGGGTAAGAACACAGGCCAGAACAAAGGAGACTAAACAGGCAATGCCCAAGCTCACCAAGGTGGCGGAGCCTTGCACTACGTTTACGCCGTGGTTTTTTAGCCAAGGAAAGCCCAGAGCGCCTACCAGGGTGATAAAAGGAATACAAAGGGCTGGCCAAAACAATTTATTGCCAAGGCGGTCAGCACCGGCTTTACGGCTGTTAAGGCTGCCTTCGTCGCTTTGCTTTGGCTTAACCAAATTAAGGCCACCCAGCAAGCTCATGGCCAGTACCAGCGCGCCACAAACCAGCGGTGGCAGCCAGTCACCTAATATGAATAGCGCGCCAAAAATGCTCCAAAAAAGACTGGAGGGCAGCCGCCGGGGGTGGTTTTTATCCAGCGCCGTTAATACGCCATTTCCCAGCAATAAGATGCCGGTCAGGATGTAGAAAAAGGTCATACTCACGGCGCCTTTCTCCACTTGCCATTGGCTAACTGGCGGTCAAGGTAGAGTACTCGGCAGCCATGGATCAATAATGCACAAAGTGCGGTGGGTAATCCCCACAACGCGATATGCATAGGTTCAACATTGATGCCTTTGGCGGTTAAAAAACTGTGCATTAGCATCACCGCACCAAAGGCGACAAAAATATCTTCACCGAAGAACAGGCCAACGTTATCGGTAGCGGCAGCCATGGCTCTAAGGTGCTGTTGTTCTTGGTCTGTTAACGGGCCAAAAGCTTTGCCGGCAGCGCCTTCGGCCATCGGCGCCAATAACGGCCTAACCATTTGCGGGTGGCCACCAAGGCTAGTCAGGCCAAGGGCAGCGCTAAGCTCGCGGGCCAATAAATACATTGCCAGCAACCGGCCGGCAGAGGCATTTTTAAAGCCGCTTATCCAGCGCCCGGCCTGTTCGCGAAGGCCGTTGCGCTCTAAAAGACCAATCACGGCCAGTGGTAACACCAAAATAAGGCTCAAGGTGCGGGTGTGGGTAAAGCCATCACCCAAGGCGGTGAGAATGTCATCAAAGGGCAGGGCGGCAGCAAGGCCGGTGATAACACCGGCCAATGTCACCACCAGTAGCGGGTTGGCTCTGATGGCAAAGCCAATAATCACCACGCCAACACCCAGCAGCGGCCAATAATTCACGGCGTCCATCAAGGTGCTCCTACGGCAATATTGAGCGTATCTAATTTTTCGCGCAGCCGTTTGGCAAGGCGCAAAGCGTGCTGGTTGTCGCCATGCAAACATAAGGTGTCGGCGGCGAGGTTAACCGTTTGGCCGTTATCAGCCGTTACTTGCCCTTGCGTCACCATGGCCAGCACCTGCGCTTCAACATCGTTGTCGTGCTCTAACACTGCGCCAGCTTGGCTACGCGGCTTTAAGCTGCCATCGGCCAGGTAGCGGCGGTCGGCGAAAACTTCCGATACCGCGCTGAGGCCAACTCTTTGGGCCTGAATAAGCGACTGGCTACCGGCCAGGCCATAAAGCTTTATGGCCGGATCCAGAGTTTTTACCGCTTTGGCGATGGCAAGGGCTAAGGTGGCGTCTTTAGCGGCTTGGTTATAGAGCGCACCATGGGGTTTTACGTGGTGCAGTACGCCGCCTCTGGCTTCCACTAAGGCCTTGAAACCGGCACATTGGAATAACACCAAGTCGAACACTTCGCCGGTGCTTAACGCCATATTGGTGCGGCCAAAGTTGGCTTTGTCATCAAAGCTTGGGTGAGCGCCAATGGCCACACCGTTGGCCAGGGCTAAATCAATGGTTTTGGCGGTAAGGGCGACATTGCCAGCATGAAAGCCGCAGCTAATATTGGCGGAGCTCACTAGGGTCAGCAGCTCTTCATCAAAGGCGGCGCCTTCTCCGAGGTCGGCATTAAAATCAATGTGCGCCAATGTATTGCTCCAAATGCTTGAGGTAATCGCATTGCTTTTGCCAGGCAAGCCTCGCCTCTTGTGGCGTAGTGGGAATAAATTGGATGTGGCGGCCCGGGCCAAGTTGGCCTAACTGCCAAAGATCGGCGGAAATGACCACGCCTAAAATGGGGTAACCGCCGGTGGCTTGGGCGTCTACGCCCAGCACAATAGGCTGGCCATTAGCGGGCACTTGAATGGTGCCAGGCACCACGCCTTGGGACGGCATTTCATCACCCACTAACCGGTGCAAACTGGGGCCTGATAAGCGGTAACCCATACGGTTGGAATCGGCGGTGATTTTCCAATTGGTATGCCAAAAAATACCATGGGCCAGTTTGTCGAAGGTTTGGTATTCCGGCCCGGGCAATACCCGCAGGCGGCCAGCCTCTGGCACTCGCACATAAAGTGGCGCTTTAAAATCCCCTGCCGGCTGCCAGTCGAGGGTTTGCCCGCTTTCCAGCGGTTTTTGAAAACCGGAGCCGCGGTCAAAGCTGGCTGACCCCAAAACTTTGGGGGTATTGAGCTCGCCACTAACCGCCAGATAAGCCCGAAAACCGTGTTTGGGCTGGCGAAAATGCAAGATTTGCCCCGGTTCCACCTTAAAACGCCAGCCAGGGGTGATGGGTTTACCGTCAAAGCTGGCACCTAAGTCGGCGCCGGTTAGCGCAACCCAGCCGGCTTTTTGAAAACGCAGCTGAGTTTGGCCAAAGATAATTTCAATGCCGGTAGCGTCGGCTGGTTTGCCCAGCAGCATATTGGCAACTCTCAGGGCTAATGGGTCCATCGGGCCGCTGGCTGGCACACCTTGGTTACGAAAGCCGGGGCGGCCGCCGTCTTGAATGTTGGCCAAGATGCCGCCTTTTAATACTTCAATCACGGCTCACCTCGAACTGAATTTGGTCGCCCGGTTGCAACAATGCTGGCGGAGTCTGTTCCACGTCAAAAAGTGGTTGGTCGGTATAACCAATGATTTGCCAGCCGCCGGGAACCTGGCGTGGATAAATGCCGGTTTGCTGGCCAGCAATGGCCACGGCACCGCTGGGTACCTGCAGCCGAGGCTCTGCCCGGCGCGGCATGGCGAGACGTTTGTCCATACCGGTGAGATAGGCAAAGCCGGGCATAAAGCCAACAAAGGACACTTCATACACGGCTTGAGAATGGCGGCTAATAACGTCTTCTTCAGAAAGCCCGGCGTATTCGGCTACCTGGTGCAAGTCAGGGCCTTTGTAACGCACCGCAATTTTATGCAGTTTGCCTGGGCTTGCTTCTGCTGGGCGCTTTGCCCATACCGCAATGGCGTGCTCTGCCAGTGTGGCCATGTCCACCAGTGGTGAGGTCAATATTAAGGTGAGATTGCCCATGCCGGGCACGGTTTCACTGACACCGCTAAGGCCACAAAGCTGATGGGCCAGCCAGTGCAATTGGCGCTGGCTAAGGGTGTCATTATTATTCAAGGTAAGAACCAGGGCCCTGTCTCCAAGGGCTGACCAGTTAAGCGTCATAAAGATCTTTTCCCCAAGTGATATGACCCTAACCTAGCGATTATGCGGCTAAATTGCACCTAAACTGCGACAAACGGCCGGTACATGTTGTTTGCTTGGCGAGCCTGGTAAAGGCGGTTAAGGTCAGTATGGTGACCCACAGCATCCTGCCGCGGTTTGCTGTTGCTGCTGTTAGGTCTGGCTAACATTGCCAAAACGAGGTTAAGCCCCGCAATAAAAGGAAATCGTCAATGAGCGAAGCTGTAATCGATGTTCGCCAACTCAGTAAATCCGTTTTAAGCGCCGATGGTAGCGACTTAGCTATTCTCAGCGGTGTTGAACTGCAGGTAAAAACCGGCGAAACCTTGGCGATCATGGGTACCTCTGGCTCCGGTAAATCTACCTTACTTGGTTTACTGGCGGGGTTGGACCAGCCCAGTGCAGGCTCCGTTACCTTGGCGGGCAAGAACATAGCAACCCTGAGTGAAGATGCCCGCGCCGCATTAAGGGCCGAGCAACTGGGTTTTGTTTTCCAACAGTTTTTGTTGATCCCAAGCCTGACCGCCCTTGAAAACGTTATGATGCCAGCCGAGCTTAAAGGCGACCGCGACGCCCGCAATAAAGCCAGTGAGCTATTGCAAAGAGTCGGGCTTGGTCAGCGCTTGGGGCATTACCCCGCGCAGCTTTCTGGCGGCGAGCAGCAACGGGTAGCCATTGCCCGGGCTTTTATCACGAACCCGGCGCTGCTCTTTGCCGACGAACCCACCGGCAACCTTGATACGCACACCGGCGAGCATGTCGCCGATCTGTTGTTTGCCCTTAACCGCGACTTTGGTACCACGCTGATTTTAGTGACTCATGATCCGGTGTTGGCAAGGCGTTGTCAGCGCGTGCTTGCCTTAAAAGAAGGTCGCCTGGAGGTTTTGGATGATGCGGCCTGAGCTGGTAGGGCGTTTTTTTTGGCGGGAGCTAAAACGCGCCGATGTGCTGATCATGCTTTTTGCCATCTTGCTGGCGGTGGCGTCCGTGGTGTCGTTGGCGCGTTTTTCCGAAGTGCTGAACCAGGCTTTTAACCGCAAAGGTGCCAGCTTTCTTGCGGCCGACTTAGTACTGCGTTTTAGCCAGCCCTTACCCAGCGCGCTTAGCGCCGAAGTTGAAAAAACCGATTTAACCAAAAGCCTGCAAACCCGCTTTACCACCATGCTTATTCATCGCAATGCCATGCAGTTGGCCGCTATTTATGCGGTAGATGGCCAATATCCCTTGCGAGGGCAATTAAAGGTGTCAACCCAAGCCGTTGGGGCAGTATCAACGGTTGAAAAGGGCCCAGGTCCCGGGCAAATCTGGGTGGATAGGCGGCTTGCCCAGGCGCTTAATCTTAGCTTGGGTGACCAAGTGGAACTGGGCTATGCCACTTTGCGCTTTAGCCGCTATTTGGTTGAAGCCCCCGATGTTGGCCTAAACGTGTTTGCCGCAGCGCCACCGGCACTGATGAACCAGCAAGATGTCGCCGCCAGTAAGGTTATCCAACCCGGTTCGCGGGTCAGTTGGCGCTGGCTATTTAAAGGTAAGCCCAAGGCCCTTCAGCAATTTGAAAACAGTCTTGCTGGCCAGTTACCGGCCGGGGTGGAATTTACCGATATTAAGCGCAGCAATTCGCCAATTAGCGTGGCCTTAACCCGCGCGAACCGCTTTTTGATGCTATCGAGCCTGATGGGCGTTTTGCTGGCCGCGGTGGCGATTGGCGTGGCGGCGCGGCGGTTTTGCGACTCCCATGTTGAAACCGTGGCACTGATTAAGGCGCTAGGCGGTACCCGCCGACAAGTGGTGTGGCTTTTTGCCGGCCAACTGGCCTTGGTGCTGGTTACCGGGTCACTGCTGGGCTTGGGTGCGGGCTTTGCCCTGGTTAAAGCGCTTTTGCTGCAATATGGTCGCTTACTGCCGACTTCACTGCCGCCCAGTACCCTAGAGCCGTTGTGGCTTGGGCTCGCGGTCGGTGCGATTTGCACCCTTGCCTTTGCGGCTTGGCCATTGTGGCGGCTGTTAAAAGTGCCGCCAATACGCGTTTGGCGTGAAGGACAGGAGCAGCAAGGGCAAAGCCGTCTGCATTATGTGCTGGTCTTTGTGGCGCTTTTTGCCGCCATAGCGCTTTTTACCCGTGATCTGAAACTGACCTTGGCGGTGGGCGCGGGGGCGGGCGCTGCGGTGGTCGCGGTAGCATTGGTGAGCGCACTATTGCTGAAGGTGTTGGGGCGCAGCCGCGGTATTGGTGGGGCCTGGCGGTTAGCGGTTGCCGGTTTGGAGCGGCGAAAAGGTGCCAGCTTGGTGCAATTGGGCAGCTTTACCCTGGCACTGATGCTGATGATTTTGGTGCAACTGGTGAAGTCAGATTTGCTGGCCGACTGGCAGGCAAGCCTGCCCGACAACGCCCCTAATTATTTTGTCGTCAATGTCGCTCCTGACGAAGTACCGGCAGTGAATCGCTTTTTGGGCCAATACGGCACCCATGCCTCTGATCTCTACCCGGTGGTGCGGGCGCGGCTGGTTGCCATTAATGGTGAAAAAACCAAAGAAGAAAATGCCGATGATGCGCAGTCGCCGCGTGGCGGTCGTGTCGGTATTGACCGCGAGCTTAATCTCACCTGGCGAAAAACCTTGCCTGAAAACAATGTGTTAACGGCAGGTGCCTGGTGGCCAAAAGCAGACGATGCCAGGTTGGTGTCGGTTGAGTCAGGCGTTGCCAAACGCCTCAACCTTAAACTGGGTGACAAGGTTACTTTTCGCCTAGGGGGCGATGACTTCTCGGCCAAGGTTGCCAGCATCCGCAAGGTTGATTGGCAATCGATGCAGCCTAACTTCTTTATGATTTTTAGCCCGGCAGTGCTGAAGGATTTTCCTGCCAGCTTTATTGCGAGCTTTCATTTAGATAGCCAATATCGCCCGCAGCTAGCCGGGCTTTTAAAAAATCATCCCACCCTGACCTTGATTGATGTTGACGCCATTCTTAGCCAAATTCGTAGCTTAATCGGCCAAGTGGGCTTGGCGTTGCAGTTTGTCTGGCTGCTGGTGGTGGCAGCATCGGTGTTGGTGTTGCTGGCCGCAGTGCAGGCAAGCCTTGATGAGCGCCGCCGCGACTTAGGCGTGTTAAGAACTTTGGGGGCATCCGAGCGCACGTTATTTCGCGCCCTTGGCTTGGAGTTTTTATTACTCGGCGGCTTGGCCGGTTTAATGGCAGGGCTCACCAGCCAGTTAAGCCTTTATTTGCTGCAAACCCAAGTACTGGAATTACCGGTGAATTTGCATTGGCCGCTATCGTTGCTAGCGTTGCTGGGCGGGGCTTTGGGGGTGGCTATTCCGGCGCTGCTGCGGCTTTGGCCGCTACTTCGGCGCACGCCGCTTCGGCTTATCCGCGGTTAGGCCGAACGGGGGCTCACTACCAGTAATTCTTCCATGGCCAATAAAATACGCTTCACCGGAATGTCGGGGCTTTCTTCTCTTAGCCCCGCCACCACGCGGTGAGCGGGTTTAGGGATCGTTGCCAGTTCCTGCATGCGTCTTGCCACAACAGTGGGCACGAACAGCGAGGCTGTGGCCAACTGCTCGCCACTGCAGACGATGGTATCTGGGGTCAAACTGGGTTGGGCGGTACGAAAGCGCCAAAAATCAGACTGTGGCCAGCGGCTTTCCTGGCGGTAAATTCGCCAGTTCTGGCTGGTGTAGCGGCTAAAATCTCGTGCCACATTACTGTAGTAATTGTCGATTTGCCGCGTATCTCCCAGCATGGCGGCAATAACCGCATAAGCGGCTTGCATACCGGTATCAAGCGCATGGTAAATACCTGAAGACGACAACGGATCGTAAGACGCCACTGCGTCACCTGTGGCGACGATCGGTGCATCTTGGGTTGCTTTGAACAGCGATGAATAGGCGGGGAAGGCTCGGGGAGCGCGTAAGCTGCTCGGTAGGTAAAGATGTTTGGCAATCTGTTGGCTTGTGCTCAGTAACGTTAGCCAGTTTTCGGCAAGGGCCAACCGGTGATGTTGCACCAGTTCTACATCGGTCATCAGTGATACCAGCAGCTGGCCATCGGCTTGACGTTGGCTATACCACCACCCGTATTCGCAGTTCTCGACGATTGAACGGGGCGCTGAGGGGGCCGCCGGTAATGTGGCGGCTAAGCCCAGCAGGTTGTCGTACTTAACCCGGGTGCCGGTTGCTTTCTGCGCCCAAGGCGAGGCGCGCCCGGCGGCATCAATAACGTAGCGGCAACGTATGTGGCTGCTTTCATTTAGCCCATGACTGACCGTCAGTTGCCAGCCCTGCTCGGTTGCCGTGAGCTGCCGAAGATTGGCCTGGGCCCAAATTTGCCCGCCATGCTCGGTCACTTTTTCAGCAAGCATGGCATCGAACAGCGTTCTGTTAACCAGCCAAGCGTCGCTGTCACCGAATAAGGGTTGAGGTGTGGATGCTTGGCCGGTAGCCGATGAGCTGGCGGTGTTGTGCCAATGGGCCTCGGGTTGCTCTTGGGTAAAGCGCTGCCAAACATCAAGATAATGCAGCAACGCTTCTAGATTAGGTAATACCACTTCTCCTGGTTTGGCCATGGAGTAGTCTTTTCTCTCTAGCACCAATACCTTTAGCTGCGCTTCCTTGAGTAGGGTGAGCGCTGCTGTTGTGCCGGCTGGGCCACCACCTACTACCACTACATCAAAACTTCCGGCATCACGCTTATCCATTGACGGCATTTCACAGACCTTTGAACTAAGTAGGATGAATAGGTGGTTGAGGAGGTGGATGCGCCGGGGCGCCAAGCACAGGTTATTCCTTAACCTCTGAATGACTTGCTATAAAATTTGGGCGAATGGCTTTGATTGGTATTTCAATATGCCTTTAGTTTTGTTCCTCACTTGGCTTTGTGCAAACCGATAAGGGTTTTAGTCAGTTTCTGTTTTTATTTAAATACCCATGGGGGTATGTTGCTGGTGTTGAATTTTCAGTATACCCTTGGGGGTATGTGGAGGTGCCAATGTTCTTATTCAGTGATCAGTGCCATGCCGTTTCCGACACGCTTTTTTGTGCTGGCCAGCCCGACTCAAAGCAATTATTTCAGTACCAGCAAGCCGGTATTAGAACGGTCATTAATTTAACGCAAAGTAGTGAGCAAACCTTTGACGAACAGGCCACGGTAGAAGGGCTGGGGATGCACTATCACCATTTGCCTATTAGCGGAGCCAATGACATGACCGCCAGCAATGGCCAACGGCTAAAAGCGCTACTTAACAACAGCGCTGAGCCCGTGTTACTGCATTGTGGCACCGCTAATCGGGCTGGCGGTTTGTTAGCGGCCATGGCATTTCACTGTGATGGCGTCATGCTTGAAGAAGCCCTGGCGCTTGGGCGCAAGGGTGGGTTAACCCAACTGGAAGCAGCGGTAAAACAATGCCTTTGTGGAGGTGCATGATGAATATCGACAAATGGGTAATGGGTTTTGCTGGCACCGTGGTGTTGGTGAGCTTATTGCTGGCTTGGGTGTTAAGTCCTTACTGGCTTTGGTTAACCGCCTTTGTGGGACTTAACCTGGTACAGGCTTCGTTTACTGGGTTTTGTCCCCTGGCCATGGTGCTTAAAAAGCTGGGCGTCAAATCGGGCGAAGCCTTTTAAGGAGCTCCAATGCGCGTATTACTGCTGCTGGGTTTACTGGCATTGCCGGCATTGGCCGATAGCTTCACGGTAACGTCACAGCCATTACCCGACATGCTGCAACTGCAAGGTTTGGTTGAAGCCAGTAACAGCGCAACGGTTTCTGCCCAAACCTCTGGCCGGGTTGCTGAAGTACTGGTGGATGTGGGCGATAAGGTGGCTGCCGGCACGGTAATAGTGCGCATCAATAGCTTGGAGCAATCCCAAGCGCTTGATAGAGCCTTGGCCAGCCAGGCGGCGGCGAAAGCCACTGCAACGCAAGCCCTGCAAGATTGGCAACGTACCCAAAGCCTTATTGCCAAAAAGCTGGTGGCGAAATCAGAGCTGGATAAAGCCAAAGCGGCGCTCGATAACGCACAAGCGGCTTTGAAATCGGCAACCGCAGCCGTGGCCACGGCCAAAGAGCAGTTGTCATATACCGCCATTCGCGCACCCTATAGTGGTGTCGTCAGCGCTCGTTTGGTTGAGCCGGGGGAATTGGTACAACCCGGCACACCGCTGATGAGCGGCTTTGATCCCGCCACCTTGCGCTTGCATGTTGACTTGCCATCGGCTCTTGCCGATAAGGCACGTCATTACCAGTGGGCGAGGGTGGCAGACATCGTGCCCCTTAAGCTTATCTTTTATCCGGTGGCTGACAGCCAAACCGCCACCGTTCGGCTGCGCATGCAGCTACCTGAACATACAGCATTACTACCCGGGCAGTGGCAGCAGGTTTTAGTACAGGTTGGCGAGCATCAAGGCATTGTTATTCCTCGCCATTATGTGCAAAAGCAAGGGGAATTGACCTTGGTTAAAATGCAAGGTGGTAGCTGGCGCGCGGTGCGTCTTGGCTTGATGCAAGGTCAGCAGGTAGAAGTGCTCAGCGGCTTGGCTGCCGGTGAGGTAATAACCGATGCCTAAATTCGGTATTGCAGGCCGTTTGGCTGCCTGGGGCGAGCGGTCTCGTCTTACGCCTTTATTGGCGCTGTTTGGGCTGGTGTTAGGTGTGTTGGCTGCGGTTATTACCCCGCGCGAAGAAGAACCGCAAATTGATGTCACCATGGTCGATGTGCAGGTTGCCTTCAGCGGTGCTAACGCCAAGCAAGTTGAAACTGAACTGGCAACGCCCCTTGAGCAACACCTTTCACGCATGCGCGGTATCGACCATATCTATTCCCAGTCCCGCGCTGGTGCGGCGCTGGTTACGGTTCAGTTTAAAGTGGGGGTTCCTCGCCAGCAGGCGCAAACCGAGGTTTATGATGCCATGGCCTCTTGGCCAGGAAGCCCAGCCTATGGCCTGCCACTGATTAAAATTCGCGGTATTGATGATGTGCCCATTCTGGCGCTCACCATTAGTGGTGAGCGCGATCTTAAATCGATCGCCGACACCTTAAAAGGCCCGCTACAGAACGTTGATGGGGTGCGGGCTGTACATATTATCGGTAGTGAGCCAGAACAAGTTGAGCTGACCTTAAAAGCCACTGCCATGGCGCGGTTGGGGCTGGATATCACCCACCTTAGCCAAGCCATCTCGGCTCAAAATCCCAGCGCTCAAGCCGGTTACCGCCTAGAAGATGGCCTTAATGTGCCCGTGCAGGCGGGCCGTTTTATCGACAGCGTCGAGACCTTAAAAAACTTGGTGGTGGCGGTTAAGGACGGGCGGCCGGTATTGCTTTCACAGTTGGCAGATATTCAGGTCGGGGCCAGTGTCCCCAGCCGTTATGTCTGGACGCGGGCCCCAGGCCAAGCGCCGGTGCCTGCGCTTACCCTTGCCATTACCAAAAAAGCGGGCACCAATGCGGTGACGGTGGCAAAGGCGGTTGTGCAGCGTCTCGACAGGTTAAAGGCGCAGTGGTTACCACCAGGGCTAAAGGTGCAAGTAAGCCGTAACTACGGTCAAACCGCAGATGATAAAGCCAACACCCTTATTCATAAGCTGATTTTTGCCACGCTGTCGGTGGTGGCATTGGTGCTCTTTGCGCTAGGAAAGCGTGAAGCGTTGGTGGTGGGCAGTGCGGTGGTCCTCACCCTTGCCGTTACCTTGTTTGCGTCCTGGGCGTGGGGATTTACCCTCAACCGGGTATCGCTGTTTGCGCTGATCTTTTCCATCGGTATTTTGGTGGATGACGCCATTGTGGTGGTAGAAAACATCCATCGTCATTTAGGACTGGGCAAAAGCCTTAAAACCGCTATCCCTGGCGCTGTTGACGAGGTCGGGGGGCCGACCATTTTAGCCACCTTTACCGTTATTGCCGCGCTGCTGCCAATGGCCTTTGTTTCCGGGCTAATGGGGCCTTACATGAGCCCCATTCCCATCAATGCCTCGATGGGAATGTTGCTGTCATTGCTGATTGCCTTAACGGTTACGCCCTGGCTGGCGCGCCACCTATTAAAAGATGTACACCAAGACGCAGCCAAGCCGCCGCGGCTGCATCGTTTCTTTGCAAAGCTGATGGCGCCGTTTTTAGCCAAACGCCGTAATCGATATTTGCTGGGCTTTGGTTTGATTGGCCTGATTGTATTGGCCTTGGGGTTGACAGTTATTGAAGCGGTGGTACTGAAAATGCTGCCCTTTGATAACAAATCCGAAATTAAACTGGTGCTCGATATGCCAGAAGGAACACCGCTTGAGAAAACCAATGCGGTGCTGCTAGCGATGGCTAAAAAGCTCGACAGCGTGCCTGAGGTGACCGAAACCCAAATCTACGCTGGCAGTGCTGCGCCTATCGGTTTTAACGGTTTGGTGCGTCAGTATTATTTGCGCCAGCAGGCCAACTTAGGCGATATCCAAGTAACGCTGAAAGACAAACATCACCGCGATAAATCAAGCCATCAGTTGGCACTGGCTATTCGTAAGCTGTTAGCCCCCATCACCGCCGGTGGTGTTTTGAAAGTGGTAGAAGTGCCGCCCGGCCCGCCGGTGTTAGCCCCCATCGTTGCCGAAGTCTACGGCCCTGATAACGCCACGGCGGCCCGTACCGTTCAAAAAGCGCTGGCTACTACCCCAGGGATTGTTGATTTAGATACCAGCTTGGTTGCTGAGGGGGCGAAACAAGAAATTTGGCAGATTAACCGGCAAAAAGCGGCGCTGCTGGGCGTGAGCCCAAGTGCCATAACCCAAGCGCTGACTGGGGCGCTAAACGGCATTAGCGTGACCTATTTGGCCATTGCTGGGCAAACTCAACCCGTGCCGTTAACCCTGCGCTTGCCCGGCAGTTGGCAAGGGCAGTTGGCCAACCTGATGGCATTAACGGTTACCAGCCATAGCGGTAACAGTGTGCCGGTAGGGGAGCTTATTAAGCGCGTTACCGTGCCTTATGACCAGCCCATGTACCACAAGGATTTACGGCCTGTCATTTATGTAACAGCCGACATGGCCGGGCAGCTCGACAGCCCCTTGTATGGCCTTTTTAGTGCGGCCAGCCATTTGTCACTGCCACAAAGCTACACCAGCCAACCTAATCACTGGACCGGTGCGGCTGTAAAGTGGGATGGCGAGTGGCAAATTACCTATGAAACCTTCCGTGATATGGGCATTGCCTATGCGGTGGGGTTATTGCTGATTTACCTGTTGGTGGTTGGCCATTTTGGCAACTATGCGGTGCCGCTGGTGATCATGGCGCCCATTCCTTTAACCCTGATTGGTATTTTGCCGGGGCATGCCTTATTGGGGGCACAATTTACCGCCACCTCGATGATTGGCATGATTGCCTTGGCCGGTATTATTGTGCGCAACTCCATTTTACTGGTGGATGTCATTCGCCAGGAAGTCGCCAACGGAATGCACCTAGATGACGCCGTGGTTTATGCCGCAAGTGTTCGGGCTAAACCCATCATTTTGACGGCCATTGCCGCAATGTTAGGCGCCATGTTCATCTTGGACGACCCTATTTTTAATGGTCTATCGGTGAGTCTTATCTTTGGTATGGCCGTTTCAACCATCCTGACCTTACTGGTTATTCCGCTACTTTACGCAGCGCTTCTGCGCCGTACTGGACAGCAGGATGTTAAGGCTGGATCATGACCGCTTCAGAAGTAGGGGAAACCGGCATGCAACCAACACCTGAGCAACAAGACAAAATGCTCAAACGCCTGGCGCGCGTAGAAGGGCAAATTCGTGGCGTTCAAAAACTGATACGTGAGCAAGCAGACTGTGAAAAAGTGGTGCAGCAGCTTACCGCCTCAAGAAAGGCGCTGGATAAAGCGTTTTTTGAAATGATGGCCTGTGTGATTGAAGGCAATGTACTGGATGCCAGCAGCGCCGACAATGACCAGCGGATGACGGAAATTCGCCGGCTGCTGACCAAGTACGCCTGAGCCCTGCATGTTGCCAAAAAGCGCCGTAAGGCGCTTTTTTTGTGGCTGTGAATCCCCCTTTCTTATCTAACCTGCCGAGCGGGTGAGCCATATCACCCGGTTGGGTGATGGTTTCCTAACGCCCAGGTTCTTAGACTTTTCCTGCGATGGATGCTGTTTCAATCAGGAAGGGAAGCGATGATCAATCTTGAATCGTTAGTGTCGGTAGTGCACACCAGTGTGCATGCGGCCAACCAAGCCTTACAGGACAAACAAACGTCCTTGTTTGAACGATTTTTTGAAGAAGTCGAAGGGCCAGACACCAGAGCCCAAGTGGCTGAAGGCCAGGCGCAGCCAACTCGCGCGCACTATCGCCCAAAAACCGTCAGCATGCTGTTCCCGCAAGAAGGTCCCAAAGGTTTAGAAACCGTGCCGGTTGATATCCCGCTACTGACACTGATGCCAATGGGCAATGCCCGAGTGCAGAAGGTTCGCTTTAAAACCCAATTAGAAGTCAACCTCAATGACCAAAACGAAATGCAACTGGCATTTCCTTCCGCGAAAGGACGCAAAGGGCTTTTTGGCTCTAACAATCATACCCATTCCTATGTTGCCGAGCTGGAAATCGAGCTGGGTGAAGACACCTCTCCTGATGGTTTGAAAATGCTGATTGAGGGGTACGAAAGAGCACTACGGGCTCAGATCCCCGGATAGGTGAACCCGTCGAGTAAGTGCAATTGACTGCAACCGTAAATAAGGAGATTTATCATGGCAGATCCTGTCAGCACCGGCCCAGAATTGGTGTCGATGGCCCAGCAATTTACCGGGTTACCGATGCGCTCGTTGATTGGTGGGCCGCTTAAAGCGGCAGCCGAGGCCAACAGCATGATGGCGGTGACCCAAACCAACTTCATGCTCGACACCTGTTTTATCAAATCCACGAGCGGCGAAACCGAGTCGTTAACACCGATCATGGTGACCATGGAAATTACCCGTGGTGTGATATCGGAAGACGATAGCGGCACCGCCACTATTCAAAACGTCACCACCCAATTTGATATTCCGCTGCTCACTATCATTCCTCTCAATGCTTTAGGGGTGGATAACGTGCAGGTGGATTTTGAGATGGAGGTGAAGTCCAGTTATAGCGCCGAGACCTCTCAGTCGAGTAGTGAATCAACCAGTGAACAAGGCTCTTTTGCCGCCAAATTGGGGAATGGTTTTTTCTCGGTGGAAGTAAAAGGCAGTGTTAGCCACGACAGTAAAAGTGAGTCTGCCTCCTCCAACAGCTACCAGAAAAGCAACAACGCCAAGTACACCGTCAGTGTACATGCCGGCCAGCTGCAGCTGCCTGAAGGGGTTACCACCATTATTCAGGCATTCACCAACAGCATTAGCCCCATCACCCTGGGTTCATCCAAAACCTCTGGTAACGCGAGCTAACCGCCAGGCCCGGCCTGTTTGGCCGGGCTCTTTTTAGGAGAAACGTATGAAAACGGCTATTCCTTGCCCCAACTGTGGCACCGAGATCCCGATAGAAACCGACACTTTACTAAAAGGTTCACGCTTTTGTTGCGGCCACTGTGGTGCCAGTGTCGGGCTTTGTGCAGGCAGTCGGCCGGTGGTCTCAAAAGCCCTTAACGCCTTTGACACGCTGAAAAGGCAGACCCGTCAATACCGTACCGAGCATTGAGGCAGGCTATGCAGCAGCAAGTGCAAGCAGTTAATGCCGATATGCTGGCTGAGCTTATTCTTGCTGACAGCGCGCGCCTGTTATGCGCTGCTGAAACCGGGCTGGGGTGGGAGCACTGGCTGCAGGTCGAGCTGGCGGTAAGGATGTGCGAGCAAGGGGGGACGGCGGTGCGCCACAAAGCCTACCCTTCGCCTCGCCAGCGCTGGAACCTCGCACTTTGGGCCGCGCTTTGTGGTCAGCCATTAGCGTTGGAAATAGCGGCTGAAAGTGGCGTTAATGATGGCGGCCAGCTGCTCAATAGCGTGCATCAGGAACTGGCCAAAATTGTTTATTTTTCAGAAGTTCCCGCCGCAGGACGCTGGGTTGTGGCACTGGCATATAGCAACACTGGCCGGGCGGCCCTAACGCATTTTTGTAAGGACGAGGATAACAACGGTTATTACGTTGAACAGGGCAATCTTGGCCTGTTGCTGGCGCAGCCCTAGTGGCGGAAAGAAATCTATTCCACCTCCACACAGGGATGTGGGTTTAATCAAAAGGAGCATTGTTATGGAAACCAAATTAACCCTAGAACAATTAATACCGGGCGACGTATTAGTGATGGTGGGCGATCTTCGACCCACTAATTCAACCCGGGCTTTAACCGAACTTATTATGCTGCTGACCGATTCTGACGTCAGTCATAGCGCGCTTTTTGTGGGTAAATCTGCCAACGGGCATTACCAGTTGGTAGATGCGGTGCTAAGTAGCGTTGGCTATCGCGATATCGCCGATAACAACAACAGCGACGACCCGCAATACGGGCGCTGGTATGTGCGGCGGATGCAAAAGCCGTCATTGGCTCCGGTTGTAAAAAGCGCCGAGTATTACATTGGTAACGCGGTTTATGACAAAGCCTGGTTGGTCATGCTGGGGATCTTGCTGGTCGTTGACAACATTTTGCCTGAAGGCCCTAAAGAGCGGCTAACCATGGCGGTACTCAAGCATCTTTTTTACGCCATTGACCAGCATCTGCACCACAACGGTATGAGCGATTTTGTTTGCTCTGAGTACGTGGCGGTCGCCTTTAAGGACGCCGGGCCCAGCTATGAGCTGCAATATAAAAGCGGCGCTTTAATGGCCAAAGCCAATCCTATGGCAGTGCTAAGAAGGCGCTTTCCTTCCGTACAGCCCCTGGCTATGGAAAGCGACGTATTATTGCAAGCACTCGGTGAACTGAACCGCTTGGACCCACAGCTGCAATTAAAGGCTGAGGGTACCGGCACCGTCGACGAGCGCTTTTTAAATGACACCGCCAAGTTAGTGGTGATGCTGTTAAAAACCACGGACCTTAGTACGCGTGCCCGGGTGCTGACTAAAGCGGCCAGTTATCAAAGTGCCTTTGTAACCCCGGCTTGCCTTAAAGACGGCTGCGAAAATTTAACCGATGAAGGCGAAATTACCCTGGGTTATGGGCAATAGGTAAGCCCGCTGCCGCTAGGTCGGCAAAAAAACGTTGTGCTTCGGTCGGTGGCATCACCGCTGCCACCAGCGTCTGAATATTGGCCAGTTGCATTGCGTTACTGGCCATTTGTTGCTGTAGCTGTTGAGTAATGGCGGCTATTTGTGCGCTATCGCTTTCTCTGACGGCAACACTTAGCAATACCATTTGCAGGCCAGCTTGCACGGTTTGGTTATAAAGAATGGCCTGGCTCGCTTGGTTTTTTGCCTCGGTATATTGGCCCGCCAAATAGTGAATTAAGGCTTTGCCAGCATAAGAACGCCCGGAATGGGTGCCTTCAGGAAAGATGGCGAGGTACCGGTCATAACTTTGCAGCGCCTCTTGGTAATGGCCATTAAGGGCTTGTACCTGGCCAAGCAAAAATAGCCCGTATTCCAAGGCAGGGTTAATGAGTAACGCCTGTTGAATATGGATAAGCGCTTCACCATGGCGGCGGCTAATAATGCAATACAGGGTGAAAGCCAAATGTGCATAGGCTGAGTCTGGAGCCATATTGCAAGCTTGCTGCGCACTGGCTGTCATCTCGGCTAGGCGTTCTGGGGTGGCTTCCAAGTAGCCTTCTATTAAAGAGGCGTAAATCACCAGCACATTAACACTGTGCATCAGTGGCCACTGCGGGTATCTGCGTTGTAGTTGTACCATGATTTGCCGGGCGTCAATCAGCTGGCTAACACTGCGGTGTCTGAGTTTGAATTCAACGCTATAAAGGGCTTCAAAGCCGCTTGGCAGTGCCGTATTGCCACGGTTCAGTGTGGCTTGGTTGCCCTGCATTTTCGCGACAATTAAAGCGGCATAATGCAGCACCGTTTCCGTTGCGCCCGTTTGGATAGCCGGACCCGTCCAAAGCACATAATGTTGGGCGGACGATTCTTGGTAGGTCAGTACCAGTCGCGAGCGCTGCTCTGGCGCGTCTTCTATTTGCAAAAGATAGCCGGTGCTGCTTAGCAGCTGAGCCAGATGGATGAGTTCAAAGCGTGCTAGGGCGTCGGTTAATGCCGTCGAAAATTGGCTGCTGGTCTGTTGCTGGCCGCTACAGATGAGTTGCAGTGGCATTTGATCGTCAATGGCGGCGCTTCGGTAGTGCTGTTCAAACCACACCGAGGCTTCGGTACGGTTACTTAAATCCAGCTGTTTGAGGATATTGGAAAGGTGGGTTTTTACCGTATTTTGGGAAAGGTTAAGTAGCTTGGCGATATCGGGGTTAGAACATCCCTTGCTCACCAATGCTAGGATCTCAAGCTGTCGTTCACTAAGTTGCGGGCTATCGTTATCCATGACGATAAATCCTTGGGAGTGAAGCGAATATCCAGGGTTTGATAACAAGAGCCTTGCTGTATCGCCAGCACAAATTTCTTAATATCAAAAAACGCTTATTTAGGTGTTTTTGCCACAAAAGCCTCTAGCTGACAAGCTGCCATTCTAACCAGCATAAGGCCGCGATGTTAATGAACACGGTCAGCCAAAAGACGGCTTTAAATGCTTTTTTCTTGGATTTATGGCGAAAAATATATTGCGCCAAGGCGCCGCCAGGCCAACCACCCAGCAAGGCAAAAAGGTGTAGCGTACTTTCCTTGGTTCGCCAACGGCCCTTTTGCGCTGCGCTTTTATCGGCGCCATAAAGCAGGAACACAAAAAGACTCAGCCCCCAGTAGGCAGCCGTGAAGGGTAACGGCATCTTTTTGAAAAAGCTCAGTGCCAGCACCATCGCTAAAAATACCAATCCAAAGAGGGCGCTTGCGCCGCCACTTTGGGCATGCTGGCGCGGGGTGTTAGCGGCCTTATTGGCGAAACGAATTGCCAAGGCTTGCGGTCGCCCCTGTTGGTCCTTGCCCAACACATAGTTAATGAGGTCCCCATTCCCCGGGCGCTGGCGGCGCTGCTCAAATGCCTTGATGTGAACAAAGGCCCGAACGCCGCCGCCATTGGGTTCAACAAAGCCAAAGCCTTTATCGTCATTCCAATTTTGTAAGCGTCCCAGGTAGCGCATTGCTCGGAATTTAAGCCAGATTTTCTTGGTTTTTTGCGCGCAGTTCGCCGGTAAAGCGGTAAGCGGTAATGGCAATAAACATCATCACTAAGGCTGAGGCATCAATGGCAATTTTGCCCCACGGCAGCATCAAGATAATGCCCAGTGCTCGGTAATCGCTTAGGCCAATAAAGGTAGAACCGACGGTAAAACTGACCAGTTGCAGTAAATAAAGCAGCGCTGCGGCCAAAATGGCCCGCCGGTGGTGCTGGGTAATTTGATAACCCAAGAACAGTTTTACCAGCGGTAACAGCCCCATCAAAATGGCGTGAATGGGACTGTCGTTAAAAAGAATGGGGATGCTGTGCTTTGCAGCAAACAGATCGCTAACAGCGTTAATAAACAATAACCCGGCAACGAGCTTGGTCCAGTTGTTATGTTGTGCAAATTGGTTCATGGCAATATCCATTTGATAGGGCTGGCAGGCTTGCTTGCCGTTGCTGACTGTAGCAATGCTTGACCAAGATACCAATAATTGGCGGTTTAAAAATAGCCTGCTTTAACAGAACCCTAGAAGAGCACACTAGCACTGTGCACCCTGGTATTTTTGACCGTTATTTATGACTGAGAAAACGATGTCAGTGACGTTTTGTTTGCTGGAACAATCTGCTGTACAGCCATGGAAAAATGGTGGCGGCCTTACTCGCCAATTATTGGCTTTTCCTGAAGATAACTGGGCGCTGCGTGTCAGTGTCGCTGATATCAATGTTGCTGGCCCTTTCTCTGTTTTTAGTGGCGTGCAGCGCAACTTTGTCTTACTCAGTGGCCAAAGCATTACCCTCACGGGTGCTGGCAAATCGCAGCAGCTAACGCCTAAAAGCCCGCCACTGAGTTTTGACGGTGCTGACAATGCCTATTGCCAGCTAGAGGCAGGCTCAGTGCAAGCGCTTAATTTTATGGTGAAAAGCGCAGCCGGCGTTGGCAGCATGCAAAGGGTCACGGCCAACCAGCCTTGGCAGGGCTCCTTTACCTGGCGAGCTGTGTTTAGTGTGAATGGTGGCCTATTGCAGGCCGGCGGTGAAAGGCTCAAGCTGCCCGCCATGAGCCTGGCGTGGAGCCTTGATAGTGGTGCTATACCCTGGCATTTCGGCAGTGACGGCGAAGCCTTTTGGCTTGGTTTTCAGGAAAAAGCATAAAGACCAACGGCTATCAGCATCGGTAACAGGGTGAGGGTACTGAAAAGTGCGGCTATCTTTGCGCCTTTGGCTCCCAATACTTCAGTGGCATGGCGCAGTTTTGCTGAGCGACCCAACGCCATTATTGATACGCCAATAGTGAGCAGTAACCATCCTTGCCACCCGTGTTTTGATAAGGGCAAGGAGCGGGGATAGGTAAAAGAGCAAAACGCCATCAGTCCTATCGCCAGCAATAAGGTATTGGCCCATTCTTCGTATTTCACAAAGAGGCTAGATACCAACCCATTGCTACCGACCGCCAAGGAGGAGTCAGGATATGTTGCCTGGGCAGATATTCACAGGTCGAGCGCTTTTCGCGGTATTCAGTGTCACTTTGGTCTGCCTACTAGACACAAAGCGGATGGCTTGCGGCGAAAAATGCTTATTGTGTTTCTCTCTTTCTTTGTCTGTGAATTTTAGAAAGTCCTTTGTCAAGCCCTCAAGTTATGGTTAAGCAACAATCCGGCGTGGGTTTGATGGAAAAATGACTGCTCTTTTTAGGATGACGTAATCAAAGAGATTACGTCATCCTTGACTTTCAATATTTTTCCGTATTGGCGATTGGACTTAAAACGATTACCAGACGTCGAGCCCTTAAGTAACCATCCATCTGCCTGTTCTTAACGAGTAAATGTGTATTCAGCATTGATTGTTGGCTTGCCTTTTGATTTTTATGATAAGTCTCGATGTCTTTTTTGATAAAAATTATTCTATTTTCTGATTTATATCTTATTTATAGTTTTTAATCGTATTTGTTGAAGGGCCTAACTATAAATTTTTTAGTAATTAACTTTTACGATGCTTAAGTAACTGCGTAAGGGAAATTTTAATATTTTCTTCTTTGGCTATTATTCAGGAAATAGTAGTGTGGATTTTTTCACAATATACTATGCGCCTGTTGAATTTTTTATTTTTCTATGTTAGTATTAAATTGTATATCATGTTGGGAAGTAAGTTTCAATGGGAAGTGTAAGGGCGCTGTTGGCTATTTCTGTTATTTTTGCTCACACTTACGGATTTGTTTTTGTTGGAGGGCGATTAGCTGTAGAGTTGTTTTATATGATATCGGGATTCTTAATATCTTATGTTCTCCTTGAATCTAAAACTTATAATAATAAGAAAGCATTTTATATAAATAGATTTCTCAGGATTTATCCATTGTATTGGGTTGTTTTGATAATTACACTTTTTTGTGTTTTTTTATCAGTTCATTTTTTAAATACGAAGCCAATGATTTTAGATACCTTTTCTAAGGTTAGTGTTGTTGGTAAGCTTGTTCTTTTATTTTCAAATACTTTTATATTCGGCCAGGATTGGGTGATGTTTACTAGTGTAAAAAATGGATTTTTGCAGTTTTCATCTGATTTTAGAGATACAGAAATTGAGATGTGGACAGGTCTTGCTATTCCTCAAGCATGGACTTTAGGTGTTGAGTTAACCTTTTATTTAATTGCACCATTTTTGTTGAAAAACATCAAGCTGATTTTGGTTTTCCTTGGTTGCTCTCTTCTTGTGAAGGCCTACCTGATTTTCATAGGATTAGGGTTTAGTGATCCTTGGGATTATAGATTTTTCCCTGCCGAGTTATCACTGTTTTTGTTGGGAGCGGTAGCTCATCAAGTTTTAAAACCTTTTTTTGAAAAGAAAATAAAGAATAGAAGTATATCAAATGCTATAACTATTTTTATATTCTCTTATTGTGTGCTTTTCTTTATATTACCCAATGAGCCACTAAATCACTTTTTATTGATTTTTCTATTCTTTATTGCTTTGCCATTTATTTTTAGGTTTCAATTTTTTTATAAGTGGGATAGAAAGGTAGGAGAGCTAAGTTATCCTATATATATATCTCACATGTTGGTTGTGGTTATTTCTAAACACTTTCTTAATTATTTCAATCTCAGTGAAAAATCACTAAGTGGTTCTATAATAATAATAATGTCTACAATAGCTTTTAGCTATCTATTGCATTTGATAGTGGAACGAAATATTGAACGGCTTAGAAACGTCATTAAGATAAGTAAAAGTATCAACAAAGATTAGGTTTATGATTGACTGGTATTTACTTAAAATTGTTGAATTTTATTGATGTAGAAAATTTTTGTTGGATTATTGAAAACATAAGATTACCACGGTAGTCAGCATGAATAGCAATAAAAAGTACTAATAATAGTGCCTATCTTTGCACCTTTGGCTCCCAATAAATACTTCAGTGGCATGGCGCAGTTTTGCCGAGCGGCCCAACGCCATTATTGATACGCCAATAGTGAGCAGTAACCATCCTTGCCACCCGTGTTTTGATAAGGGCAAGGAGCGGGGATAGGTAAAAGAGCAAAACGCCATCAGTCCTATCGCCAGCAATAAGGTATTGGCCCATTCTTCGTATTTCACAAAGGCGCTGCGGGTATCTTTTGCTGTGATTAATGCGTTGAGCTTGAAAGGGAGTGGCAACAGCAATAAGGCTGCCGTTAACCAAAAACAGAAGATCCAAAACATTTTCATTCCTTTGAATTAAACGGCTTATTGCCGACAGCTGGTGTCTGAACTAGGTTGGGATGAGGTGTTTGATTTTTAAGCAATACAGGAGCTTGGTGATGAAGGTAACCATCGATATTGAATGCACGCCAGAAGAGGCCCGTAGCTTTCTAGGCTTGCCCGATATAAAACCCATGCAAGCCAAAATGATGGCTGATTTTGAGCAACAGATGCAAAAAGGGCTGAGCAGTATGGACCCGGAAACGCTGGCCAAAACCTGGTTTGGTACCAGTAACATCAAAGCGGTTGAAGAGCTGCAAAAGGCCTTTTGGCTACAGATGATGGGCAAAGCAGGGCAGGGCAGCTAACCATTAAATATCGGGATAGCGCTGTTTACGCTCGGCCGTAAAAGCCCACCAGGGCTTAGCGTTGTCCCCGGCCATAAAAGCGGTGACAGATATCAGCACATCCAGCACGCAAGGGTCTTGGCGGCTACCGGTCAGGTCACATAAACGTCGATAAAGTGAAAAGGCATCTTTGCCAATCAAGTCAGCCGGTTTTTCTATGCCCAGCAGGCGCAAATCCCCGGCGCTGGCCGGGCCGATGTTCGGTAGGTCAGTCAAGGTTGTCAGTTGGTTGCGTGAGACTTTGCCAGGATTCATCCCTTCCCCTTTTTTATCAATACAGTAACGGCGCTATTGGCCGAGGGTATTTGGCTCGCCCACTGCCAAGGTTGCGGGCCTTAGGCTGTCACTGCTTAGCTAACAGCTACAGCGCTTTGAGCGCAACATTAAGTGCCTGGCGCAACTCTTGCTGTTGAAAATTAAAGCCGGCTTCCAGTAACCGTTTGGGGAGTACTTGTTGGCCATCTAGCAGCAGGGTTGCCCCTTCTCCCAACAGCAGCTTGGGAATAAAGGCGGGCATCGGCAGCACTGCCGGGCGGTGCAGGAGTTGGCCAAGGGTTTGGGCAAAAACCTTATTTGAAACCGGGTTGGGCGCGGTGCAGTTAAAAGCGCCGGAAAGGTCATCACGGGCAAGCAGTAGCATGATGGCTGCCACCATGTCATCAAGGCTTATCCAGCTCATGATTTGTTCGCCGTTACCAATAGGCCCACCCAGGCCCAATTTAAACGGTAAAAGCATTTTTTTAAGGCCGCCACCGTTGCCTAAAACCACGCCAGTGCGCAGCACACAAACCCGGGTAAAGGCTTGGGCTTTGAGTGCCCGCTGCTCCCAGCCCGCACAAAGACGGTGGCCAAAGTCATCAGTGATAGCTGTGTAGTCTTCCGACACTATGGCATCAGCAGGTTGCGGGCCGTAGTAACCCAATGCTGAGCCACTAATAAAAACCTTAGGCGGCTTTGGCGCCATCGCCGCTACCAGCTCCTCGGTTAATTGCCAGCGGCTGCGTTCAATGCGCCTTTTTTGATGGTCGCTCCAGCGCCTATTGGCAATGGGCTCCCCGGCCAGATTTATCACCACCTCGGTATCTTGAAGGTCAGGCACATTGCTACAAAAGGTCATATCCGGGCCTAAAATGCCGGTGGCTTTTTGCGGATCGCGGGTAAGGGCGGTAATGGCAAAGCGCGATTGCAGCTGTTTACAAAGTGCGCGGCCAATAAAACCGGTGGCGCCGGTGATGAAAAGCTTGGCTTTACTCATCTGAATAACCTCCTGTTCTTACCTTGAGTATTAAGGAAAAAACCTCGAAACTCATTATGTTGTCTTACCTCAACGACACACTTTATTCATTTTTACAAAGCCGAAGGCAAAGGGATCGAATACCGATGAGCCGAAATTGGATGCTATGGGTAGCCGCGTTAGTGGTGGTGGCTGCGGGCGTTAAACTGTCGGCTAATATGCTGGTGCCGTTCTTGTTGTCAGGTTTTATTGCCATCACCTGTAACCCGTTGGTCAATTGGTTGAATCAACGCAAGGTGCCAAGGCCACTGGCGGTGGTGTTAATTATCTTCCTGATTGTGCTGATCGGTTTCATGTTAACCGGGTTGGTCGGCAGCTCTGTTAACCAATTTACCGCCAATATTCCCCAGTATCGCGCTAAGTTACTCACCCAGTTTGCTTGGGTAACCGACCATTTGGCGGCGTTTAATGTGCACCTTGACCGCCAGCAGTTGCAGAAAATTCTCGACCCGGGCGCCGCCATGAATATGGCAGCCAATACCCTAACGGGTCTTGGCTCATTGCTCACTAACTTCTTTGTTATCTTGCTGACCGTGGTGTTTATGTTGTTTGAAGCGCCGATGATGGCGCGCAAGGTCAATATTGCCAGCCAGGGGGATACTCAGGTTAACAAGGCCCTTAAGCGCTTTTTCACCTCGGTTAATCATTACTTGGCGATTAAAACCGTGGTGAGTCTGGCAACCGGGGTGCTGATTTGGGCTTGGACCTGGTCGGTAGGGGTAGACTTCCCGCTGCTGTGGGGCGTATTGGCGTTTTTGCTCAATTATATCCCCAACATCGGTTCTATTCTCGCCGCGGTACCGGCGGTGCTGCTGGCGTTATTACAGTTGGGTCTGTTTCATGCCGGCATGACGGCGCTGGGTTTTTTACTGGTCAATACCTTGATGGGCAACGCGGTTGAGCCCCGCCTGATGGGCCGCGGCCTTAATTTATCGACCCTAGTGGTGTTTATCAGCTTAATTTTTTGGGGCTGGCTGCTGGGCTCGGTGGGTATGCTGCTGTCGGTACCGCTAACGATGATCATCAAAATTGCCCTGGAATCGAACCACAACACCGCCAAGATTGCGGTATTGCTATCCAACGAATTGCCTCAGGAAGACAGTCGCGAAGAGGCCAGTTGATAGCAAAGGTAATGCAGGGCCTTTTCACAGTCAGGGTGCTCGATAAACGGTAGTTTGTCGGGTCCTGATAATGGCAAAATTTCTAACCAGCGTGCCGATAACCAGGCGGCATCATCAAATTGCGGGCTAGGGTATAACTCAGCAAGCTCCGGGTGCTCTTCAAAAATTTGCATCAACAACTGTTGAAGGTTGATAGCATCATCCGGCAAGGGACAATGTGGCCAATTCGGTAGCAGCGACACCGTTGCCACGTGTAACTTGTCATTTTCCTGGTAGCTGTCTTTGATTTGGTAGCGCTGGCGGCCTTCAACGGTAATGCCCAGACGGCCATCGGCGAGGGTTTCAAAGTCCACCACTTCCACCAGGGTACCGACTTGGCACAGCCCCGAAAGATGATGGGTTTGATTGCTGGGGCTAGGCATGCAAATGCCAAACTGGCGTCTGCCACCGGTTGCATCGGCGATCATACGCAGGTAACGCGGTTCAAATACCCTAAGTGGCATGCGGCCACCTGGCAGTATTTGGCTTTGCAAAACGAACTGGGCAAGCTCCATGACATGACCTTTACAACCATTATGCCGGTTATACCCGCCAGCGCTGAAAGTGGATCAGTAGTCATAAAAAAGCCCGGCTTATGCCGGGCTTTTGTCTTTAAATTTACCCTTAGTAGGCTTTTTTGATGAAGCTACGCAGGTTGTCTGCCAGCTCAGCCCGCGCTTTCGGATTCACGTACAGCATGTGACCGGAAGGGTAGTAGGTGAAAGACAGGTTTTTCTGAATTTGCGGCTCCAGGCCCAAGTGGCTGAAGGTGTATTCAGAGGCAAAGAAAGGGGTCGCCAGATCGTAGTAGCCACTGCATACCATGACTTTCAGCTTGGTATTGGTGCTCATGGCATGGCGCAGATCTTCAGTGACATTGGTGTAACCACGCCAGCCACCTTGGCCCCAGTCCCAGTTCATGATGACTTTGTAGTTAAGCGGGTAGTACTCGCTGTCATCTTTGAATTTCAGATCTTTACGTACGTAGTTGTTAAAGGCAGCAGTGTAAGGGCCGGAAAGGGCTACGTCGGCCGGATCTTGCTCGGCGTATTCACCGGCAACATCACCGTCAATACCAATAAAGCGGCTGTCTAAGCGGCCAACGGTACGGCGCTGGCTACGCAGCAGCTCTTTACTGAACTGCGAACCACTCACCCGCATATTGGTTTGTGCCAGGTAGGTTTTAGACAGGCCAGTGTATTGGTGCAGCTTGTCGATGATATGGGCTTTTTCTTGTGCGCTGATATCAGAACCTTTAAACAGCGCCGCTGCGTATTCGGTGCCAGCGAAATGGCGTACTTCCTTCATGAAAGCTTGCAGATCTTTTGGCTTGTTGGGCAGCGTGTTGTGATACCAAGCGGTGGCGGCGTAGCTTGGCAGGTAAGTGATGTAGGGCAGGTCGTTACCTGGGGTAAAGCTGATGGTGGAGAAATCCAGCACGCTGGACATCAGAATGACACCATTGATGTAAATGCCGTGGTCTTCCAGGTCATTTACCACCAGGGCGCTACGGGTAGTACCGTACGACTCGCCGGCCAGGAATTTTGGCGAGTTCCAACGCTCTGCCTTGGTCAGCCACAGACGGATAAAGTTGGTCATGGCTTCTTTGTCAGATTTGACGCCCCAGAAGTCTTTCCCTTTCTTTTTACCTTCGGCTTTGGAATAGCCGGTGCCCACTGGGTCAACAAAGACTAAGTCGGTGGTATCTAAGATACTGTCTTGGTTATCCACCATTTGGTAAGGGGCATTGGCTGGCTCTTGCGCATCGGCAACTTTAACGATACGTGGGCCAAGGCCACCCATGTGCAGCCAGATAGAAGAAGAACCGGGGCCACCGTTATAGGTAAAGGTAACGGGCCGCTTGGACGGGTCATCGACACCGTCTTTGGTGTAAGCCACATAGAAGAAGCTGGCGGTAGGGTTACCGTCATCGTCTTTCAGTACCAGGGTGCCGGTAGTGGCTTTGTACTCAATTTTGTGGCCATGAATACGAACGCTATGTTCGGTTACAACCTGTTGATCTTTAACAGCAGGAACAGGAGCATCGGCTTTTTTGTCGGCAGCCAGGGCGGGTGCCATCACCAGCGCCAAGCTTAGCAATAGGGTCTTCACGGGAAGGCTCTCTTGTTGTTTTGGAAAGTAACGTCAGTATTAACGCCCTGTTGGCCAAGAGAAACCGTAAAACGATAGAAAGTAAAAGGCCCGCGATTGCGGGCCTTTTTTTAGGTGCGGGTAACATCCACTAACAACTTGAGCACTTGCCCCGGTTGCAGGTAGTTGTCGGCATCCAGCTGATTCCATTTTAAAAGGTCGTTTACCGACACTTTAAATTTGTTGGCGATGGTCGACAGTGAATCACCATTACGCACGGTGTAGCTGACATTGCGGTTAACGCCGCCGGGCACAGAATTCACCCAAATGGTCAGTTTGGTATTCAGTGCCAGCACCTTGGTGGTGGAAATACGGTTCCAATGGGCCAAGTCGTGCACTGACACCTGATACTTGTGGGCAATGGTCCACAAGTTATCGCCGTTACGTACCGTATAGGTAATGGCAGCACGGCGATTCACCACCGCTTGTTTGGGCCGGCCATCAGCCAAGGCTTGGCTTGATAGCGGGATCATCAGCTCTTGGCCAATACGAATAATATTGCCGTGAATGCCGTTGGCTTTTCTAAGCGATGCCACATCGGTGTCGTAAAGATGGGCAAGGCTTAGCAGGCTGTCGCCACTTTTCACCTTGTGGCGCGCCCAGCGCAGGCGTTTGCTGTCTGGCAACGAGGCTAACTGGGTAGAAAAGTTGTCAGCCTTATCTTTTGGGACCAGCAAGGTTTGGGTTTCGTTGGGACTGGTGGCCCAGCGGTTAAAACCCGGGTTAAGGGCGTGCAGCTTGCTAACGCTGATGCCAGCAAGGTCAGCCGCTACCGACAGGTCAATTTGCTTTTTCACCTTTACTTCGGCAAGGCGTGGCGTGTTGGCTACAACCTCAAAGTGCTTGCGGCCATCGGTGCTTTTTAGCATTTCTGCCAGTGCCAGTAGCCGCGGTACATAAGCGCGGGTTTCACGGGGCAGGGACAGATGCCAAAAGTCGGTGGGGCGGTTGCGCTTTTTGTTGTAGGCAATGGCCCTTAATACCCGACCTTCGCCCGAGTTATAAGCCGCCAGGGCATTGAGCCAATCACCGTCAAACATTTGGTTTAAGTACTTGAGGTAGGCAATGGCTGCCTTGGTGGATTCGAGTACGTCGCGACGGCCGTCATACCAATAGTCTTGTTCAAGCCCAAAGCGTTTACCGGTACCACTGATAAATTGCCACATGCCAGCGGCGCGGCCGGTGGAGTAAGCAAAGGGGTCAAAGGCGCTTTCCACAATGGGCAGTAATGCCAATTCGGTGGGCATTTTGGCGTCTTCTAACTGCTGCACAATCAGGTACAGAAAGGGCTCGGCCCGTTTCGAAACGCGTTCGAGATATTTGGGGTGATTCTCAAACCAGCGTTTCTGCTGAACGATACGCGGCTGCTGGGCGTTGTAGGTCAGTGAGAAATCATGGGAGATCACATCCCAAAGATCGTTGTAAGGAACAACGTTTTTGGCCTGATTGTCGTCTGAGTCGTCAGATAGAACGTCAACCTCAGAACTGGCAGGCTCTGGGGGGAGGTTTTCATCTCCTGCGGCGGCTACAGCGGTAGTATCGGTATCGTCCTGTTGCGAGTCGTTAGTCGCATTGGCGGTCGATGTTGGCTGTGAGTCAGGCGCAGGAGCCGATGTTGAATTCAGTGTCTGGCAACCGGCCAACAATACCGGCAGCAGTAGGGCTAAAGCTGTCTTTTTCATCAAAATTCGTGTTGGTTATAAAGGGCGGAGTCAGCTTTCATCTTTAAAGCGTCGCAAAGCCGCAAAAACTTCGACTGCGTTCTTACAAGGCTGCTGGGCATAGTGCTCGGCAGCGGCCTTGACGACGGTCTCGTCTACGCGCAAGAAAGGATTTACCGCCCTTTCTTGCGCCAAGGTTGAGGGCACAGTAGGCAAGCCTTGTTGCCGCAGCGCCTCAACCTTTTCCATATACATTACCAGTGCTTGATTTAGTGGCTCTATTCGTTTGGCAAAAGCCAAGTTTGCCTGGGTGTATTCGTGGGCACAATAAACCCGCGTTTCATCCGCCAAGGCAGCCAGTTTTTGCAAAGAGCTGTACATGGTGGGTGCATCACCTTCGAACATGCGTCCGCAACCACCGCTGAACAAGGTATCACCACAAAACAGCATTTGCTCGCCATGGTAGGCAATATGGCCAAGAGTATGCCCGGGAACGCATAGTACTTGCAAAGGGAGCCTGGCTTGAAGGTGAACCTGATCACCCTCTGTTACAGGGTGAGTAATACCGGCAATTTGCTCGTTCCCCGGGCCATAAACCGGCACAGAATACGTCTCGGTCAGCGTTTTTATGCCGCCGGTATGATCGCGATGGTGGTGGGTGATTAAAATGGCACTGAGTGTGAGTTGGCGTTGATCCAGCGCAGCCAGCACCGGTTCGGCATCGCCCGGGTCAACAACCGCCACGCTGTTATGGCCAGTTTCAATTGCCCAGATATAGTTATCTTTAAAGGCACTGATGCCAAAAACAGGATCTTGATGCGCTAACGGCTTGTTCATCAGGTTCTCCAAGGGCACAGTGTCGACTAAGACACCCATGTTGAGTATGCCAGAATGCTTTTCAGTCCAATCAAGCACCGTCGCCAGAGCACCATGCCCGAGTCTTGGCAAAGTCTCAAGGACGGCAGTTGGCTTCTTGAACAGGAAGCCTGCCAGCTGAGTTTATGGTGGCCGCGATTTTACGGTTATTACTTGGTTAAACTGGGGCCTTTAGCCGGTGCCTTTGATACATCAGCCGCGCGAATGCAGCGCCAATGGCATATGGGCTCCAGTGGCCAATTGCATTTTGCCGGTAACGAACTGCCACTACAGCGTTGTAGTGTCGACGTGATGGTATTATGCCATAACCTTGAATACAGCTCCGACCCCCATCAACTGATGCGTGAAGTCGAAAGGGTGTTAGTCGATGGTGGCCACTTGGTGCTCACCGGTTTTAATCCTTTATCGTTCATGCATTTAAGCGCTTTTTGGAAGAGGTCGCCGCCCTTTGACGGCCATTTTTATCACCCGTTACGCATTAAAGACTGGCTGGCACTATTGGGATTTGAAATTTTGTCGGACCAACGCATGGTGTTCGGGCCGCTCAGTTCGAAAACGCCGCAGTGGCTTGAGGCCTTGGGCGAAAACTATGCGCCTTTTATGGGGGGCGTCTATGTGTTGGTTGCCCGTAAAAGGGCTATTCCGGCAACCGTAACGCCAGCGCTATCCAGACGGCGCCAACGGGTGGTCTCGCCATTGGGAAGCACCGTTACTGGCCGCGTAGCCAGGCTGGCAGACCCCAAAGGCCCTCGAGAATAACGTCAGGCTGGCGGCTTGCCTGCAGCTGTTGGTCTCGAAACTTACCGGTTTTAACCTGAATGCCGGTAAGGCCGGCATCCATAGCGGCGATAACATCTGATTCAAGGTCGTCACCCACCATGGCGACTTGCTCGCGAGGCAAACCTAATTGCCTTGCCCCGAGTAGGAAGGCTTCTCGCCCAGGCTTACCGCACACCACTAACGGCGCTTTTGCCGCCTGACTAAGTAGCTGTGCAAAGGGGCCCACGTCCAGCATTAGCTGGTTTTTACCTTGGTAAAAGGTTGAAAGACCCAAGCTAATAACAGGCACTTTGGGGTGTTCAACTAAATAGTTGAACACCATATTCAAAAGGCTATAGCTCCAATCATCGGCTAAATCGGCCACCACCAAGGCTTGTGGTTGATGTTTATCCAGCGCAAAACCGGCAAAACCACTTTTAAGGGCAGGGTCGGCCAGTAGCCAAATACGTTCAATCTGCCGCGATTCCAGCTCGGCGCGGGCGACAGTGATGGGGGTTATCACGTCCTCTGCCTTGGCCTCAATACCCATCTGCATAAGGCGCGTCGCTATCATTGCTGATGATGAACGGGTGGTGTTGGTAACAAATGCCAAGGGGATGCCGTCCGCTTGCAGCTGATTAACGGCATCAACTGCGCCTGGCAGCGGCTTACCGTCTTGATAAACCACGCCGTCTAAATCGCACAAAATGCCGTTAATCATTTCAACCTTCGAAACCGCTGTCGTCTAACAAGTTTTTAGACTCCGCCGCCGCCCTTGCCAACTGATCGACTTTTTCGTTTTCAGGGTGGCCGGAGTGGCCTTTAACCCAATGCCAGCTAATGTTATGACGACTGGCGGCGGCATCCAGGCGTTGCCAAAGGTCTTGGTTTTTAACCGGCTTCTTGCTGGCGGTGCGCCAACCGTTTTTCTTCCAGCCCGCTAACCAGGAAGTGATACCTTGGCGAACATATTGGCTGTCGGTCCAGATATCGATAACGCATGGCTCTTTTAATACTTCCAGGCCAACAATGGCGGCCAGCAGTTCCATGCGGTTATTGGTGGTGAGTTTGTAGCCTTGGCTCAAGCATTTCTCATGCTGCCGATAACGAAGTAATACCCCATAGCCACCAGGGCCGGGGTTACCAAGGCAAGAACCGTCTGTATATAGGGTTATCTGTTTTTGCACTGCAATTTCATTGGTAAGATGCCGATTATCTATTAAGTGTGCCCTTCTCGGCGCTTGTCAGCAAACACAAGGTGTTATGAGCGAAGTACATCAACGTCAGGTGGTTCTGGATACGGAAACCACCGGTATGAACCAGGACGTGGGCCCGCATTGGGAAGGGCACCGCATTATTGAAATCGGTTGTGTGGAGGTGATTAATCGCCGACTCACTGGCCGGCACTTTCATGTGTATTTACAACCAGACCGCCCTGTAGACCCGGAAGCCTTTGAAGTACATGGTATTTCCGACGATTTTTTGAAAGACAAACCGCGCTTTGGTGAGGTGGCCCAAGACTTTATCGAGTTTATTCGTGGTGCCGAGCTGGTTATTCATAACGCCCCCTTTGATATCGGCTTTATGGACTTTGAGTTCCGGATGTGGAACCCGCAGCAGCCTAGTACCGAAACCTTTTGTTCGGTAACCGACTCCCTGGTGCTGGCCCGCCGTATGTTCCCCGGCAAGCGCAATAACTTGGACGTGTTGTGCGACCGTTTCTTTATCGACAACTCCGGCCGCACCTTGCACGGCGCTTTGCTCGATGCCGAGATTTTGGCCGATGTTTACCTGGCCATGACCGGTGGCCAAACCAAGCTCAACCTGGTGGCAAGCGGTGGTGATGGCAGTGATACCGGCGGCAATGAAATTCGCCGTTTGGCGCTGGCTGCCGACGCGCTACCGGTTATTCGCGCCAGCGGTGAAGAGCTACAAGCCCATGAAGGGCGACTGGATTTGGTAGAGAAAAAAGGGGGCCATTGCCTGTGGCGTCAATAGGGCGTTTAGGCTGGCTTGCCGCCACCCTTGTTGTGGTGGCATCTGCCCATGGTGCTGAAAAAAAACAAGATACCTTGCCGGTCTCTGAGCTTTACCTTCACAACCTTTTTCATATTGATAAAGCCCCCTTTTATGAAGTGTTTCGGCGTAAAGAAGGTGCCGAGCCACTGATCTTTGTTGGCCCTCAGGGCAACAAGTTTTATTACCAGCGTCACCCTGACACCATGGCCTGGTTTTCCAGTTTTGGGCTGGATTTTATTCGTATGCAAAAGCCGGTTATCGGCCCTTGGCAGGCTTTGGGGCAGCTTGAAGAGCACCAGCCTTTTAAAGGCTTTGTGTTTGGTGAGCCTACCTGGCCTAACGCGCATTACGTGGGAGAAGAGGCATTACTTTGCCAAGACGTGCACGACCTGGCTGGTATCTTGACCCCAAAAGAATTAAAACGGCTCGTCGATGCTCGTACCTGGTTCACTAGCGAACATTATGGCCAAGACGATAACTTTGCCTTTGGTTCTACTGCCAAGGTGCATTTAAAGGCGAAAGGGGATAATCGCTACTGTGCCGATCTGCGCCTGCCCAGTCTTGCCGGGCATTATGTGTGGTCATTGCGCGACACTGCGGTATTTGATGCCAAGGAATACAGTCACAAAATCGAAGTAAAAGCACTGCCGTTCGCTATTGAAACGCCAGTGCCTGGCGACTATCTCAGCCCACTGATTTATCGTTTAACACTGAACGATAAAAACATTAATCCTGAGTCGGTCAGAATAGCCCTGACCTTGCATCTGGGCGACGATAAAAGTGCCATTCGCATATTACGCCTTAGCCAAGGGGTGGCAGAGTTGCGCTATCCGCAACAACCGGGCGCCACCATTACTACCTCAGGGGAAGTGGATTTTACCGATGCCAGTGGTCAGAAACGGCAATTGCGGTTACCTGACCGTGCCTTGATGTCGATGTCTACCCAGAGCATCCAAAAACAGGAACAAAAAGAGCAACAATTACTGGAAAAAGCCGCTGAAAAAAATACCAAGTCGGGTATTTCGCCATGGTGGTGGCTATTTGCACTGGTGCCGGTGATTTTTGGCACACTTTGGTGGTGGTTAAGAGCCCGTAAACCGAAAGAAGCTTTACCTGAGCAGAGCCAGGAATCGCCCGAAACTCAACCGCAAGCACAAGAAAATGATGACTTTTTGCTCGATCTAAGCCGTCCGGACGACATCGACGAAAAAAATTAAGAAAAGGTGTTGACGCTGGGCGCGCGCCAAACGTAGTATTTGCGCCGCACCGGGGGGATGACCACCGGAAAGCACAGTGCGGAGTGGTAGTTCAGTTGGTTAGAATACCGGCCTGTCACGCCGGGGGTCGCGGGTTCGAGTCCCGTCCACTCCGCCACTAATTTTAACGACAAGAGTTCGCTCTTGTTGTTGCGCTCAAAGGCAAAGCGCCTTTTGGTAAGCGCAATGTGACAATGTATCGCTCGGTAGCACGCCGATTGATAAAAAGAATAAAGTGCGGAGTGGTAGTTCAGTTGGTTAGAATACCGGCCTGTCACGCCGGGGGTCGCGGGTTCGAGTCCCGTCCACTCCGCCACTAATTATTAACAATAAGAGTTCGCTCTTGTTGTTGCGGAGGAAAGCCAAGGCTTTCCGGGTCGCGGGCCTAGCCGGCCGCGTTAAGTCCCGTCACTCCGCACCCATTTTGACGATAAGAGCTTGCTCTTGTTGTTGCGCCCAAAGGCAGAGCCTTTTGATAAGCGCCATGTGACAATGTATCGCTCGGTAGCACACCGATTGATAAAAAAGAATAAAGTGCGGAGTGGTAGTTCAGTTGGTTAGAATACCGGCCTGTCACGCCGGGGGTCGCGGGTTCGAGTCCCGTCCACTCCGCCACTAATTTTAACAATAAGAGTTCACTCTTGTTGTTGCGCTCAAAGGCAAAGCGCCTTTTGATAAGCGCAATGTGACAATGTATCGCTCGGTAGCACGCCGATTGATAAAAAGAATAAAGTGCGGAGTGGTAGTTCAGTTGGTTAGAATACCGGCCTGTCACGCCGGGGGTCGCGGGTTCGAGTCCCGTCCACTCCGCCACTAATGTTAACGATAAGAGTTCGCTCTTATTGTTGCGAAGGAAAGGGCCGCGGGCCTAGCTGGCCGCGTTGAGCTCCATCCAGTCTGTTAATATTAAAAAAGCCCGACCGTCTGGTCGGGCTTTTTGCTTTTCTCTTTTAATAAATCAGCCAAGGTGCTTTCGGCTTTTGCATCGGCCAGTACAAGCTGCCGATATTAATATGCCATTCACGGCCCTGCTGCGCTGTTCTATTCGTTATGCTTTCTACCCCTTGCACATGGCATTTATCTACGCTGTAGCCTTTAAGAGAGGGGCCTGCGCTATCTGCCTCGATAGCTTGTGCAACAGCCATTATATTCTCAGTCAGTTAGCATTATTCAGGCCGCCTAAAGCCATTGGTGTGTCTGGTGGTTTAATGGCGTCGATAAGCTACAGCCGGGCCATATGTCTAGTGAGGCAGAGCTTCACGGCCAATAAAAAAGCGCCCTTAGGGCGCTTTTTTAAATGGAGGCAAGGTAAGGTTAATGCACCTTCTTACCACTTAGCTTGTGAGCAATACGCTCCACTATTACGAAGAACAGCGGTACAAAGAAGATACCGAGCAGGGTAGAGCTAACCATCCCACCTAGCACCCCGGTACCTACCGCATGCTGGCTACCGGAGCCGGCACCACTGCTGATAGCCAATGGTACTACACCTAACCCGAAGGCAAGTGAGGTCATTAAGATTGGCCGCAGACGCATCCGCACTGCATCCAAAGTGGCTTCGATAAGGTCTCTGCCTCCGTCATATTCCGCCTTGGCAAATTCCACAATCAAGATGGCGTTTTTCGCTCCCAAACCAATGATAGTTAACAGCGCAACCTGGAAGTAAACGTCGTTAGACAGATCCCGCATATCGGTAGCGATAAGGGTACCGAGCACGCCCAGTGGGATAACCAACAGCACCGCAAAGGGAATAGACCAGCTTTCATAAAGTGCAGCCAAACACAGGAACACCACCAAAATAGACAGGCTGTAAAGCCCTACCACTTGGCCGCCTGCTTGCTGTTCTTCATAGGACAGGCCTGTCCATTGCAGTGAGAAGCCCGGTGGCAGTTTTGCCGCCAGTTTTTCCATGGTAGCCATGGCATCACCAGAACTGATGCCTGGTGCAGGGGCGCCCATGATTTCAAAAGCTGGCAGGCCGTTATAGCGTTGCAGCTGCGGTGAGCCGTAACCCCAATGCCCAGAAGCAATGGCAGACATCGGCACCATGTCACCGTCGCTATTGCGCACGTACCAGTCGTTGACGTTTTGCGGCTGCATGCGGTAAGGCGCGCCACCTTGAACGTAGACTTTCTTGATACGACCGCGGTCGATAAAGTCATTAACGTAACTACCGCCCCAAGCAGTGGACAGGGTCGAGGTAATGTCGGAAACCGACACCCCTAAAGAACCGGCCTTTTTGTAGTCAACGTCAATGTTGTACTCAGGCTTATCCAACTGGCCATTAGGACGTACCGCAACCAAGTTATTCTGCTTGCCAGCCATACCCAGCATTTGGAACAGTGCCTGCATCAGTTTTTGATGGCCCTGAGAGTTGCTGTCTTGCAGGTAGGCGTCAAAGCCGTTGGCTTGGCCGAGTTCAATTACCGCAGGAGGTGTGGCGGCGAAAACCTGGGCGCCTTTAATCTGCTGAAGAGCACCCATGGCACGTCCAGCTATCGAGGCTGCATCTTGGCCCGGGCCGGTACGTTCGTCCCAAGGTTTGAGTTTAACGAAGGCAATACCGACGTTCTGACCCATACCGGCAAAGGAGAAACCGCCAACGGCAAACACGGCCACCACGTTTTTCTTCTCTTTGGTTTCGAAATAATGCCGGACCTTTTTAAACACGGCGCTGGTTTGTTGTTGCGTTGCCGTTTCAGGCAGCTGCACCAAAGTGAAGATAACGCCTTGGTCCTCATCGGGCAGTAATGATGTCGGCGTTTTGGTAAATAGATAGCCAACGGCAGCGATGATCAGCACATAGAAAATCATCATCCGGCCGCCACGTTTTAACAGGCCACCTACGGCACCTTGATACTTATTGGTGCCTTTATCAAAAACCTTGTTAAACCACCCAAAGAAACCTTTGTCACTGGCATGATGACCTTTCGCGATGGGCTTCATGATGGTGGCACAAAGGGCCGGAGTCAGGATCATCGCTACCAGTACCGAAAGCGCCATTGCTGACACGATGGTTACTGAGAATTGGCGATAGATAACACCGGTAGAACCATTCATAAAGGCCATGGGCACAAATACGGCCGACAGAACCAAACCGATAGCAACCAAGGCGCCGGTGATTTGGTCCATCGACTTTTTGGTGGCTTCTTTAGGGGATAAGCCCTCTTCGCTCATCACCCGTTCAACGTTCTCAACCACCACGATGGCATCATCCACCAGCAAGCCGATAGCGAGCACCATTGCAAACATGGTCAAGGTGTTAATGGTGTAGCCGAAGGCCGACAGCACGGCAAAGGTGCCCAGCAGTACCACCGGCACTGCAATGGTGGGGATCAAGGTAGCGCGGAAGTTCTGCAAGAACAGGTACATGATGAAGAACACCAGTACTACTGCTTCGACCAGGGTATGCACCACACCTTCGATAGATTTTTTAACGAAAGGCGTACTGTCGTAAGGAACAACCGCTTTCATCCCGGCAGGGAAGAACTTGGACATTTCCTTAATCTTCGCTTCAACGTTTTTCGCTGTATCCAGGGCGTTAGCGCCACTGGCTAAGCGAATACCGATACCGGTTGCGGCATGGCCATTAAAGGTTGAGGTGAAGTTGTAGTTTTCAGCCCCCATTTCGACTTTGGCAACGTCTTTGAGGTAAACGTTGGCGCCTTGCGACGTGGTTCTGAGCAAGATATTACGGAACTGCTGCGGTGTTTGCAGGCGGCTTTGTAGATTGACGGTAGCGTTCAGCTCTTGGCCTTCAACGGAAGGCGTACCACCAATTTGGCCTGCGGTAACCTGAGCGTTCTGCGCTTCAATAGCGGAGCTAACGTCGTCAGGGGTAACGTTAAATTTTTTCAGCTTGTATGGGTCAAGCCAAATACGCATCGCATATTGCGAACCGAATACCTGCAATTCCCCAACGCCTTGAACCCGGCTAAGCGGGTCTTTGACATGGGAGTTGATGTAGTCGGCTAAGTCGTACTTATCCATTGAGCCGTCTGCCGAGTAGAAGGCATAAACCATCAGGAAGTTACGTACTGACTTGGTAACGGTGATCCCTTGGCGTTGCACGGCTTCGGGTAATAGCGGTGTGGCCAGTTGCAGTTTGTTCTGCACCTGAACCTGCGCAATATCCGGGTTAGTGCCCTGAATAAAGGTCAGGGTAATGGTGGCCATGCCATTGGAATAGCTTTTTGACGACATGTACGTCAGGCCGTCAATACCATTCATTTGCTGCTCAATAACCTGGGTTACTGAATTTGCAAGGGTTTCCGCAGAAGCACCAGGGTAGGTGGCACTTATAGTCACCGTCGGTGGTGCAATGCTGGGATATTGGGCGATAGGCAAGCGATAAATCGCTATCACCCCAGCCAGCATAATGAGTATCGCGATCACCCATGCGAAGATGGGGCGATCAATGAAAAAACGTGGCATGAATGCTCCCCTTACTTCTGTTCAGCGGCTGCTTTGGCGGTGACGGCAACGCCAGGCTGAACTTTCTGCAAGCCATTGAGAATAACTTTATCGCCAGGCTTAAGGCCGCTGGTTACCTGCCATTTGTTGTCGACAACATTACCGGTAGTGACGGTGCGTTTTTCAACCTTGTTGCTGCTGTCAACGATATAGACATAAGCGTTCCCTTTCGGGTCGCGCATCACTGCTGACTGCGGCACTAATACCGCATTTTCGTCAACGCCGGTCACCACATTGGCGCGGGCATACATACCTGGCAGCAATACGCCGTCTTTGTTGGGGAATACGGCGCGCAGGGTTACGGTGCCGCTGTCTTTATCGACATAAACTTCGGAGTACTCAATTTTGCCTTTAACCGGGTAAGTGGTGCCGTCTTCCAGCTCCAGTGTTACCACAGCCGCCTGGGCAGGCTTGATGCTGCCATTAGCCATCTTGGCTTTTAATAACTGCAGGGCTGTACTGGACTCGGTTAAATCGACGTAGATAGGGTCAAGTTGCTGAACCCGAACCATTTCCTGAGACTGATTGGCAGTCACCAGCGCGCCCGGCGTCACAGAGGAAATACCGATACGGCCAGCAATGGGCGATTTTACATCGGTATAGTTAAGATTGATTTCAGCGGTTTTAACCTGAGCTTGGGCAGACTTGATACCGGCCTCAGCCTGCTTATAAGTGGCTTCAGCTTGGTCCAAATCTTGTTGGCTAACATAGTTGGTTTTCACCAGTTTCTGATAGCGCTTATAGGTCAGTTCGCTAGAACGGGCATCAGCTTTGGCTTTGGCAACGGCCGCCTCTGCGCTGGCCAGTGCGGCTTGGTAAGGAGCCGGGTCAATCTGGTAGAGGGACTGGCCTTTTTCTACGGTGCCGCCTTCAGTGAACAGGCGTTTTAAAATAACCCCGCTGACTTGAGGCCGGATCTGTGCTTCCAGATAGGCATTAACGCGCCCTGGCAATTCAGTGGTAAGGGTAAGCGGCTGTGACTGGACCGTCATGATACCGACTTCCTGTGGGGGGCGCTGTTGCTGTCCCTGTGCACCCTTGTCGGCTGGGCTGCATCCCACTAAGGCCGCAGCAATGGCCAGGGCCAATATGGCACTTTTATGTTGTCGCATGACAAAAAACCTCTGTTTCAAAATGACGGTTCGTACAGGAACGCGGTATTTTTAGAACTGGCATCATATCAGAACGAATGAACGTTCATTCCAAATTTGCTGTTACAGTCCGTTTCGTGGTCGGGAACAAAGAACACTTGCTTTCTTTTCAAGATCATAAGCAAAGCGCTTTGTCGTATTAGATTCTGTTAACACTACCCTTGGAACAGGGTTTGGAATTGCCGGTCCATCCACAGTGCCAGCGGGCCTAAAACTGACCGAGAAGACTGGCATGAAAGGGGAGATTTTTGTGTTGTCGCTGCTTTAGCCTGGCGCACAAAAAGACCACTGTGACTACGATAGACTACGTAACCCTTGTTGGCATCCATCGGTGCATACACCGATGAGCCGTAATCAGTGTCGATGAGAAACGTCAGTTTATCCAGCCAAGCCGGTTTTACCCAAGTCTTGGGGGATAAGGCGTAGGCGTGGTGCGGTACACTGTTTTCCTTATCGATGTCGCGAAAGCGGCCCTCAATGCGTTCCAAACGGTATTGTGGCTCAAAGCCTAATACCGTTAACCAATTGGGCCATTTAATAAAACGTGCATCTAGGCGCCAGTCATCGCCACGCAACGGAAATTGCCGGGCAATACAGTCATGGGGCGTGGTCAGTTGCAGCTGAAACTGTTCGGGAGCGAGCTTTTGAAATTGCACCCAAGCAACGGGCACTTCGCTACCCAGGCGTTGATAAGTTTGATAAAGCGCCAGAAAAAGTAAGCTACTGACCAAGACGGAGCTAAAAAGACTAAGTAGTAACAGTCGCCAGAGCCATTTGAACATCTGCTACCTGTGTCCTTGTCAGTTTTCGCTGTCTATTAGCGTATCCGATTGCCTGCTGTAGATCATTAGCGGTAATTGATAAAAATAAACCCGGTACAGACCGGGTTTATTTTTATCGGGAAGTAGGCTTAGTTGATGACGAATTTGCCATGCATCAAGGCAAAATGCCCCGGGAATGAACAAAAGAAGGTGTAATCACCTTGTTTGGTTAATTTGCTCATATCAACACTCACCTGTGTTTGCTCGCCACCACCAATGATGGGTGTGAAGGCCAGTACTCTGGCATCGTCTTTCGGCAGGTAATTGTTGGCAAGGCCTGCTTGCGCGCCAGCCATCGCCAGGGCTTGATAGTCATCGGTTTTACTTAAAACCCAGTTGTGGCCCATGGTGTTTTTAGGCATCTTGCCAACATGTTTAAGGGTGACATCAAAACGTTTGCAGCTGGCAGGCACTGCTATCACCGTTTTATTAAACTGCATGGCATCGGTTGCCTCAAGGGTCGTGGCACACTCGTCAGCAAAAGCAGGCAGGGCGCTGAAAGCCAAAAAGGCCAGGGCGGCTTTTCTCATTGAATCTATCTCCAAAAGCTTATTATTAAGCCGGGCGCAGCCTGGCGGTTTTTTTGATTATTCTGCCGTTAAAAAAACATCTTTGGAAAGCTTTTAATGAAAAAAGGTGGCGTTGATTAAATTTATAGAATTAAAAAAAGAAAACCCCGCTAAATGCAGGGTTTTATTCGGTACTAAAACTCAGGTTTTATCGAGTTAAATATCAGGCTGCTTTACCTGATGCCTTTTTTTCTTTTTTAACCATGTCTTTATCGGCGGCCAAATAAAGCGGGTCGAAATCATCGACATTAATGGCGCGTAGGCGACCTTGCTCTGCCCGGCGCAATAATTGTGCTTCTTCATCGCTGATAAGACCCAACGCCAAACCTTCTTCTGCCACTTTATCCAAACGCCAGAACAGGCGCTTGCGGTCAGTAGCCTTAGCGACTTTGTCAAACAGTGGCTCTACCGCCAGAATGTCTTCCAAGGTTTGTTCCAACATCCCCACCGCATTGTTTTCAACGCGGGTAAGGTGCTGGCTGCTACCCAAGCGGCTACGGGCATCTGACGGGGTTTGTAAGAAGGTGGCAACTTTATAATCGAGCTTGTCGCCAGGGCGGCTAACCGCAGGGCCCCAAGGCATAATGACCAACCGCAGTACCCGGCCTACCCATTTGTTGGGGAAGTTGCGCAGCAGTTCATCCAGACTGTCTTGCAGCTTGTATAAGGCGTCTTCCACGCCCCATTTCAGCAGCGGTAACTCTTCGCGGCGGCGGCCCTCATCATTAAAGTGTTTGAGTGCCGCTGAGGCCAAGTACATTTGTGACAACAAGTCGCCCAAACGAGCAGATACCCGTTCACGGCGCTTAAGTTCACCACCTAAAACTCCCATCGCCACATCAGACAATAGTGCCAGGTTGGCAGAGAAGCGGTTCATCTGCTGATAGTAGCGTTTGGTTTCGTCTTTAAATGGAGCGGCACTAAAGTGGGCACCGGTAAGCCCCAACCAGAAAGAACGGAAGAAGTTGGACATCGCAAAACCGATATGGCCAAAGACGGCTTTATCGAAGGCCATCAACGCCTGTTTTTTGTCTTCAATGGCTGCCGCTTCTAATTCAGCGAGTACATAAGGATGGCAGCGAATGGCACCTTGACCGTAGATCATCATCGAACGGGTCAAAATATTTGCCCCTTCGACGGTAATGGCTACCGGCGCGCCTTGATAGCCGCGAGCCAGGTAGTTTTCCGGGCCCATACAAATGCCCTTGCCGCCGTGAATGTCCATGGCATCGATAATGCCTTTTTGCATGCGGTCGGTCAGGTGGTACTTGACGATAGCAGTAATAACTGACGGCTTTTCGCCCAGGTCGAGACCGGTGGTGGTTAGTTCGCAGGTCGCACCCATCAAATACGCATTACCGCCGAGGCGAGCCAGCGGCTCTTGAATGCCTTCCATTTTGCCGATAGGCAAGCGGAACTGACGGCGCACCCGGGCATAGGCACCGGAGGCCAGTGCCAGGGTTTTTAAACCGCCTGTGGCATTAGAGGGCAGGGTGATGCCACGGCCAACCGACAGGCATTCCACCAGCATGCGCCAGCCTTGGCCGGCCATTTTCGGGCCGCCGATGATGTAATCGAGCGGTACAAAGACTTCATTGCCGCGGGTTGGGCCGTTTTGGAATGGCACGTTCAGCGGGAAGTGGCGACGGCCGATTTCAACGCCCGGCGTGTGGGTTGGGATCAGAGCGCAGGTAATGCCCAGCTCTTCTTCACCGCCCAGAAGGCCATCAGGGTCACGCAGTTTAAAAGCCAGGCCCAGCACGGTAGCTACCGGGGCCAGGGTGATATAGCGTTTATTCCAGGTGATTTTCATCCCCAGCACTTCTTGGCCTTCCCACTCACCCTTGCAGACCACACCGAAGTCGGGAATGGCGCCGGCATCGGAGCCCGCTTCTGGGCTGGTCAGCGCAAAGCAGGGAATTTCCAAGCCCTTGGCCAGGCGCGGCAGGTAGTAGTCTTTTTGTTCCTTAGTGCCGTAATGTTGCAACAGCTCACCCGGGCCCAGGGAGTTGGGTACACCCACGGTAGAGGACAGCACCATGGACACGCCGGTCAAGCGCTGCAGCACCAACGATTGGCAATAAGCAGAGAACTCCAGGCCGCCGTATTCTTTTTTGATGATCATCGCGAAGAAGCCTTTTTCTTTCATAAAGGCCCAGGCTTCTGGCGACAGGTCGGCTCTTTCGTGGGTGGTTTCCCAGTCAGACACCATTTGGCACAGTTCTTCAACGGGGCCATCAAGAAAGGCTTGTTCTTCGGCACTCAATTGCGGCTTGGGAAAACTGTGAAGTTTGTTCCAGTCAGGGTTGCCACGAAACAGCTCGCCGTCCCACCAGGTGGTACCAGCCTCAATGGCTTCGCGTTCGGTGCTGGACATTTCCGGCATGATTTTGCGGTAAAGCTTCAGGAAGGGACCTGAGATGTAGTTATGACGGATGCTAGTGACGTTGAGCGGCACCAAAATTATTAACGCCAGCAGCCACAGCCAGATAGAGGCTGTCCCCAAAAAGCTGCCAACGATTAATGCTGCAAACACCGACACCGTGAAGGTGATCAGCGATGCTCGGTAGTAGGCCAGTGCCCAGGCACCGCCGAGAACCACCAGCGTCCAAATTAGAGTCAACACGATTCCCTCCTTATGGGTAACTATCTCTGCTAAGAGGTCTGACCTCTGTGTTGTAGCCACTTTTTAACGGATACGTGGCAGTGAATCAAGAAGGATTTATTGATTATGGCTGGTTATACTGGTTTCCCCTTGGGACCACAGTGGAAGTTAGAGGATGGAATTAACAGAAATCGTACGAGAGCAGTTAGTTGAAGCTGCCGAAGTGCTTGCCAAATTTAGTCAGGATGAGACTCAGCTAGCCGCAGTAACCGCTGCTGCCGAGTTGCTGGCTACCCAATTTAAAGCTGGCGGGAAAGTGCTTTCCTGCGGTAACGGTGGGTCGCATTGTGATGCCATGCATTTTGCGGAAGAACTCACGGGGCGTTTCCGTGAAAACCGCGCCGGGTTACCCGCCATTGCGATTTCTGATCCAAGCCATTTATCCTGCGTGGGTAATGACTATGGCTATGAATATGTTTTTTCTCGCTATGTTGAAGCCGTCGGCCAACAAGGTGACGTGCTGTTTGGCCTGTCAACCTCCGGTAATTCTGGCAACATCATTAAAGCCGCAGAAGCGGCGAAAGCCAAAGGCATGAAAGTGATACTGCTGACGGGTAAAGATGGCGGCAAGCTGGCGGGTATGGCTGATGTTGAGGTGCGGGTTCCGCACTTTGGTTATGCCGACCGTATTCAAGAAATTCATATCAAGGTCATTCACTCCATTATTTTAATGGTCGAAAAATTAATGGCCTGATGTTGCCCTTTGCCTAGAAAACCAGCTGCGGCTGGTTTTTTTATGCCTAACGAGTGGCGACATTATCTTACTTTGCTTACAGAGATTTCCTCTTGGCTGCATTAGCTACAACTGAGATAGTTTCTTTTAGGAAAGCTATTGATTAACAGGATGTTAGTATGCGGTTTTGGATGATGTCGGCGCTGATAGTGATGCTATCAGGCTGTGCTGAGCCGACTCAAAAGACCATGTTGTGGGGGCAAGGCAGCCTTAGCAATCAACAGTCCCCAGCCCCAAGGCTGTTAATTGAGGTGCAATCAAGGCAAGGCGTTAATGACCCGGCGTTGTCGGCAGCGTTGCGCGATGCTGTTCGTCAGCAAGGTGTTGATGCGCTAAGCCACGCCGCTGTCGGGCATGACCCTCAAAGGCCAAATTCAATCACTAAAATGCGTGAGCTCCAAGCTCAGGCAGTGACCCACGTGCTGTTGGTTAAGCCGGTCGCGCAATGCCTTGCAGCTGATCCCAATGATATTTATCAGCAGAAATCCACGCCGCTGTGGGTGGCCTGGGCCGCGCCAAACAATACCTCAGAGCCGCTAGGGCGCCAGCATTGCTGGCAGTTAAGCCTTTATCAGCTGGCATCGGGCGACTTGGTTTGGACACGATACAGCCGCCAACCCCCAACGGTGCTAGCAGCCTGGTATCAGCAATATCATCAAGGCTCTGCGTCAGGGGCCAATTTTGATAAGCTTTCGCCCTAATAAAAGTAAAGAGAGCAAGGCGATGTGCGAGCTACTGGGGATGAGTGCCAATGTACCCACCGATATCTGTTTTAGTTTCTCTGGGCTTATTCGGCGGGGTGGCGCAACCGGGCCACACAAGGACGGCTGGGGTATTACCTTTTACGAAGGTAAAGGTTGCCGCACGTTTAAAGATCCCGAGCCCTCGCACCAGTCCCCCATTGCCGGTTTTCTGCGTGACTATCCCATTAAAAGCTGCAGCGTGGTTTCGCATATTCGCCAGGCAAACCGCGGGCGTGTCGGCCTTGAAAACACCCACCCTTTTACCCGCGAGCTGTGGGGCCGTAATTGGACCTATGCCCACAACGGCCAATTAAGCGGTTATCAGCAACTGAAAACGGGCAGCTCTATTCCGGTGGGTAGCACTGATTCGGAACTGGCGTTTTGCCATATTCTGCATCGCATTCGAGAGCGTTTTCCTGACGGGCCACCGGCAAAGCCGGCTACGTTGTGGCGCTTTATTGCCAAGGTGGCAACTGAGCTGAAGGCCTTGGGCGTGTTCAATATGTTGCTTACCGATGGGCGCTATTTAATGGCCTTTTGCAGCACCCAATTGCATTGGCTAACCCGGCGTGCCCCTTTTGGCGCGGCCAAGCTCATTGACGAAGACATGGAAGTGGATTTTAGCGCGGTTACGACACCTGATGATGTGGTCTCTGTGATTGCCACTCGGCCCCTTACTGCAGGCGAGGCCTGGACTGCCCTGGCGCCAGGGCAGTTCGTGGTTTTTAAACTCGGGGAGTTATTCCTTACTGGGCCGAAGTAGTTTGGCCCTTATCGTGATACTCGGATAACACCAGTTCCATTTGTTCAACGTTGTCTTTTGCCTGCCACAGTCGCACCAAGGCGTAGTGCAGTTTGGGTGCTAGCCAAAAAAGGGTATGGCGGCTGGAGTTTTTACCGCGCACCCGTTCAACCCGCAATGTATCAACAGCGCCATATGGCGTGGTAATGCGCTCTTCGCCCACCACCTTGAAATGATAGTGTTTGATTTTTAAATCTTTGACGATGTCGTAACTGACATCCTTTTTGCCAGCGGCTAAGTCCATTGCCAGTTGCTGTTGATAGGTAAGGGGGTCGTAAGCGGGGCCTTTTAAGGTCAGGCTGTTTTTATCACTTTTTACCGTGTTGCCATCGAAGGTCATTTTTTCCTTCTCGTCAGGCCCGGTACCGGTGCGCTTAAAGTCGTAGCTGGCAGGATTGATATGTTGGTTTTCAACCTGGAAGGTAGAGCTTTCTTCACGCTGGTCGGTGAAGATTAACCAACTCAAATCAGAGGCATTATGCAAGGTGTAGAGGTCGCCTGCTTTCGTCAGGCTACGTGTGCCTACACCCAGGGCCTTACCTTTACGCATAATTTTATAGGTTGCTTCGTAGGGCGTGAGCGCCGATGAAGCAAAAGCTGGCAGCGAAGCTGTCGCTGCCAGTGTCAAGCTAATCAGTGTGTTACGTAGCCACATGCCGGTAAAACCTGTCCATCAAGCCAAGCCTTACCTTCGCCCATTTGCAATCTGCCGTCAACGAACCAACTGCAAACCAGTGGATAAAGTTGATGCTCTTGCTGATGGATTTTTTCAGCCAGGCTGTCGGCATCGTCACCGTCTGCAATGCTCACTTTCGCTTGTGCTATCACCGGGCCGCCATCAAGCTCGGCAGTAACAAAATGCACTGACACACCGTGTTCTTTATCACCGGCGTCCAATGCCCGCTGATGGGTATGGAGGCCTTTATATTTTGGCAACAATGAAGGGTGAATATTCAGTAGCCGTCCTTCAAAAGCGCTGACAAAGACCGGGGTCAGAATGCGCATAAAGCCCGCCAGTACCACCAAGTCGGCGGCAAAGTCGTTAACAGCGCTAACGAGTGCAGCGTCGTAACTTTCTCTGTCGCCGTAGTCTTTGTGGCTCAGCACCCGTGTGGCAATGCCGGCGTTTTCGGCGCGGGTTAACCCATAGGCATTGGCTTTATTTGAGATAACACCAACGACCCGGCCGTTGATGCTACCTTGGCTGCAAGCATCCATAATCGCCTGCAGGTTACTGCCGCTGCCTGAGATCAGTACAACGATGTTTTTCAATGGATCTCTACCGCTTTATCGCCGTCAGCGCGGTTGGCAATGGTACCGATGTGCCAAGGTTTTTCACCTTGTTCACTAAGCACTGCCAGGGCTTCTTCTAACTGCGAGTGGGGTACCACGAGCACCATGCCGACACCGCAGTTAAAGGTGCGGTACATTTCTTCGCGGGTAACGTTGCCTTCTTCTTTAAGCCAGTTAAATACCGCCGGCCATTGCCAAGAGGCTTCGTTAACTACCGCTTTGGCATTTTGTGGCAGTACGCGGGGAATGTTTTCCCAAAAACCGCCGCCGGTAATGTGAGAAAGCGCTTTAACACGTACTTTGCGAAGCAACTCAAGCACCGGTTTCACGTAAATGCGGGTAGGTTCTAGCAGCAGGTCGCTAAGCGGCTTGCCGTCAACAACGGTATCTGCCGTTGCACCGGCAACTTCGATAATTTTACGAACCAACGAATAGCCATTGGAATGGGGGCCGGAGGAGGGCAGCGCAATAATTGCGTCACCTTCATTAACACCGGAACCATCGATGATTTTTGATTTTTCGACTACGCCGACACAAAAGCCTGCCAGGTCGTAATCTTCACCTTCATACATACCGGGCATTTCGGCGGTTTCGCCACCAATCAGGGCGCAGCCTGATTGTTCGCAGCCGTTACCGATACCGGTTACCACTTGTGCGGCAACGTCGACATCCAGCTTGCCAGTAGCATAGTAATCGAGGAAGAACAGCGGTTCAGCACCTTGAACAATGAGGTCATTAACGCACATTGCAACCAAGTCGACACCAACGCCATCATGGCGTTTCCAATCCAGTGCCAAACGCAGTTTGGTACCCACACCATCGGTACCGGCAACCAAAACGGGCTCTTGGTAGCCAGCGGGAATTTGACACAGGGCACCAAAACCACCCAGGCCTCCCATCACTTCAGAGCGGCTGGTACGGCGAGCCACTCCCTTGATCCGTTCTACCAGGGCGTTACCTGCATCAATGTCTACACCGGCGTCTTTATAGGACAGGGACGTGCGTTTTTCGCTCATCGTCTTCCTCTAGGGGATGTTGGGGGTTTTTGGGCGGGGCGTATTGTAGCCGGGCCGAGCCTAAGTTGAAACGTTTTCCTGTCGGCTTTTTCCGTTGTTCCTTGTTATAGGTAAAGGTAAAATCGATGGGTTTTGAGCCAGCAAAATGAAAAGGAAGCGCCTTATGAAGATCTGTGAAGTCAAACATCCCCTGGTCAAGCACAAGCTAGGGCTAATGCGTGCCGCCGATGTCAGCACCAAGCGCTTTCGCGAATTAGCCTCCGAGGTGGGGAGTTTGCTGACCTATGAAGCAACAAAGGATTTTGAGCTGGAAACCGTTACCATTGACGGTTGGAACGGCCCGGTTGCTATTGAACAGATCAAAGGCAAAAAAGTCACGGTAGTGCCAATACTGCGTGCCGGTCTTGGCATGATGGACGGTGTTATGGAGCTTATTCCCTCGGCGCGGGTATCGGTTGTTGGCATGTACCGCAACGAAGAAACCTTGGAACCGGTGCCGTATTTTGAAAAGCTCTGTGGCGATTTAGACGAGCGCGTTGCCCTGGTTGTTGACCCGATGCTGGCAACTGGCGGTTCCATGGTGGCAACCTTGAACTTATTAAAGTCGCGCGGCTGTAAGCAATTTAAGGTATTGGTGCTGGTTGCCGCCCCAGAAGGCATTAAAGCCCTAGAAAAAGCACACCCTGATGTAGAGCTCTACACTGCGGCTATCGATGAATGCCTTAATGAAAATGGCTATATCATCCCGGGGTTGGGGGATGCAGGTGATAAAATCTTTGGCACCAAATAAGGCGCTAGCGACAAGGTAATACCAATGCGGGAAGCGTAGGGTGCTTGATAAGTGCCTAACGTGGTGACAGTGCCACTTTTTAGTGATGGGACAGCCCCATATTGATAAAAGGTAGCGGCAGGTCAGGTTTGATAGATGTTTTTGCTGAACGGGATATTACCCACCACAGCGCCTTCATCTTGAGTCGTAACCGCGCTACCCCTATGATCGGGCACAATGTGGCATGGAGAACACCATGAAAGCCTATGTTTTTGTTTGTCTGGCACTTTTTTGTAGTCAGGTGTTAGCGGTACCGGTCAGTGAGTTGTACCGTAGCCAAGTTTCGATATCTAGCCAGACCGATGCCGCCCGTGATGCGGCACTCAAAGATGCGATGGCACAAACGCTGGTGCGTGTAACCGGTTCCAGCAGTGCCGCCACGTCGCCCCAGCTTGCTGACTTATTGTCTAATCCCTCTCCTTATTTGTTGTCATACCGTTATGAGCAGGGGCCTGATGGCCTTGAGCTTTATGCCGCCTTTGACCAGCACTTATTAGAGCAGGCCATTTGGCAACGTGGTTTTGGTGTTTGGGGCAGCGAAAGACCAACCACATTACTGTGGCTGGCGGTGCAGCAAGATGGTCAGCGCGATGTGGTTGCCGACTCTTCCTTTCCTGAGCTGGCCAAAGCGGCCACAGATGAAGGCAAGGTGCGGGGTCTGCCGGTGATGCTGCCTCTTTGGGATTTAGACGACAAAACCAAATTGGATGCACTGGATGTTTGGGGCAAATTTGAAGAGCCCATCGCCGATGCGTCTAGTCGTTACCATGCTGAGCAATTTGTTATGGCCAGAGTCAGTCCCAGTGGCCAGGGCTTTGAGGCGTCATGGCAACTCGATGGCGTGCAAAATCTCAGTGGTGATGTGCAAGCAGACAATGCCGCTGACGCGATTAAAGCCTTGGTTGATGATGTGGCTGACAAGTTGTCGGGCACCCTGGCGGTTAAAGGCCAACTGGCCGAGCAACGTAACCAGCTTACCTTAACCGGTGTCAGTAGTGCGGCCGACTATTTAAAAGCCTTAGACGAATTACAAAAGCTGCCGGTAGTAGCTGACGCCGAAATTGTTGGCGTGCAGCAAGGTGCCGTTACCTTTAGCCTGCAGCTGCGGGGTGACCAAACACAATTGGCGCAGGCGTTGAGCCTTAGCCATCATTTTGCCGCTCAGCCAGATGGTGCTATTGGTAGCCCGACCAGCGTGCCGCAATATCAGTATGTCGATCGCTAAGGACAGGTTTTGCAGCTACCTCTTGCCGTACAACTGCCAGATGACGAAACCTTCGTCAGTTTCTACCCCGGCGACAATGCCCAGGTCGTAGCCGCCGTTAAAGGTGCGGCCAGGGCAGAAGGAAAGCGCGTACTTTATCTGTGGGGCAAGGGCATGAGTGGCCGCAGCCATTTATTGCACTCAGCCTGCGCGCTAGCCTCCGAACGTGGGGCGGCTGCCGCTTACCTGCCATTAAAATCCCGTGAGCAAATGGCACCAGCCATGCTGGAAGGCATGGAAAAACTGGCATTGGTGTGTATTGACGATGTTGGCGCCATTGCCGGTGACGATGCCTGGGAGCGGCAGGTGTTTGACTTATACAACCGCACCCTTGAGACCCGGGATGGAGCGCATCTGATCATTACCGCCGAGGCGCCGCCGCAGCAGCTTGGCTTGGTGCTGCCTGACCTCATTTCCCGGTTAGACTGGGGGGTGACTTACCAACTGCAACCGTTGGACGATGAGGGCAAGTTAGCCGCCCTGCAATTGCGGGCCGGATTGCGTGGTTTTATGTTGCCTGACGATGTGGGGCGCTTTTTACTCAACCGCTTGTCTCGCGATATGCGCTCTTTGTTTGAAGCGCTAGATGCCCTGGATACGGCCTCCATTGCTGCGCAGCGAAAGCTCACCATTCCATTTGTGAAGCAGACCCTGGAATTATAAAAGGCCCGCAGTTGCGGGCCTTTTTAGTCTCTGATTATTTGGCCAATGCTTGGGCGATATGGCCAAGCCGGCGGCCCATGGCAAGGCATAACGCCTTTTCATCACTGCTTATTGTTTGGTGTTCTGCCCAGTGGCTGGGGCCATAAGGCGTACCGCCGGTTTGGGTGCTGTGAAGCGCAGGTTCGGTGTAGGGCAAACCAAGCAACATCATGCCGTGATGCAGCAATGGCACCATCATCGCCAATAAGGTGCTTTCGTGGCCGCCGTGCAAACTGGCGGCAGAGGTAAAGACACAAGCCGGTTTGTCCACTAAGCTGCCAGCCAGCCACTGCGGGGCGGTTTCATCCCAAAACGCTTTCATTGGCGCGGCCATGCCGCCAAAGCGGGTGGGGCTGCCCAGCGCCAGTGCGCAGGCTTGCGTCAACTCCTGCTCCGTGACTTTGGGGTCGTCCTCGCCATCAATGATGGTACGCAGCCAGCTCTCGGCACCGGTTTCCTCTACTCCTCTGGCAATCAGTCTTGCCATCTGCCTGGTTGCTCCGGTTTTGCTGTAGTAGAGCACCAGAACGGCGGTCATAGGATCTCCAATACCTGCTCTGGCGGGCGGCCTAGGCGCGCTTTGTCACCATTGACCAAAATAGGGCGCTCAATGAGTTTGGGGTACTTGGCCATAGCCGCAATGAGTTCGCCTTCATCGGTGACCTTAGCCAGCTCCAACGTCTTGTAAACCTCTTCTTTGGTGCGCATCAATTGGCGAGCAGAGTCAAAACCGAGCTTTTTAATAAGCGCCTTAATGGCGTTGGCATCGGGGGTTTCTTCCAAGTACAAGACTATCTCTGGAGACTGGCCGTTTTCTTCCAGTAGCGCCAGGGTCTGGCGCGACTTAGAACATCGGGGGTTATGGTAAAGCTGCATGAAAACTCCTTGGTAAACAGGCCCGTTAATGGGCCTGCTGCTATTGCTATCGGCCATTTTGCAAGGCTTTAAAACGCGCTTCTTTGGCACGAAGTTGGGCGATGCGCCCTTCGATACGGCGCTGCTCAATGACATTGTCGCTCAGGTCTTGGTAAGCCTTGTTGAAATGATTAATGGCCATGTTAAAGGCGCCATAGTAAGCCATTTTTTCTGCTTGCCATTCTTCGCGCTCGCCAGTGTTTTTCACCAGCTGCTGGGCCTGGATCATCAAATCCATGGCTAAGGGGTCATTTTTGTGCACATAAAGGTACGGCTCGAGCACTTTAATGGCCTCTTCACCGTTTTTGGCATGAACCCAGGCATTGGCTAAATTGAGCGCAACTACCGGGCTATTGGGGCGAATGCCCGCTTCAGGCGCCAAATACTTGGCCGCTTCAGTGCCCCTGTTCAAACCGTTGAGGGCATCAACCTTTAAGACTTTGTAATAGAGGCTGTTCGGGTGTGCTTTTATCAGCTTTTCAGCAATGTCTAGAGCCGTTTGGTAATCATCTTGCATCAGAGCAACTTGGCCTAAGCCGTAGTGTACCGCCTGCTCAAATACATACTGGTGGTGCTTGAGTTCATATTCGAGTTGCGGTTTGACTTTGTCTGGAGACTCTTCGTATTGGGTTCGAAGCAGCATTTTTACCAGCTCAAAGTCTAACGACGGTTTGCGCTGCACTGGTGGCAGCTGCATTGCCCTGGCCCGCGCTTGGCTGACCCGGGTTTGTGACAAGGGGTGGTCCTGCAAAAAGGCCGGGGGCTGGCTGACGTAACGGTATTGCACCATCAGCTTTTCAAAAAAATCGGCCATGGCGGTAGGGTCAAACCCGGAGCGATAAAGCACCCCAAAGCCCACACGGTCGGCTTCAGCTTCATTGGCACGGGTGTAGTTGATGTTAAATTGCTGGCTGGCCGCCATGGATGCCGAAAGGCCCGCCATACCCAATTCGGGGTTGGCTATGCCCACTAAAATAGAGCCGACAATACTGGCGATTGTCAGTGGCATACTCTTTTCACTGTGTTCCATTTTGCGCGCAAGGTGGCGCTGGGTAACGTGGGAGATTTCGTGGGACATTACCGCTGCGAGTTCATCCTGGTCGTCAGCCTCGGTAATGATTTTGGTAAACAGCGCCACATGGCCGCCAAAATAGGCAAAAGCGTTTAATTCATCCGCTCTGATAACAGTAAAATCAAAGGGATAGTTAACGCCGTAAGCGTGAGACACCAGCCGGTGGCCCAGCGCTTCAATATATTCGGTCACTAAGGGGTCGTGCACCATGGGGGCTTGGGCGCGTAGCTGATAGGTGTAAAGTTCCCCCAGCAGCTCTTCCTTTTCTAAACTCAGTGCCGCAAGACCTGCTGTGCCAATTTCGGGCAGATCGTATTGATCATATTGACCTGCTTGACTGGCCATAGGGCCGAACAAGCTCAGGCTAACAAGAGCGGCGATGATTCCTTTATGCTTCATTCATTTGACTCGCTATGGCGGGCCTACACAACATACCAACTGGACCACAAAAAGTCCTGTTTGTTTCCTGCCGTTACTAAACGCATAATGGCAGCAATTCAAACTGCCCGGGCGGCGCGATAAACGGTGACAGGAATAGGTTGACCGCCCGTCGCGGTGTCGCGTTGTTGGTGGTATGTTTCCCCGCTGTTTTTTTCATGTTTCCCTCAACCAAGCCATGCCAAGCTTAACCGTTGAGTTCATTTTTCAGGAGATGCTGTGAAATCCTTAGTCCTTGATTGGTTTCGCCGCCGATTTTCTGACCCTAATGCCATCACCTTGTTCCTGCTGTTGGTGTTTGGCTTCTTGGCTATTTATATGCTGGGTAATGTTATGGCGCCGCTGCTGGTGGCACTAGTACTTGCCTACTTATTGGAATGGCCCGTTCAAAAATTAGTGGACTTTAAAATGAGCCGCACCTTGGCCACCATAGTGGTGATGCTGCTCTTTATTGGTCTTTGTTTGTTGGTCATGCTGTTTCTCGTGCCAACACTTTGGACGCAAACATCTAATTTAGTTAAAGAAATGCCCAACATGCTTGACCATGTCCGGCATTTTGTACTCGAACTACCCAACCGCTATCCCAGCCTGGTGCACCCTCAGCAGGTGCAAACCCTGGTCGATGAATCGCAAAAAACCATGCTCAATTGGGCGCAAACAGCCCTGGGTTTTACCGTGGGGTCCTTGGGCAATGTGGTGGCAATATTGATTTACCTGATTTTGGTGCCACTGCTGATGTTCTTTTTGTTAAAAGACAAGCAGAGCCTCATTGCCGGTTTGCAGCGTTTTATGCCAAGAAACCGCAAGTTAGCGCAGCAGGTTTGGCATGAAATGAACGTGCAAATCGTCAATTACATTCGCGGCAAGGTGCTTGAAATTATCGTGGTTGGGGTGGCCAGCTACATTACGTTTGCCATTTTTGGGCTGCGTTACTCGGTGCTGCTTGGCCTAGGTGTTGGCTTGTCGGTACTTATTCCTTACATCGGCGCGGTGGTGGTTACTATTCCGGTGGCACTCGTGGCGGCTTTCCAATGGGGGCTTGATAGTACCTTTGTTTACTTGATGGTTGCTTACGGTGTTATCCAAGCCCTTGATGGCAACGTATTGGTACCTATTCTTTTCTCGGAAGCGGTAAATTTACACCCCATTTTTATTATTCTGGCGGTGCTGTTTTTTGGCGGTATTTGGGGGTTTTGGGGCGTCTTCTTTGCCATTCCTTTGGCGACGTTAGTCAAGGCGGTACTCAATGCCTGGCCCATTGCCGATGAGCCTGAAGAGACAGCTAACGCTTAAATAAAAAAGGCCGCTAAGCGGCCTTTTTTATTAGCTAGCAACGGGCAAATAGAGCATCCCCAGCTGCTTGTCCATACTTTGTTCTTGGCGATTGATACGAAGGGTGAGTTCTTCCAGCTGCTGTATTGCTGCCAGAATTTGCTGCTGGCGGGTACGCATCTCGGAAGCTGACTTCGCCATCTCTCTGGCCACTTGGTGTTGCTGCTGAGTGGCGGCGGCAACTTGGGTGATGTGATTACTGCCCAAATCCAACGTGTTCTGGCTTTGAGCAATGCGTTCGGCAACCGCTTCAGCGGCTTCGGCGCTGCTATTGGCCCTGTCTTCACAGGTCTTCATGGCACCGACTGCAGAGGCTACTTTGCGTTGCAAACGGTTGATAAAGTCGCCAATTTCCCCGGTAGATTTTTGTGTTTGTGCAGCTAAGGCCCTGACTTCATCAGCAACAACCGCAAAACCTCGGCCCGAATCACCGGCCCGCGCCGCTTCGATGGCGGCGTTAAGTGCCAGTAAGTTGGTTTTGTCGGCTATCTCGGCAATCACATCTAATACCTTACTGATAGCATTACTGGCCTGGTTTACATCGCCTAACAGCTCTGCGGTTTCGCCAATTTGCTGGCGCATTTCAATGCTGGCATTGGCTGACACTTCGGTGGCCGATTTGGCTTGATGTTGCTGGTCAACGGCTTCTGAAACAAAGTGCTGGGCTTGCTCGGCGCTGCCGGCAACTTCGTTGGCGGAGGCAGACATTTGCTCAATGGCTGATGCCAGTTCATGAAGCACTTTGCTACTTACTTCGCTGTCGTCACTGATGGATTCGGTTTGCCGTAACAAGTCTTTATTCAGAACTCCCAAGGCTTCTTTTTCGCGGCGCAAGGAATAGCCAAGGCCAACCAGTGAGGTTAAAAATTCATTAAAGCGTGTCAGCACCGCAGTCAGTGGCGGCACTTTCACATCGAGGTTAATGACGCCATTGGTACCGGTCATGGCTTGGCTGGTTTCGGTTAACAGATCGCCCTGAATATGCTCTTGCCGTGATTGCAGGGCAACGGTGATGAGCACGCCGGTTTCAACAACGACATAGGCAGCGTGAATGCTCACCACAAACCAATGGTCTTCCATGCTTCTGAATAACCACACCGGGTAACCGGACATTTGCAGGTAACAAAATAAGAAATGATGAACGGCAATGGTGCCGGCACCACTGATGAGGGTCCAAATCTGACGATAGACCGCCAAAATAGCCAGCATCACAAAAACCCCAAAATGGATTTCAATCATGCCGTGCGCTAAATGAATTTGCAGTGCCACCATCGCCATTTGTAAGGCAGCCATTAAAGGCCCACTTAACAGACTGCTGGCCAAAGTTAGCCGAACTGCAGCGGCCAAAATCAGCAGAATAAAACCAATGATCAGTCCTTGATTCCACATTCCATACCAGCTGGCCAGGTAAAGGCTAAATAAAAAGCCGATACCCATAACACCCAGCATCAGGCTGTTTGCCTGTACCAGCCTGGCAGCCATAAGAGATTGCTTGTTAGACATTGCTACCTCCTCGTCAGTAATGCAGATACCGAAAATGGGATGTGAATAATATGTAAAGAAAAAAGAAATGGAAGTTTTTTGTGCAAAAAACACCCAAATTAATCTAGGTGTTTATCCATTGACCAATTTTCCAGAACTTCACCCATTCTCTGTACCTGATTTTTCGATAGCGTGCGGAACCCTTGCTTGAGAAAAAACGGTTTAGCCAGCTTGGACGCATCGACAGTCAGCAGCTTTAATCCCTGACGGCGGGCAACGGTTTCAAGTTGGCTATAAATGGCTTGGGCAACTCCACAACGCTGGTGGTCAGGATGAGTATAGGCAAGTCCAATCTCGCCGGTGGGAGATAAGCTCATAAAGCCGACTACGTTGCCGTCTTGTTCGGCAACAAAAGGGTGCAGCAGATCGAGGCGCAGCTGCCATAAATCGAAATCGATAGGGCGGGGAGCCCAGGCATTGAGTTGGTGGCGGGTATAAGGCCCCAATGCCGAAAGGTGGACACTGTCGTAGAACAGTGACGCTAAGGTTTTAGCGTCACATGGGCTGTAGTTTCTAACCGTTAATGACACCGGTAAAAATCCGTGATGGCGGTGGCTAGCGCTTTTACTTCACTGCTTGTCACCCCTAAGTGCGTTACAAAGCGAATGGGGTTGCCGGCGTTAATCAAAATGCCTTTACCTTGCAGGAAGGTTTTAAGCTCGCTGGCTAAGCCGCGGCTACATTGGGCATAAACAATGTTGGTGGGGGTTTCGGTTATCGCTAAGGCAGAAACCGGTTGTAGCAGTTCTGCAAGCAGGTGGGCATTGTCGTGGTCTTCTTGCAAACGGGCGGGCATTTTATCCAAGGCAATGTGAGCGGCTGCGGCAATAATGCCGGCTTGGCGCATGCCGCCACCGACCATTTTTCGAAGACGTCTGGCTTTAGCGATAAAGGCTTTATCGCCCATGAGTAGTGAGCCAATAGGTGCGCCTAACCCTTTCGACAAGCAAACGCTGACTGAGTCGTAATGCTGAGTAATGGCGCGTACATCGACGCCGCTAGCCACGGCAGCATTAAAAATGCGGGCGCCATCAAGGTGTAATTTCAGGCCGCGGGCCTTACAAAGTGCTGAGGCCTGCGCCTGATAATCCAGGCTCAATACCCGGCCGCCAATGGTATTTTCAAGGGATAGCAAACGGGTTTGGGCAAAATGAAAATCGTCGGCTTTAATGGCCGCTTCGATGGCATCTAACGGTAAAGAGCCGTCGATGGCATTGGTTATCGGTTGAGGCTGCACGCTGCCTAACACCGCAGCGCCACCCGCCTCGTACTTGTAGTTATGGGCCTGTTGGCCACAAATGTATTCCTGGCCGCGCTCACAGTGGCTCATCAGTGCCAGTAAGTTTGCTTGGGTGCCTGAACTGGTAAAAAGTGCAGCTTCAAACCCTAGGCGATCACAGGCAAAAGCTTCTAAGGCATTGACGGTGGGGTCATCACCATAGACATCGTCGCCAACCGGCGCTTGTGCCATGGCCAAGCGCATTTCTTCGCTGGGTTGGGTTACGGTGTCGCTGCGAAAATCAATCATTTCATCCTTCCTGGCTGCGGGCAGTGGCTTGGTTATATCGCAAGGGCAAGGCGGATGCACTGCCCATTATGCAAATTTGCTGACAAGGTTGTTGCGGCGGCAAAGATCGCCCCTGCCAGTTTGACAGTGTATCCTTGGCGCCAGTTTATTTGCTGTTATGAGGTTGTATGTTTGGCTGGTTTGAAAAACGCCTAAACCCATTGCCAAAAGACGAACCACAGATGCCACCTCAAACCTTGGTGGCGTTTTGTCTGTACTTTACCAAAGGGGCCTGGCGCTTTTTAGCGCTGGTTGCGCTAATGACCGCGCTAGTGGCCATCTCTGAAGTCTGGCTGGTGGGTTTTATGGGCCATATCGTCGACTGGTTGTCGGCCCAGAACCGCGAGACCTTTTTGAAAGACGAAGGCCTCAAGTTAGCCGCTATAGCGGGGCTGGTAGTGGTGGTAATGCCGGTGCTGGTGGCGCTCCATGCCATGGTGAATTACCAAACCCTGATGGGTAATTTCCCGATGCGGGTCCGTTGGCTGGTGCATCGCTATTTACTGCGCCAGTCACTGACTTATTACCAAGACGAATTCGCCGGTAGAGTTGCCACTAAGGTAATGCAAACGTCGCTTGCGGTGCGCGAGTGCGTGATGAAGCTGTTGGACGTGCTCAATTACGTGGTGGTGTATTTTCTTGGCGCGGTGGTCATAGTGGCAACCTCGGATTGGCGTTTAGCGTTACCCTTGGCGGTGTGGCTGCTGTGTTATGTCTTTATGCTGCGTTATTTCGTGCCAAGACTGTCCAAGGTGTCTGCCATCCAAGCCGATGCGCGTTCAGTGATGACCGGGCGTATTGTTGACAGCTATACCAATATTCAAACCGTTAAGTTGTTTTCCCATGCCCGGCGCGAAGCTGACTACGCCGAGGAGGGCATGCGTGGCTTTGTGAAAACGGTTTATAGCCAGATGCGTTTGGTCACGCGTTTAAATATCAGCCTTTATATCCTCAATGTGTTGCTGCTTTGTGCGGTGGCAACCGTAGCCCTTTGGCTATGGCTGCAAGCCATGGTGTCGGTTGGCGCTGTGGCGATTGCCCTTAGCTTGGTGCTGCGTCTTTGGGGGATGTCACAATGGATCATGTGGGAAGTCTCGGCGCTTTTTGAAAACATTGGCACAGTACAAGACGGTATTAGTTCTATTTCAGTGCCAAGGTTGGTGGAAGACAAAGCCGATGCTAAACCATTGGCCGTCACCGACGGTGGCATTCGTTTTGAAGACATCGGTTTTCACTACGGCAAGCAAAGTGGCGTGATTGACAAACTTAACCTCAGCATTAAAGCCGGTGAAAAGGTTGGGCTAATTGGCCGCTCTGGCGCAGGTAAGTCGACACTGGTGAATTTGTTGCTGCGCTTTTATGACCTGGAAAGTGGCCGCATTACTATTGATGGCCAAGACATCAGTGCGGTGACGCAAGACAGCCTGCGCGCTGCGATTGGTATGGTGACCCAAGACACCTCACTGCTGCACCGTTCAGTGCGTGACAACATCCTCTATGGTCGCCCGGATGCTACCGAGCAAATGATGATAGACGCTGCCCACAAGGCCGAAACCGACACCTTTATTGCTGACCTAACTGACGCTCAGGGCCGCACCGGCTTTGATGCCCATGTGGGTGAGCGCGGCGTGAAGCTTTCCGGCGGTCAGCGCCAGCGTATTGCCATTGCCAGGGTCATGCTAAAAGATGCACCGATTTTGATTTTGGATGAGGCAACCTCAGCGCTCGACTCCGAAGTGGAAGCGGCTATTCAGGAAAACCTCTACCGGCTTATGGCGGGTAAAACGGTGATTGCCATTGCCCACCGTCTATCCACTATTGCCGCCATGGACAAATTGGTGGTGATGGATAAAGGGGCGGTGGTGGAAGTGGGCACCCATGAGGAACTGCTGGCTAAAGGCGGTATTTATGCCCAGCTTTGGCAGCGCCAGTCGGGTGGCTTTTTGGACGCCAGTGACGATGAATCAGAAAAGCGGGCCTAGTTCGGCCCCCTTGATTAAGGTAATGAAAAGCCGCCCCTGGGCGGCTTTTTTTATTGGCTCAGTAAGGCGCTTTTAAGGCTTTGCATCAGTTGAGTGCCGCCTTTGGCTTGCACGTAGCTTAAAATCGTTGGCAGAAAACGGCGCACCATGTCGGAATCCATGCCTAGCGACTCAAAATCGCCGGTCAGGTCTTCAATGCCGTCGTTATCGCCCAGCATCGAAGTGGCTTTACCTAACAGGCTGGAAGTGCCGCCGTCTTGCTGGTCGGAGTCAACTTGAGAGGCCGAAGGGGCGGCGCTCAGCAGTGAAGACATATTGGGAATAATGCCGCTGAGTTTAGAAAAATCAACGGTGCTCATTTTCTCTTTCGCCAGTGCCATGATGGCGCCTGCGCCACCGGTTGCCTGATCTTTAGAGACCCCGAGTTGTGAAACCAAAGAAGAAATTAAATCGCCCTGCTGCGTCTGGGAACTGGCTAGTTTACTGAGATCATAAGCGTGAGCAGGCAAGGTACTGGCGGCTAAAACGGCCGCAACAAGAAGCACTTTCATCTTTTCTCCTAGGGGCGACGGGTGACGCCCGGTAAGTCGCTCCTGGCAAATTTTGCCAAAAATCTATTTGCCCCAGGCAACGCCCAATAAAAAAGGTGCCATCGGCACCTTTTTTATTAACCGTTTTCAGCAAGCCAGTCGAGCACCACTTGATGGTGATCACTGGTTTTGAACTTGTCGAAACGGTGGCGGACCTTGCCATCGGGCCCCACTAGAAAGCTTAGGCGGTGAATACCGTCGAATTCGCGACCCATGAATTTTTTCAGGCCCCAGACACCAAAGGCTTCCGCTACCTGATGGTCTTCATCCGACAGCAATTTGAAATTGAGACTTTGTTTTTGTTCAAAGTTTTTTAGTCTTTTTACCGGGTCGGGGCTAATACCCAGCACCGTTACGCCTTTGGCGTTGAGCTCACCTAAGGTATCTCTTAGGCCACAAGCTTGTACTGTGCAGCCAGGGGTGCTGGCTTTGGGGTAGAAATACACCAGCACTTGCTGGCCTGAAAAATCACTGAGTTTGACACTGTTGCCGTCTTGGTCGGCCAGGGTAAAGTCGGGTGCTTTATCACCCGCGCTTAGGGGATTGATAGACATCATCACTCCTTGTGGCGAATTTCAGTCAAAGGGGTCAGGTGAGAAAGCTGGATGTCCAACTCTGCGTTCTGACACAATGGCGCCAGCGATGACTCAAAGTCGGCCAATTTGGCGCCGTCTGGCAAGTTGATACGCACCGTCATGTGTAATTGTTCACCCACAGTGCTGGTAGACAATGACGAAATATCCACTTGTTGTTCGGCCATAAATTGGGTGAGCTGGGAAATAACGCCAGGCCTGTCGTGGGTGATGGCAACCAGCTCCAAACGGTGGGCATACTGCTTGGCTTGGTGCTGACCGGTGCGCTTCATCATGGTTAGCAGGTTATGGTCTCTTGCCATCACTGGCAATTGGCTTTCCAGGCGAGCCACAGCATTCCAGTCACCGCTAACCAGTAGGATAAGAGAAAATTCGTTACCTAATATAGCCATGCGACTGTCAACAATATTGCAGTTGCATTGACTGGCCGTCTTGACCAGTTCGTTGACGATGCCTGGCCTGTCTTCACCGACAGCGGTAACCACCAGAAATTGGCTCATTCATTGTCCTTTCAAAGCGTTAACAGCTGGCTTGTGTTGCGTAATCGGCAAAAGTACCATACCAAGCCAACGAGAAAACAGGAGCATAACATGTTCAGCGGTAGCATCGTCGCTCTGGTCACGCCAATGACCATTGAAGGCGCAGTGGATTTTGATGCCCTTAAGTCCCTGGTTAAATGGCATATAGAGCAGGGAACGCAAGGCATTGTTGCCGTTGGGACCACCGGGGAATCAGCGACGCTGGAAACCGATGAGCACCTGGCAGTGGTTAAAGCCGTCTGTGAAGCGGCCAACGGGCGTATTCATGTTATCGCCGGTAATGGCGGCAGCGCCACCCATAAGGTAGTGGCGCTCACCGAAGCGCTGGATGCCTTGCCTATTGATGGCTTCCTTACCGCCACCCCGGCTTATAACAAGCCGACTCAGCAGGGGCTGATCGCCCATTTTAAAGCGGTAGCCAAGGCGACAGATAAGCCCATCGTTCTATACAATGTTCCCGGCCGTACCGCCGTGGACATGAAACCGCAAACTGTTGCAGTTCTGAGTGAACTTAACAACATAGTGGGTATCAAAGAGGCCACGGGTGACTTGGTACGCTTAGCGGATTTGCAAGCACAGGTACAACCTGGCTTTGCATTGCTGTCCGGTGATGATGCCACTAGCCGCGCCTTTATGCTGGCTGGCGGCCATGGCGTAATTAGCGTTACCGCCAACGTGGCGCCCAAAGCCATGCGCACCCTTTGTGACCAAGCATTGGCCGGGCACGGTGCCGATGCTTTGGCAACAGATGGCCTTATTCAAGGGCTGCACCGCTCTTTGTTTATTGAAGCCAACCCAACGCCTGCAAAGTGGGCCCTCAAACGGATGGGGGTTCTGGCAACTGACAACTTACGACTTCCGCTTGTTCCCCTGACTCAGGCCGGGCAGGCGAGTGTTGAGGCCGATCTGAAAATCGCTGGCCTTATTTGAGGTATTTGGATGACCACCATAAGAAAAACGACTCTGGCGCTGGCTGTTATTGCTGTTGCAGGTTGTAGCTCCACTGTAGACCGCCGTAATCCTGACGGCAGCTTTGATTATGCAAAGGTAAAATTAAACGCGCCGCTGCAAGTGCCAGCGGGCCTGCAAGCCCCTAAGGGCGCTAGCAAATATGATATTCCAACCATCAAGGACCCGAATGCACCTGTTGCTAAAGCCGTTGATATTCGGGCTCCTAGCTTGGTGTTGACCGTGGTTGACGGTTCTCGTATTTCGGAAGACGAGGCGGGTGCCAAGGTTGAAATTGATGCCCGTGAAGACCAGAACGATGTGGTTTCTATCATTCACCAGCGTCTGGACCAGTGGCTTAAAGACAAGAAAATCCCCGTTCAAAGCCGCACCGATAAAAGCATCGAAACCGGCTGGTTTGTACCCCACGATATGAAAGGGCAAATTCAGTACGCTGATGACTTCCCGGTTAAACGCCGTTTTAAAATCACCGTCGACGCCCCTGATCACGCCCGCAGTGCTGAAGTTCATGTCAGCAGCATCGGCGCCCAAAAGGTGTCAGGTGCTGATGAGGCCAACCTGACCATTGGCAGCGGCGAACGGGCCTCTGTGGCCGTGCTTAACGACTGGCTTGGCTATTACGCAGGCCTTGATAAACACAAAGCCAAAGTTGTGGCATTGGCCAAGTACCGACCCATTGCCGTTACTATGGGCACAAACAATTCTGGCCTGACCGCTTATAAGCTTGATGCTGACTTTGAGCGTGCCTGGGGCCGTGTACCGATGGTACTGGCGCATTTGGGCTTTGAAATCAAAGATATCGATAAGAGCTTGGGTACGTACTATGTAAGCTACAGCGGTAACCCGGAGCATTCGTTCTGGGGTAGTCTGTTTAGCAGTGATGACCATAAAGATCTGAATATTAAGCACAGCAAATATCAGGTGCAGCTGGGCGAAGTTGGCGATCACACCACCTCGATGACGATCACCGACAGCGACGGCCAACCCATTGCTGATGACAAGTACAAAGAAATCTTTACACCTTTCACACAGCTAATGGGCGATAGCGGTCTTAAAGAGATCAAGAAATAGCGCTGACAAGCTCGATGGAGAGGATTACAATACGCGGGCCGCTAAAGAGCGGCCTTCTTTTTTCGCCCAAGCGCAAACGTTTTCAGCAATCGGAGTCCTCATAGGATGGAAAAACGCCAAGAGCTTTACCGTGGCAAAGCCAAATCTGTTTATACCACGGACAATCCTGACTACCTGGTCCTGCATTTTCGCAACGACACTTCAGCATTCGACGGCCAACGGGTAGAACAGCTGGCGCGCAAGGGCATGGTGAACAACAAGTTCAACCATTTCATCATGGAAAAACTGGAAGCCGCCGGTGTTCCCACGCAGATGGAAGAGCTGCTAGCCGACGACGAAGTGCTGGTTAAAAAGCTGGACATGATCCCGGTAGAGTGCGTTATTCGTAACTACGCCGCCGGCTCTCTGGTGCGCCGTCTGGGCGTGGAAGAGGGCAAAAAGCTGGCACCTCAAACCTTTGAACTGTTCTTAAAGAACGATGCGCTGCACGACCCAATGGTTAACGACAGCCTTTGTGAAGCCTTTGGCTGGGCCACCAGTGACCAACTGGCTGAGATGAAAGCGCTGACCTACAAGGTTAACGAGGTGCTGTCTAAGCTGTTTGATGACGCTGGCATGTTGTTGGTGGACTTCAAATTGGAATTTGGTGTTTTCAAAGGCCAGATTGTTCTTGGTGACGAGTTTAGCCCTGACGGCTGCCGTATTTGGGATAAAGAAACCAAGAAAAAACTCGATAAAGACCGTTTCCGCCAAGGCCTTGGCGGTGTGGTAGAAGCTTATGAAGAAGTGGCTGCCCGACTGGGTTTGAAACTCGACTAAGTCTATTTTGTTTTATAAAAGCCCGGCCTTGTGCCGGGTTTTTTTATGGGTGGCGCTTGTTATCGATTTGACCCAAAATGCTTTTTACTGGCGCGTTGTCCCTGCTAAGGAGTTTGTATGGGAAGCTTAAGACACGGTATGTCCATTGGCGTAGAGCGAACAGGTGATCAGTTTTTTCTTATCTTACGAGCCCAAGGTACGCTTACCCATCGGGACTATGAAGTCATAACCCCGTTGCTTGAAAAGGCACTGAGCGGCGTTGAAACGCCGCATATTAATGCCCTGGTGGACATGACGCTGCTTCGAGGTTGGGAATTACACGCCGCCTGGGACGATTTTCAGCTAGGGCTTAAACACGGCCAAGCCTTCGATAAAATTGCGCTGGTGGGCAATAAAGTCTGGCAACAACTTGCGGCCAAAGTGGGCGATTGGTTTATTAGCGGCAATATCCAGTATTTCGAGGACGAAACCGAAGCGCTAGGTTGGCTGCTGGAAGGATAGCTGTAACGCGGCATTAGGGAGTACGGCATGACACGCGGATCCTGGATAGGTGTTTTTATTGCGGCGGCCATCGTGGCTGCGTATTTTCTTGCCATGTATTTTTCTCCCCGGTTAAGCCTTTATAACCAGTCATCCCATGTTATAGAAAAAGCGGAAGTCAACTTGCCCCAAGGGCACCTTGATTTTGGGCAAATTAAAGCCGGCGCTAATAACAGCCTTTATTACAAACTTGACCAAGACGAAGGGCAGTACCAGTATCGGCTGCAGCTGGATAATGGCGACGTTATACAAGGCAGTTGTGGGCGGGTAAGCAAAGGCGAGCTAGCCAAAAGAGCCCGTATCAGCCTTGATGCCAATGGTGTTGTTTACTGCCAATAAGGGCTGTGCTGCCCAAAGCCCGTTTGAGCCAGGGCTAGTATCAAGCGTTAATCAGCTACCTGCCGCAGCCTTAGGCTTTGTGGTAAAGTGGGCGGCTAAACATGTGATGAAAACCCAGATCAATATGCCGGTATTCAACTATTTCCTGATTTTACTGATGCTGATGGTGCTGGCGGTACTGACCGTTGGTGTACTCAAGGTATTTGGCTTACCCGCCTATGTTGGCTGGGTCGTTTTTGCCGTAGTGCTAGTGATTGCCGTACTGATTATTCAGCGCAGACGTCGACAGCGGTCATAAAAAAGGCGCTTAAAGCGCCTTTTTTTAATTAACTACTTGTCAAAATAACAAGCTTTGGCAATCTAATCCTTTTGGTTACAAGGATGTTGCTATGAGTTTGCGGACAGTTGCTATTTTCTTATTGTGTGGGTTAGGGGGTTGCGCAAGCCCTGGGCCGGTTTTCCTCTCAGGAACAAAGGCGTTACCCGCTCAAAAACAAACGGTGTTCGCTATTGAAAAGCGAGACCCCCACCTCAGTTCTCGCTTTATGTCGGTGGTTGATGATGAAGGGAAAACTCTTTGGAATTATTCCGACGCGAGTGGGGCCGTAAAGACGCTGGTTGTTGCGCCTGGGCGATATAAAGTCAGGGTAATGGTGTTCTATCCGAAAGATGAACGTCACTTGTTAAAGTCACAACCGGTTGTCATCGTTGATGCAAAGGCTGGCGGGCAATATCTTTTTGATAGCTATTTTAGTTCGTCTGGCAAAGCCGTTGGTGTCAGCGTCCATCATTCTGACCACAGCTTACTTGCGACCAAATAACGTTATTCTGCTTCTGTCGCCATAATGGCTTGCGCCTTACTGTAGCGGCGGGCTAGGGCCGCACATACCATCAACTGGATTTGGTGAAACAGCATCAGCGGCAGGATCATGATGCCAACGCTGCTGGCGGGAAACAAAATATTGGCCATGGGGACGCCATTGGCGAGGCTTTTTTTAGAGCCACAAAAAACCAGGGTTATTTCATCGGCAGTATTAAAACCTAGCCGTCTTGCCAGCCAAGTATTTAGCACCAATACCAATGCCAGCAGCAGCAGACAAAGTAGCACTATATAACTCAGTGCTTGCCAACCCACCTTGTGCCAAAGCCCTTGTAATACCGCCTCGCTAAACGCGGTATACACCACCAAAAGAATGGAAGACCTATCTGTTTTCCCTATCCATTGCCGGTGGCGGGCTATCCAGGCACCGAGCCAGGGACGGCTTAAATGACCCAACACAAATGGCAGCAGCAGTTGCAGCATGATTTTTCCCATCTGCTGCCAATGGTCGCCAGTGTGCTGGCCATGCACTTGCATCAGCATCGCCACCAGAAGCGGTGAAATAAAGATGCCCAAGAGGCTTGATGCCGATGCACTGCACACTGCCGCTGCTACGTTGCCGCCGGCAATGGATGTAAAAGCAATGGCTGATTGCACCGTTGCCGGTAGCACACACAAATAGAGAAAGGCGCTGTAAAGAGCCGCAGAAAGCGGCAGCGGCGCCCACCATTGCAATAACAGTCCCAACACGGGGAACAGCACGAAGGTGCTGAGCATGACCACCGCATGCAAACGCCAATGGCTAGCGCCGTCAATAATGGCTTGGCGTGAGAGCTTGGCACCGTGCATGAAAAACAGCAGCGCAATAGCCGCCTTGGTGACATAGCCAAGGGTTGTGGCATAGCTACCTTGGGCGGGAAATAACGTTGCCAGTAGCACCGTTGCCAGCAGCGTTAAGGTGAAATTGTCAGGTAAGAATCGTCTCATGGTCGCGTTATTTGTTATTGGCCACTGGTAGTGTGCCGCCGACAGTGCTAATGATGAAATTGATTTAATTCTTTTACTTATGAAGAAAATTAATGAATTACAGTTTGCGGCAGTTACGCACCTTTGTGGCGGTTGCCCACCATGGCAGTTTTAGCCGTGCCGGTGAAGCCATTGGTTTAAGCCAATCGGCGGTAAGCCACAGTATTCGCAGTTTGGAATCGGAAATGGGCTTACGGCTTTTGGATAGAACCACCCGGGAAGTGGTACTTACTGAGGCCGGTAAACGGCTGGCCAATCGTCTTGATAAGGTGTTAGAAGAACTGCACGGTGCCTTGCTTGATGCCCGCACCGCCGGTCATCAGTTAAGCGGTTTAGTTCGCCTAGCGTCAAGCCAAACTATATCAGCAAACCTGATGCCGCAATGTCTGGCAAAGGCTGCAACAACGTTCCCTGCCATTGAGGTCAGGCTTAGCGATCAGCCCCAGCAATGGGTATTACAGAGTGTGCGTAACGCCGAAGTCGATTTTGGGATCATTGTTGACCCTATCCAAAGCCCTGATTTTGATTGCCAGCCCATTTTGAGCGAACCCTTTTTGGCGCTAGTCGCCGCCTCCGACCCACTGGCGGCAGAGCGCGCCATACATTGGTCGGCGTTGGCGGGAAAGGCGTTGGTGCTGCAGGATTACGCATCGGGCAGCCGCTACTTAATTGATAAGGCCCTTGAGCATTTTGATATTAAACCTGAGGTTACGCAGGAGATAGGCCACCCGGTGACGTTGTACCCGATGGTCGAGGCTGGGCTGGGTGTAGGTATTATTCCAGCCTTGGCGTTACCGCCACCAATGGGTTCCACCGTTTTGGTCAAACCCTTGCTGCCATCGATAAAAAGGCAGTTGATGCTGGTTAAACGCAAGAACCGTTCGCTATCACCGGCCGCCGAGCAAATATGGCAGCTGGTTGCCAAGGAGGCGGCAACGCTGGCGGCTATCCGTCAAACCAATGTATTGTTTCAATAACAATGGCTTGTTAGCACTCACCTAAATCGAGGTGTCGGCCAGTCTTACTCCGCCATCGCGACTTGATAGCAAAGCGCCAAGGACGGCATGAAAAAGGCTATGGGTAACCCTACTTGAGATGGCTGCATTAGCTGTGGTTTGCTATCGGCTCCTTTATTAGAACGGAGTCGCCATGGCGCTCGATATTATTGTTGCTGATTACAACAACCCTGAACACTGCTTGGCATTGGTGAGCCTTTTAAACAGCTATGCCTGCGATCCGATGGGTGGCGGTGAAGCCATTGCCCCCTCGGTACTTGAAACCTTACCTTCGAAACTGGCCAAACGTCGCGACGCTATCTCTCTGATTGCCTATGTAGATGGTCATGCCGTTGGCCTTCTCAATGCTTTTGAGGGCTTTTCAACCTTTAAAGCCAAGCCGCTGTTAAACATCCATGATATTGCTGTTGAGCCACCGTATCGTGGCCAAGGTATCGGCCAACAACTGCTGGCGAAAGCCGAACAGTGCGCCCGTGAAAGAGGCTGCTGCAAACTCACCTTGGAAGTATTAGAAGGTAATCTTGCCGCCCAACAAAGTTATACAAAATTCGGCTTTGCTGGCTACGAGCTGAATCCGCAAATGGGTAAGGCTCTGTTTTGGCAAAAAGACTTGGTATAAACTGAAATTAGCAACTATTAAGGAAGTGTCACTTGTAGAAGGAATCGTTGTTATGGGTTTGCTGGCGCTTGTTAGCCTAGCTTCCGCTTTTATTGGTGCACAGGCACCAGTGCCTGCGAAGACACATCAGGTCTCCTATCAGGGTGTCAGCCTTGCTGTTCCGCTGAATTGGCGCCGTAGTGGCAATGAATTATTGGATCAAAAGGGCAGGGAAGTTGCCAGTTTTGGTTTGTATTATCCTACCGGGGAGTTAACCGGCCCCAATTTTGTTTCAACCTATCAGCGAGGCTTTTACGGCGAGCCTGAGCGTAATCAGTACGTTAAATCCGGCCAAACCCACCATGACGGCCAAACCACTTACTGGGTGTGTCGAAAAGTGGTGGATGAAAACGATAAGGACGGCAGCGGCAGCCTGCGCTTTGAGCGCACTTTTCAGCTCAATTTAGGTGCCGAGGCTCATGAACTGCATTTTTATTCGTTCTCAACCTGTGACGATAACTTTCGCAATATTTTGGCGGTGGTCGCCAGTGCCAAAACGAGCCGATAAAAAAGCCCGCTACTGCGGGCTTTTTTCGGGTTAGGCTGCGTTTTTAAGTGAAGCCATGTCGATAACAAAGCGATATTTTACGTCGCCTTTTTTCATGCGCTCATATGCCGCATTGATGTTCTGCATATCCAGCATTTCAACATCACAGCTAATGTTGTGCTCGGCGCAGAAGTCTAACACTTCCTGGGTTTCCGGGATGCCACCAATCAAAGAACCAGCCAGCACTCGGCGTTTCATGATTAAGTTGCCGGCATGAACGGCAGGCTCTACCGGTTCAAGTAGCCCGACCAAAATATGAACGCCATCGTAAGTTAAGCAGTTCAGGTAAGGGTTGAGGTCATGCTGCACCGGAATGGTGTCGAGCAGAAAATCAAAATGCCCAGCCACGGCAGCCATTTGCTCAGCATCGGTGGAGATAACCACATGGTCAGCCCCTTGCTTTTTGGCTTCTGCCACTTTGCTTTCGGAGCGGGTGAAAATGGTAACTTCAGCGCCCATCGCTTTGGCGAATTTAACGCCCATGTGGCCAAGACCGCCCATGCCCAGTACACCCACTTTATGGCCCGCTTTTACGCCAAAGTGCTTAAGGGGAGAGTAGGTGGTGATACCTGCGCACAAAAGCGGTGCCGCCGTGGCAACGTTCAGCGCTTTCGGAACGTTAAGGACAAAACGTTCATGGACAACAATCGAATCAGAATACCCGCCATAGGTAATGGTACCATCGATTTTATCGGTACCGTTGTAGGTGCCAACAAAGCCGTTCAGGCAGTATTGCTCAAGCCCATCATCACAGGCTGCGCAGTCTTTACACGAATCAACCATACAGCCGACACCGACCACATCTCCGACTTTAAAGCGGCTGACACTGCTGCCAATAGCCGTAATATGGCCGATAATTTCATGGCCGGGTACCACCGGGTACACCGAATTGCCCCAGTCATTTTCAGCGGCGTGAATGTCTGAGTGGCAAACGCCACAGTAGTCAATTTCAATGGCTACATCGTCGCTGCGCAGCGCGCGGCGTTCAATGTTAAAAGGCGCTAGCGGCGACGTTGATGATTGAGCGGCATAGCTTTTTGCTTGAGGCATAATGCAGGTTCCTCGCTAAATTCAAATAGGAAAAGCCTGACCATTGTCGGGAATAAGCGCTGATATGGCCATTGGCATTTCTACGGATCTTTTGCCTTTTTCTACGAAAACACGTCCTGCCACTTAATGGCTGAAGATAATGTGTGCATAATAAAAGCGCCGTATTTGCTGGATAATACTGATGAGTAGCCCCCTGGTTTCATTAATAACATCGCTATTACGATCTGACCATTTCTCTGAAAACCAACTGCCGGGGATCACATTGCTACAGTGTTATCGCTCTATTGCCCGCACGCCCATTCTTTATAATCAGCCCGGTATCGTGCTCATCGCCCAAGGCCGTAAAGTCGGTTATTTGGGCGACAAAGAAATTCATTACAACCCGGGGCAGTACTTGGTGCAGACGCTGCCGTTACCGTTTGAGTGTGAAACCTTCGCCAGCGCGCAGGAGCCGTTACTGGGGTTGGTTGTGCGTATTGAGCCGGTTTTGCTGATGGAATTGGTGCATGACATGGGCGCGGTGGCGACAAAAGCCGAGCCTAGCCCCTTGGCGTCAGTAGCGATGACCGATGCCATGTTTGAGGCGGCCGAAAGGTTGCTAAAAACCCTGCATTCGCCACAGGAAACACGGGTGATGGGGGCGAGCCGGGTGCGAGAATTAATTTATGAAGCGCTTAAAGGCGAGCAAGGGCCGGCGCTTAGAGCCATGGTGCAAGGGCAGGGGCATTATGCGCGTATTACCCAGGTGCTTTCACAGATGCGTGAGAATATCGAACAAGACATCACCGTTGAACACCTGGCGCGGGGCGCCAATATGAGTGTGTCGACTTTTCATCAGCATTTCAAAGACGTTGCCTTGTGCTCACCCTTGCAATACCTCAAGAGACTGCGGTTGTTAAAAGCGCAGTTATTGCTAACCCAAGACCGTTACAACGTTGGCCAAGCGGCGATGGCGGTGGGGTATAAAAGCGTTAACCAATTTAGCCGTGACTACAAACGCTACTTTGGGTTAACGGCCAACGACGAACGCCAAAGCGCCTAACAAGGTCTGCTTAATGCTGGCCTTTTCGAGGTTTGCGTTGCCGTTTCTTCGGCCACAGCAGTATTAAATTCCCGGCCAGAAACAGCACAATCACCACCGCAACTATCCAACCAATCATGGGTGCCCCACATTGGTAACAAAGCGCGCCATGATCGCATCAAGGTTGGGCAAAATAACCTCACTACCTGCCACGCGGCCGTATTTTAAGGCGTCAGCAACTTTGTCGCTGGTCAACCTTTCCATCAGTGGTTCTGCTTGCGGGGCGTAGCTTAAATGCCATGGCTCTTCGGCAACACCGCCGCGGTCGGCATCATAGGGTAAGAAAAAGTCAAAGTCGGGGGCGCTGTGGCGCAGCCACTGCGCAAATTCATATTGGCTGCCACCGGGGTTATATTCCTTGGGCGTCAGCCCGATGGGGGCAGAGCCTTGAGATTTGGCGCAGTAAAGGTCCATATCGGTGCCCCAATGATGGCGGCTGGCACCCGGTAAGGCCGAAAAGCGCAGTATGGCGTGCAGTTTGTCTTTGTCGGCGAGCCGGTCGACAGCGACCGGCTCGCCGTTGTCGTCGTGTACGGGCCTAACCCCCCGCCACTTGCCGGAAAAGATTTGTTCCTGGCGTTCAAAATCGCGATAGCTTGATGCCAGGGTTAACACAAAGCCAGCTTTGCTGGCCGCTTCTTTAAGACCTTCAAGGGCATTCGCCGTGGCTTCTGAGAGCCGTTGGCCACCTAAATCCTTAAGGTGACCAACGTAGCGCCCGGTGAGTACCAGATCAGGCCAGGAGTCGCTCGAGTAGGTTTTCATAAATTAAGGCCAGTTTGTCCAGTTCTTCCACATGAGTACATTCATTTACCTTATGGATAGTGGCATTAACAGGACCTAACTCAACCACCTGTGCACCGGTCGGGGCGATAAATCGGCCGTCAGAGGTGCCACCAGATGTCTGCAGTTGGGTGGGTGTTCCGGTCACCGATTCAATGGCGAGTTGCACCGCGCCCAACAGCGGGCCCGCCTCGGTTAAGAACGGCGCGCCATTGAGTTTCCAGGTCAAGTGGTAATCCAAACCATGGGCGTCAAGAATGCCGGTAACGCGCGCCTTTAAACTGTCAGCGCTAGACTCGGTCGAAAAGCGGAAATTGAACTTCACATCCAGCTCGCCGGGCACCACGTTTTCGGCGCCGGTGCCGCTTTGAATGTTGGAAATTTGAAAGCTGGTGGGCGGGAAAAAGTCATTGCCTTTATCCCATTCGGTATCGGCAAGTTCAGCCAGCACCGGCGCGGCCAAATGGACGGGGTTTTTAGCCAAGTGTGGATAGGCGACATGGCCTTGCACACCTTTAACCGTCAGATAGCCCGACAAACTGCCACGGCGACCGTTTTTCACCACATCGCCAACCGTCTTGGTTGATGAGGGTTCGCCGACGATGCACCAGTTAATTTTCTCGTTGCGTTTTTCAAGCGTATCTATCACCCGTACCGTGCCGTTAATAAACGGGCCTTCTTCATCTGAGGTGATCAAAAAGGCGATAGAGCCTTTATGGTTGGGATGCTTTTGCACAAAACGTTCGGTTGCCACCATCATGGCGGCCAGGCTGCCTTTCATATCGGCGGCGCCGCGGCCATGGAGGTAGCCATCCATCACCGTTGGTTCAAAAGGAGGGGTATGCCACTGCTCTAATGGCCCGGGTGGTACCACGTCGGTGTGCCCGGCAAAGCAAAACAGCGGGCCTTCATTGCCACGGCGGGCCCACAGGTTGGTGGTGTCTTCAAACACCATGGCTTCAAGGTTAAAGCCGTGGGCCGCCAAGCGTTCACCCATCAATTGCTGGCAACCTTCGTCTTCGGGGGTCACTGACGGACGGCTGATAAGGTCGGCCGCAAGCTGCAATACGTCGCTCATGGGTTAACCCCAAAAATATCGGCATAATTTTCGGCTTTAAAGCCCAGGGCCAGGGTTTCATCGGTGGCCAGTAGCGGCCGCTTGATAAGCGCTGGGTGCTGAAGCATCAAGGCAATGGCTTTATCTTCGTTTAGATTGTCTTTATCGCTGTCTGGAAGCTGGCGAAAGGTGGTGCCTCTTTTATTAAGCATGGCTTCCCAGCCCAGCTCTTTGGCCCAGTATTTGAGTTGTTGCTGGCGCAAACCGTCTACGCGATAGTCGTGGAACTGGTAGCTAATGGCATTTTCTTCTAGCCACTTGCGGGCCTTTTTGATGGTGTCGCAGTTTTTTATTCCGTAGATGGTCGTCATTAATGGGTCCAGCTGTGGTCGTCTTTTCTCCATGTTAACAGGAGCAGCCGCGTTGCGGTACAGCCATAAAAAAAGCCCCGTAAGGGGCTTTTTTAGCGAAAGAGAGTGAGGATAACGTCCTCTCCTGCCTTCACTTTTCCGGTTTTTTTTCGGATATGACGAAAGTCGTCCATATTGGACACCACGATCGGCGTTAAGGTCGAGCGGGCGTTTTCTTCTAGGTAGCTGAGGTTGCATTCAAGGATAGGCTCGCCTTTTTGCACCTTCTGTCCTTCCTGCGCCACCCGCAAGAAACCTTCACCTTTCAGTTCCACGGTATCAATACCGATATGCACGAAGATCTCGATGCCTTCGTCAGATTCAATGGAAAAAGCGTGGTTGGTTTCAAAAATCTTACCAATGGTACCGTTCACCGGTGCCACTACTTGGTGTGCCGTCGGCCGGATGGCAATACCGTCACCCACGATTTTTTCAGCAAAGACCACATCAGGAACAGCTTCAATATCGACCAGCTCTCCACTGATGGGCGCATAAATAGGAATGCCATCGCCCTGCGGGCCATCACCAAGTAACTGTTTGAGCTTATCCAGTAGCCCCATGATTGCCTACGTTGTTTGAGTTTTTTCCAAGCTTATCATGCTTTTTGTAAAAGCGTGCCCAGTTCAGTAACGGAACCTGCCCTTAGCAGTGCCTGGCGGTCCGGGATAGCCGGTGGGTTAACTAACTGCTGACGAATACCGGCAAGGGCGGCGGCCTGCATGGAAAGACCGGTCAGGCCCAAGCTTATCCAAATAGGTAAATAGTAGGGGTTGGCAGCAAGCTCGCCACATAAGGTTACTGGCAAGTTTTTGTCTTTTGCGGCATCAACGACCCTTGCCATTAGCCGCAGCAACGCCGGCGAAACGGCATTAAGCCGGTCGGCAACCCTGGGGTTTTCCCTGTCGACCGCCAAGGTGTATTGCGCCAAGTCATTGGAGCCGATGGAGAAAAAGTCCAACTCTTCGGCCAGGATGTCAGCGAGCATGGCCGCCGAAGGGGTTTCCACCATGGTACCGAGCGGCGGACAAGGACAATCCAATTGCGCTGCCAAGGCTTGCAGTTGCTGTTTTACGGCAACCACTTCTTCTAGCTCGGTGACCATTGGCACCATGATGCGAAGCGGGTATTGGCGTGACACTTCCAGTAGTGCCCTTAGCTGTGTTTCCAGTAATTCGGGCTGATCGAGCAATACCCGAATGCCATGCCAACCAAGGGCCGGGTTAGGCTCCGAGGCTTTATTGAGCCAAGGCAGTGGTTTGTCGCCACCGGCATCAAGTAGCCGGAAGGTCACGGGAATTGGGGTGCATTCCTTGGCAATATGTTGGTAAATTTGAATTTGCCGCTCAAGGGTGGGGGCGTGCTGGCGGTTCGAAAACAACAGCTCGGTACGGCAAAGTCCCACTTCCTGAGCGCCACTTTGGCGAATATGCCGCGCTTCCATCAGGGTTGAAATATTGGCGTTAAGGGCAATAGGGGAAATTGACGGAATAACTTCAGCATCGCCCACTAAAGCGTGTTGATGATAACTGGGGTAATCGGGCAGGGTGTCGCCTAAAAACAGCAGCCCTTGGTCACCATCAATGGCGGCCCAGTCACCATCACTGACCTTATCAAGGGCATTGCAGCCGGCTAGTGCCGGAATACCAAAGGCCCTTGCCATAATGGCGGCATGGGAATGGCGGCCGCCTTTGCGGGTAACAATGCCCAGCAACTTTTCATTATCTAGAAGTGCTAGCTGCGCCGGATAAAGCTCGTCAGCAAAAAGAATGACGGGGTTTTCCAGCACAATGTGGTCAGGGGGCATTCGGCCCTGCAACAGATGTACCAAGCGGCCTGCGAGTTCTCGAAGGTCCGATGCGCGTTCTGCCAGGTAATCGTTACCGAGGTTTATCAGGGTGCGTGCTTGTTTATTCAGCACGTGGTAAACCGCGGCCTCAGCCCTTGCCTGTTTGCTGTAGATGTAGGTTTTCACCTCATCGATAAGCTCGGGGTCGGTTACCAATAGATGCAGGCCGACAAACAGCGCGGCGATATCGTCACCGAGTTTTTCTTGGGCTTGTTGATGCAGGGTTTCTAACTGACTTTCAGCCAGGGCAAGCGCTTGTTCAAAACGCTGCCATTCGCTGTCTTGCTGGCCTTTGGGGGCTAGGGTGAAGTCGAGGCGCAGATCTTGGCCAGGCAGTGTGAGTACCGGCCCTTTAATTTGGCCACTGCTGACACTCAGCCCTTTAATGCTGGCTGTCATTAAATTGTTCCAACCATTGCTGCATTTCCTTTATTGCTTGGTAGGCATCTGTTCCTTCAGCGCAGAGTTCTATGGTGGCACCGCTGACCAGCGGGAGCTTTTGGAGGGCAAACAAACTTTTGGCACTGGCCTCTTGCCCTTCGCATTTTATCTGGATTTGCGCGTCATATTTACGCGCCATCGCAACAAGTAATGCAGCGGGGCGGGTGTGCAGCCCGTGGGGCGCCAAAATTCTTATGCAACAGCTTTCCATCAGGATCCTACAGCGGTTGTAACAGCAAGGAGATTACCATTAAGCAATATGGTCGCCAACTGCTGCGAAACATCAGCTGCTGGCGTCGATCTTATTTATCTTAAATAACAAAAAGAAGGGGCAATTTATTGCCCCTTCTTTATTACTTATAGCCTGTTTTAAAACTTGTAGTTAGCCTTTATTGACCAACGCAAGCCGTCGATGCTGATGGGGGAGTAGCTCGAATAGATTTGGCCATAAGAGCTGCCGTATTTGGACTTGTCGGGGTAGTTGTCAAAGAGGTTTTCAACACTGGCTGTCAGTGAGAAGTCGTCGGTGGCCATCCAGGTGGCGGCGGTATCTACCATCACTTCCGAACCGAAGGTTTGAATGTCGTAAGAGCCGTCCTCCGAGGTTTTCCACTTACCGTAGTAGCGCACACCAACATCAAACTTATAGACATCGATGCTGTGGGTGATATTGAAGTTAACCCGGGTTTTCGGCAGTTCATTTTCAATGTCTGACTTACGGTCAGCATCGATGACGGATGCATCGTAAGAGGTGACATCGGTTTTGTTGTAGTTGGCGGCCAACTGGAAGTTGGTGTCGCCTAAATCGGTGTGCAGGTTATAGGTGGTGACCCAGTCCATACCTTGGGTTTTGGTATCAAAGGCATTGGTAAAGTAGCGCACATAACCGTAGTCAGAAGCGCCTGACACGCCAGAGGCCTCGAGCGATGCTTTATCGGAGTCGCTCAACTCAAAGTTACTGGACAGGCCAATGCGGTCTCGCACATCGATACGGTAAAAATCCAGGGTGGAGGTCAGGTCAGAGGTAATGGTCCAGCCGAGGCCAACACTGTAGTTGGTGGATTTTTCCGGTTTCAGTGCTTTGGCACCAAAGTATTTCGCAACATCATTGGTAACTGAAATAGTACCCACTTCCACCGGGGTTGAACTGTTATCGTAGAAGGTGGTTGAAACGCTGGTGGTGTGCGTTTGGCCCGGCGTTGGTGCTTTAAAACCGGTGCTGACGGTGCCGCGCAACACCAGGGAATCGGTGGCATTGTAACGCAAAGACAACTTGCCATTGCTGGTGTCACCAAAGTCAGAGTAGTGCTCATAGCGGCCCGCTAAACCCACCAATAAGGCGTCGCTTGGGTCCCATTCGGTATCAATGTAACCGGCATAGCTGGCGCGGCCCCATTCGCCTGCCTCTTCAGGGGTGATCCCCGGATAGCCGTTAGAGCCGATGCCAAGCTCGGTGTAGTCGCCTTGCTCCCAGGATGCTTCGTCCCCTTCTTCAATGGTGTAAACCTCATAGCGGTATTCGCTACCAAAGGCGATGTTGAAATTGCCAATGGGATAGCTGAAGTCAGCATTCAGGTTTTTCTCGGTTTGCTGCAAGGTACCGGGTTTAAAGTCGGTTGGTGAATCTGGGCCAAGGGAGGGGTTAACGGTGTTGTGTAAAAAGTATTCGATGCGGTTACGGCCAAAGCTACCCGAAAAGTCGTAGTTAAGGTCGGGCAGTACCGGCAAATTACCTTTTAACCCCACCACTTGGCTAAAGTCGTAAATATCAGCACCAAAACTGGGGGTAAAGCCGCCTGGGTACCAGTTCTTGTAGCTCCAGGTAGAGCCATCATCAAGGGTTATGTCATTAAACAAAGTGGCTGTGAGGTTTCGATAATAAAAGGTACCTTCGGTATTGGTATCGGAATAGTTACCAAAGAAATACAGCTGGCGGTTAGCGTCCATATCAATGGCGCCGTTCCAAATTAGCCGTTTTGATTTATTTCGAGGTGTACCCCACGGAATAGCGGGGTCGGGAACGCCGCTTAACCCTTCATCGCTGTATTCTTGGGCGACAGGTTGCTGAGTTGCACGGACAGTGCGGTCGCGCTGCGTGACTTCGGTGGCGATATTTAAAAAGCCGGCATCAGAAAGGGCGGTGCCGTAATCGGCGTCAATCTTCCACTCGTCGCCGTCACCTTTTTTGGTGGAGCCATATTGGGCCTGGGTTTCCCAACCGTTGGTATCACTGCGCAGCACAAAGTTCATCACCCCGGCAATCGCATCGGAACCGTACTGGGCAGATGCGCCGTCACGCAACACATCCAAGCGGCCAAGGGCAATACTGGGAATATTGGAAATGTCGGCGCCTTGCGCGCCTTGGGCTAAAGCGCCCCCGGCTAATTGCACCAATGCCGAGCGGTGATAGCGCTTACCGTTGATCAGCACCAGTGTTTCGTCGGGGGGGAGCCCCCTTAGGTTAGCTGGCCGCACAAATGAACTGCCATCGGAGATAGGCTGGCTTTGCACGTTGTAGGAGGGCACCAGTTTACGAATGATCTCTTGCATATCGTTAGAACTGGGGCTTTGCAGTTGCTGGGCGGAGAAAATATCCACCGGAGCGGCCGAGTCGGCAGCGGTTCGCCCTGCTACCCGCGAGCCGGTGACCGCAATCACTTCAGTGTTGTCGTCCTTCTTTGCTTTCGTTGATGCATCGTCATCATCGGCGTGGGCAACATTTATATTGCTTAGTGCCATTAACACTGCAGCAGAGATTAATGTCCGCTGCGCCGTTTTGACTTTATTGTCCTTAGTCATATGTCCGCCTTAAAAACATCTTCAAAATAGATCTTTTGGTTAGAGCCGGAACTACAGGCCTTTCCATCCAGCCTTCTTTTAAAGCGGTATCACAGTCGTTAAAAATTCATCAAATTGAAATTACACATTTGATTTAATATGTGTGACTTTGTTCTCAAATGAACTTTTAAACCCCCTTTTATTTAACCTTTGCGTTATTTCCAGTGTCAGCAATGTCTTAAATTCATTTCTTTTTTAAAAATCAAAACCCATTTTGTTTTTAAGTGCGCGCCGGTATTTGTTTTTGGTTAAATTTGTAATTTAATTGTTTTAAAGTAACCATTGTTTATCATTTTGTGTTGAAGCGGCATATATCAACGCAATTTAAGCAATAAAATGTCATGCTATTTTGTTGAGCACTCTTAATGCTTTTGTTTGTTATTTAAAATGGTTTTAATTGTAAAAAAAGAGCGCCGTTTGGCGCTCTTTTAATGATGAGATAAATTCACTTAAAACTTGTAGTTTGCTCGCAGGAACCAGCGCATACCATCGGTGCTGATCGGTGAACTACCCGAGTAAACTTGGCCGGTGCTGGCGCCATACTTGAATTTGTCTGGGTAGTTATCAAACAGGTTTTCTACGCCTGCGGTCATCGAAAAGTCTGAGGTGGCCATCCAGGTTGCTGAGGTGTCAACCATGAATTCAGAACCAAAGGTCTGATATTGCTCATCAGATGAATATTTCCACTTGCCGTAGTAACGCACGCCTAAATCAAACTTGTACACGTCAACGCTGTGGGTCACGTTAAAGTTGACCCGGGTTTTTGGCAGCTGGTTTTCCAAGTCAGACTTACGGTCGGCATCAACCACACCGGTGTCTTTGATATCGGTTACTTCCGTTTTGTTGTAGTTACCGGCCAGGCTGAAGTTGGTGTCGCCCCAGTCAGAAGACAGGTTATAAGTGACAACCAAATCAACCCCTTGGGTGCGGGTATCAAAGGCGTTGGTGAAGAAGCGGATCTGCCCATAGTCACCGGCATTGGATATGCCAGAGGCAATTAAGGCGTCACGGGTGTCTTCATCAATGTCGATACTTTGTGACATGCCTATGCGGTCGCGTACATCGATGCGATACACATCTAAGGTTGTGGTTAGGTTAGGGGTAACGGTCCACCCCAAGCCCAGACTGTAGTTGGTTGATTTTTCAGGGGTAAGGGCTTTACCACCAAAGTATTCGGCAATGGGGTTAGTCGACGGAATGGTACCTACCGCCACAGGCGTTGGGTCGTCACCAATAAAGGTGGTTGCAACGTTGATGGTGTGTGACTGACCAGGGGTTGGTGCCCTAAAGCCGGTACTGACAGTACCGCGTAACACCAAGTTGTCGGTGGCGTTATAGCGGGCTGATAGCTTGCCGTTGGAGGTGCTGCCAAAATCGGAGTAGTTTTCATAACGGCCGGCGGCGCCCAGCATCAAGTCCATATTGACGTCCCATTCCATATCCACGTAAGCGGAGTAGTTAGAACGTGTCCATTCCCCTGATTGCTCCGGGCTGTAGCCAGGGAAGCCGTTAGAGCCAATCCCCAAGGACGAGAATTCCCCAATCTCCCAGGAGGCTTCATCGCCAGAGATAATGGCGTAAGTTTCGTCGCGGTATTCACCCCCGAAGGCGATATTCAATGAGCCAATAGGGTAGGTGAAATCGGCGTTTACGTTTTTCTCGGTCTGTTGCAGTGTGCCGGGTTTGAAGTTAGTGGGGGATTCGTTTGCCAGCGACGGGTTGATGGTGTTGTGAATAAAGTACTCGATGCGGTTACGACCGAAGCTTCCTGAGAAGTCGTAGCCCAGTTCGGGGGAGATAAAAGGCATGGTGCCTTTGACGCCAACCACTTGGCTAAAGTCATAAATGTTGGCACCAAAAGACGGTTGGAAGCCGCCGGGGAACCAGTCTAAAAAGTTGAATGTAGAGCCGTCATCCAAGGTGATGTCGGTGAAGAAATCACGGTCGAGGTTACGGTAATAAAATGCCCCTTCGGTGTTGGTATCAGAATAGTTACCAAACAAATAGAGACTGGCCAGTGGGTTCATATCGATACCGGCATTCCACACTAACCGTTTGGATTTGTTACGAGGCGTACCCCATTTTTGCGCCGGATCCTGAACGTATGTATTACCCGCATCAATATAGCTTTGGGCGTCAGGGCGCTGATCGGCGCGAACGGTAGCGTCGCGCTGGGTCAGCTCCATACTCAAGTTTAAAAAACCCTTATCGGTCATTTCGGTGCCGTAGTTCGCAGAGAACTGCCACTCGTCACCATCGCCTTCTTTGGTCGAGCCATATTGCGCCTGAGTTTCCAGGCCATTGGTATCGCTACGCAGCACAAAGTTCATTACCCCGGCAATCGCATCTGAGCCGTACTGAGCGGATGCACCATCACGCAACACATCTAGGCGGCCAAGGGCAATGCTGGGAATGTTTGATATATCCGGTGCTTGTGCACCTTGTGCCAGAGAACCACCGGATATTTGCACCAGCGCTGAGCGGTGAAAGCGTTTGCCGTTAACCAACACCAAGGTTTCATCGGGGGGAAGACCCCGCAGGTTAGCTGGGCGCACAAAAGAGCTACCGTCTGAAATGGGCATGGTTTCAACGTTATAAGACGGCACCAAGCGGCGAATGACTTCGTTCATGTCATTACTGCTCGGTTGTCTTATCTGTTGGCCAGAGAAAATATCAATCGGTGCGGCCGAGTCGGCAGCGGTACGGCCGGCCACACGTGAGCCTGTGACTGCAATGACTTCCGTATTGTCATCGCCCTTTGCTTTTGCTTTGGCAGCATCGTCATCGTCAGCAAAAGCGGAGGCATTACTTAGTGCCATAACAACGGCAAGAGAAAGCAAACTCCGTTTCTGCAACACGACTTTTTTATCTTTAGTCATAATCTGTCCGCTCTAATTAAAACGATTTAAATTCATTTTTAATTTGGCCGGAACAACAGGCTGTTAACCATCCGGTAACTATTAAAGCGGTACCACAACGACAAATTTCCTATCAAAACAAATTCACCTTTTGCCCTTATAAGATTAATTATTTGTGAATTTGATCCCAGATGTTAACTGAACCTTTCATTTTTATTACCTTTACGTAAACGTAATCTTCTTTTTTAAACAGTCACTTACGCTAGAGTTAGTGCTCTAGTTTTTGTGAAATAGGCCTCAAAACGTTACAAGCTGGTGACAATCGGGTTTCGTAATTAATTTTTTTTTGGTTAGGTAAAACGGTGTTCTGAAAAAAATACGGCCATGAAGATTTAGATGTAAAAACACGTTGTTAACTATTGGTGTACTTATGACAAAAGGGCTTTCAAGGAGGCAATTGCTCGGTTTAATCGGGCGTGCCGGAGGAAGTGCAGCGATGTTTCATGCTGCAGGATTGATGGGAATAACTAGCATGTCAGCGCAAGCGGCACCGCTTAAGTTAAAGCCCCTTACCACTGGAAAAAAACGTTCTGTTGTAATTTTAGGTGCCGGTATTAGTGGGTTAACCTCTGCCTACGAATTAAGTCGAGCCGGTTATGATGTTACCGTTTTAGAAGCCTCGCATCGCGCTGGCGGGCGAAATTTTACCGCCCGGCATGGTGATTTTATTGATGAATTTGGTAACCCCCAAATTTGTAAGTTCGACGATAAACCCTATCTCTACATGAATTGCGGCCCCGCCCGTATTCCTGCGGTACACACCGGTTTGATGCATTATTGCCGTGAATTGGGAGTGGAATTAATGTTGTTCTCCAACGACAACGTTAATTGCTACACCCAAGACGATAAGGCGTTTGATGGCAGGCCTATTCGCATTCGTGAATACCGGGCAGACATTCGTGGCTATATGTCTGAGCTGCTCGAAAAAACCATGGCTTCAAGCGCTCACCTTGACGCACCTTTTGACGAGGTTGATCTCGATAAAATGGTGCAGTTTGTAAAAGATTACGGCGATTTAGGCTCAGACCTTAAATACCACGGCTCGGAAAGGGCGGGCTTGGTGTCTGGTGGTTTTGTTTCCGAACCCGTTATTAAAGATCCGCTCCGTTTTGCAGACTTAATGAAATCAAGCTATTGGGCGGGGGCACTGAACTTTGCCGAAGGCCTTGATCAGGCACCGGCGATGCTAACCCCTGTAGGTGGTATGGATCACGTGGTTAAGGGCTTTCTTAAACACGTTAAAGACAAAATTAGCCTCAAGGCACAAGTGCAAAAAGTGTGGCTTGAAGACAAAGGCGTTGAGGTTAGCTACCTGCACGACGGTGTGAATAAGAAAATCAAAGCCGATTACTGTATTAACTGTATTCCTACCCACATTATGGCGGGCATCGAAAACAACTTCCCCACTGAATACGCCGAGGTTCTGGGCAAAATTCAGCGCGGCAAGCTGTTTAAAATCGGTTTCCAAGCCAAAGAACGTTTCTGGGAAAAGGAAGGCATTTATAACGGCATTACCTGGACCAGCCAAGATATCAACCAGATTTGGTATCCCGAACACAGCCCAATGCGACCTAAGGGGATCTTCCTTGGTGCCTATACCTGGGATCCGGCGGTCGGTGAACGCTTTGCACAAATGAGCAATCAACAGCGCATGAATGAAGCGATTCGCCAGGGTTCAAAAATCCATCCCGACTATGCCAAGTACGTAGAAACCGGCATTACCGTCTGCTGGGAACGCATGAACAACATGATGGGCTGCAGTTCGCAATGGCCGGAAGACATTCGCGATAAGTTTGCATTACTGCAAGCGCCTGCTGGTAACCGTCATTACATGGTGGGTGACCAAATCAGCCACCATTCCGGTTGGCAAGAAGGAGCTATTCGCTCGGCTTGGCACGCTCTTGAAGATATCGAGCAGAAGGAAGGCATGCTCAGTGCCCGGGAGGCATCATGAAAAAGTGGTTGATGATGGCGCTGGTACTGGCGGCGGCGACGGCCCAAGCCAAGCAGGACAGCTCGCAGTATTGTTTAGTGTGCCACGGCTCCAATGCCGCCAGTAACCCAACTGTTAAAGGGCCTAACCTCACCATACTGCCGGCCTGGTATATCAAGGAGCAGTTATTAGGTTTTCAAAAGGGGTGGCGCTCCGGTGGCAAGGGCGATATTCACGGCCATGAAATGTTGTCGGTGGCCAAGATAATGAAACCTAAGCAAATTGAAGATGCCATTGCCTTTATTGGTAAGCAGCCAACGAAATCGGCGCCGGTTAAATTGCTCAAGGCTGACATCAGCCATGGCAAGAGTCTTTATCAAAGCTGCGCCGGTTGCCACGGTGCTAGCGGTGAAGGTATGGCCGCGGTAAAGGCGCCGCCACTGGCGGGTCAAAGCGACTGGTACATTCTTAAACAATTACAGGCGTACAAGTCCGGCGAAAGGGGTACAGCCAGTGGCGATCAGAACGGTGCCATTATGCGCCAGTCTGCCATGATGCTGGGGTCGGACAAGGACATGCAGGACGTGTCGGCATTTATTGCCTCACTGCCCGCTCAAAAACCAAAAGGATAACGTCATGAAAAAAGCACTGCTACTGGGTGCCACCCTAATGTTAGCTGCAGGCACGGTGTCTGCTGCCCAAGTGAAACGCTACCCACTGCCTGGTGGCAGCACTTTCCCTATTGCCTCTGCGGTTGAAGTGGACGGCACCGTCTATCAAAGCGGTATGGTTCCTGCCCCTAAAAACCCCAAGGCGGCCAAAGGCTCAGAAGCCTACTGGGGCGATACCCAAGCACAAACCCTAAGTGTGCTGACACGCATTCAGGCATCGCTGAAGGAAAAAGGCTTGGACATGGGGGATGTGGTAAAGATGACGGCCTTTCTGGTTGGCGACCCGAAACATGGCGGCAAGCTTGATTTCGCGGGCTTTATGAAGAGTTATACCCAGTTCTTTGGCACCAAAGCCCAACCGAATTTACCGGCCCGCAGTGCGGTGCAGGTAGCGGCACTTGCCGGTGAAGGGATGCTGGTGGAAATTGAAGTGATAGCCGTGCGCCCGAAATGAAATTTAAGCCATAAAAAAAGGGGCCTTGGGCCCCCTTTTTGCTGGGTGCTATTAGAAGCGGTAGTTACCTTGCACAGACAAAATTTGGGCATGGCCCGACATTTCACCGGTAAAGTTACCGGTCAAAGAAGGGGAGCCGTCTTCAATAACGGAGCCTTCATCGATGTTGGCCTTTTTGGCATCCAAATAGTTGTAGGCAAAGTCGACATCAAAGTCTTTATTGAAGCTGTAGGTCATACCCACGCTGTACCAGGTACGGTCGGTGTCTGGAATACGCAGGTTACGATAATCAGCGTTAACCGGGCTTTGGTCATACTTGATACCGGCCCTTAAGGTAATGTCGTTGGTGGCGACGTAGGTCAAGCCCACAGCACCATACCAAGTGTCATCCCAGTCTTCGGTTTCATCTAGCAGCTCTGCACCAACGGCGCTATTGGCTTCCAGTTTGTCAAACTCTGACCATTCAACACGGTTAATGGATGCTTGCACTGATAACACTTCGTTGATTTTTTGGTTTACGGCCAATTCCCAAATGGCTGGCAGTGTTAAGTCCACTGAGTCGCCAAAGGAAGAGGGCAGGCTTGCCAAAAAGGCAGCACTGGTGCTGCTGGAGTCTTGAGCATAAAGTGCGGCGCCCAAGGTTGGCAGAATACCGGTGTTGATATCACCTTTGATGGTTAAATCCACTTTCGAGCGATACGCAAAGCCCACACGCGTGTCGGTACTAAAGTCGTAGCTCAAGCCAAAGTTCCAGCCAAAGCCATAATCATCGCCCTTAAGCTCGGTGATCTTTTGACCGGCAAAAGCGGCACCCGGCACGCTGGAGTCAAGGTTGGTTGGCATCGACGCGTTCAACGTTGCCTTGGCGTAAACCACGTCCAGACCAAAGCCAACAGAGAAACTGTCGTTAACCTTGTAAGCAATGCTGGGGTTGAGGTTGTAAGTTTTCAGGTCGGTCTTGTCGGCCAGCGGTGCACTCATTGAGCCGCCATCATAGTCGCTGACCAGGCCAAAGTTAGAGAAGCCGCCTATCCCCCAGGCCCACTGGTCATTAATGGGCGCTACATAGAAGGCCTCAGGCACAAACTCGTTGGGTGCAACATCATAGGAGTTGCTGGGTACGGTTTGGGCACCGGTGGTGAAGTAGTTGGTAACGCTGCCCTGCATGTCGATGTCCGGCATGATGTAAGCACCGGTGATACTGACAATAGGACGGTTAAATTGGGTCATCAATGCCGGGTTAGCGGCGACGACGGAACCATCAGCCGCGACGGCGGCTTCACCCGCATTAGCACGCCCCAGTGCTTTTGCTGAGTGTTCACTGATCTGGAAACCTGCTGCCATGGCACCAGAGCAGACGCTGAAAATGGCTGTTGCTACGAGTGATTTTCTGACTAACTGCATAATATTTTTCTCTCTCTTCAGGCATCCGTGACTAAAGTCCGCTCAGCGGACCTGTTGCGATATTATCAAAACTTCTGACTATTCGCCCAAAATTGCACCGGTTAAATGCGATATTTTGTACAAAAAAGTTACTGAACCGCAGTCAGTAATCAAGGGGGCGACAAATACAAGAATTGCCCGCATTTTAGGGGCTTAGGGTTTCTGCGCAACCTAAAAATAACCCGGCCGAAGCCGGGTATCAGGTCAATGGCGAATGAATGTCGTCAGGTGGACCAATCGAGGTTTTTTTTCAACTTTGTTTCCATGATGTTAAGGGGCTCACCCTTCTCGCCGATCAAAATGATTTGGTGGTCACCCATCTGTTCGGTTACGCCGTCGAACTGGCCATCAGCAAATACCGACTTTTCTTTTGCTCCGGCTTTGACCTTATTTTTGATAATAAAAACCGTTACCCGGCCTTTGCTGCCGGCAAACACGGCATGCAGGCTCTTGACGCCGTTAAAATCGCAGAAGTTAACGTAATAAATGTGGCCAATATTGCGGGTGAGGGTGGCCCCATAAACCGCAGACTTACTGTTAAAGGTTGCCAATGTGGCCTTTTCATCCACCGCATCGGTCATGGTGCTGTATTCGTGGTAGACGTGGGCGAGGGCATATTGGCTAAAGCCCAGTTGGCCCCTGTCGAGGGTAAAAAAGCTCAGCAGCGTGCCGGCAGTGAAGGCTAAGGAGGCGGCGATGGCGAGGTGCCAACGGCTCCGGCGTCGCTGGCGCTGCTCAAAGTCTTTGAGGCTTTGATTTAAAATAATGCGGCTTTGAAGGTTCGCGGGCACTGGCACCGTTAAAGCGGCTTTGAGGTCATTGTCTTGCTGGCGCACGTCATTAAGTAAGCGTTGACGCTCTGGGGTTTGGGCGTCTTCACAAAGGCCTGATTGCTGCGGTTCGGTCAGCAAGTTTTGACGAAACTCCAAGTCATTCATCATTGTGCCCTCCTGTCTTGTGCGGGACTTAACAATGTTCTTAGCTGGTTACGGGCGCGAAATAACCGCGTCATCACCGTGTTGGTGTTGAGCGACAACAGCTGGCCAATTTCCTCACCTGAGTAGCCGAACAGTACCTGCAACAACAAGGGTTCACGGTATTCAACGCTGAGTTGTGCCATGGCTCTTTGCAATTCCAGATGGCTGAGTTCGGTTTCGCTGTCGTGGCTACGCAGGTCCTGCAATTGCGCCTCTTCGTAATCGGTCATGTCGAATTGTTTACGCTCAAAACGCCTGGCGTTTTCTCGGCGCAAAATAGTGATAAGCCAGGCCCTGGCAGACTTCTCATCTTTCAAGTCATCCAGGTATTTCCAGGCCCGAAGAAAGGTTTCTTGCACCAAGTCGTCGGCAATACTGGCGTCATTGGTTAACCACAGCCCGTAGCGATAAAGGTCTGTTGATAAGGCCCCCACGAGGGCTTCAAATCGGCGTTGTCTACTGTTCATACCTTATTGACCGTGGTTAAGGCCTTGGTCTTTCAAGGCGGTGGCATTTTTTTAAGGTTGTTGTGGTGATAAAAAAGGCCAGCTTACCGCTGGCCTTTTATTAAAGCTTAAAACGCGCGTAAAGCCCGCTGCCTTCAGGGGGCGCTTTGGGCGGTTTCGCCGTGTTAAGTGCCTGCCATAATGGTTCACCATTCCAGCTGTGGCTGGATGTTGCAAAGCGCTGTTGTTGCAAGTCTTTTATGGCATCGGTTAGCGGCGGATGAGCAAAAAATTCAGCTAACGCTTCCAAGGAATGCAGCTGGTATTTATCTTGCGCCCAATGCAGCAGCGCTTGGCCAGCTTTGGCCGGGTCATTGCTTTTAATGGCTTGGCGCAACTGCTGCCAGCTAGGTGAGGCGGCTTCCTCTTTCGGCTGTCTTTCACTCGGTATTGGGGCTTTTTTACGCCATTTCGGACGCAGCCAGAACACCAGTGTTACCAGCCACAACAAGACTACCAGTGCTGTTAGCCATGGCCAGTAATCGGCATTGGCTTTCGCCGGTGGCAACGTACTGTTATCCGCTTGCACCTTTGATTGCTGGTCAGTTGCGGCAGGCGCGACGGTGACAGTGCGAGCGGGCAGGGTGGCAATCTCATACTGGCCTTTTAAGGTGTCAAACCAGGTGACGTCCACCTCTGGCAGAGTATAAGTGCCGGCTTTCGTTGGCACTAATGCCTGCGCCATGGTTTGCTGGGCCATCATCCAGCCGTCTTTTAAATAATTTTTACGGTCTTTTTGGTCCGGATACGACTTAAAGCCATCCGGTACCGCCATTTGCAAGGTCGGTAGCTCATTGGCTTCGGTGCCGGTGGCGGTAACAACCAAGGTGCGGGTGATGGGTTGCCCTACTTTCCAGTGCTTCGGATCTTGGCTCCAGCGGTCTTCCAGTTTGATTTCCCGGGCGGGTAGCCAGGGTTTGCTGGTATCGGGAATGGGCAGCACCGTCAGGCTTTGTGGCTGGCCAACCTTGCCGACGCTACGGGTGCCGTAAAAACCCAGACTGTTTTGGGTGTCAATTTCGCCGTTAAATACTGGTGGGTCAATAACATAGCTACCGACTTTCTTGGCAAAAATAGCGTAGTGGCGGCTGTAGGTTTCAAATGCCATACCCTGGCGAGTTTCGGTGCCTTTTTGGTCTTTGCCCAGTTGTTTAACGTCACCGTCATCCATTTTCGGGTCGGACAACTGCCCTTGGCGCAGGTCGGCACCTACCAGCAGTTTGACGTCGTAACTGACTTGCTGGCCGGGGTAAACCTGGTGATCTGACATCGAGGTTTCCAGCATGATGCTATCAACCTTGGTACTGGCGCCGGCTTTGACAACAGTCAGCTTGATGGGGGCTGTCATCATGCTGTCGACTTTGAGCGGCGGTATGGTGAAGTTGCCAGGTTTGGGGGCAATCAGAGTGACGCGCCAGGTGGTATTTTGGCTAAAGTCGCCATTAATAATTTGCGTGTTCTGACCAACGCTGGTGTTGCCAACAATGAAGTTTTTCAGCAGCGGCGATGTATCAAGCGCATCAGACGGCAAATTACCGTCGGCCACGACTTTAAGGGTGAAGCCGTCATTGGCTTGTACCGGGTTTTGGCTGACGGTGGCCTGTACCTGGGTGGCGGCCCATAGCAGGGTGGGAATAAGCCAGAGGCTGGCGAGCCAAAGCAGGCGCTTTACCATGGTTGATCTTCCTTCGCATTTCTTTTGCGCGCCTCATAAGCACGGCGCATTTGTTGTTGCAGCAGATAGCCGGGGTCATCGTTCACAGAGTCGAGAATTTTATCGGCCTCGGTTTGGGTGGCAGGGCCTTTACCGTCTTTAGGCAATGCCTTAGCTGCCTGTTGCTGGCCTTTTTTCGTGTCTTTGTCACCCTCGGCCTGGGCTTTTTGCGGTTCAGCCTGTTGTTTGTCTTTCGGTTGCTGGCTGTTAGCCCCTTGCTGGCTCTGCTGTTTTTTATCCTGATTTTGTTGTGGGTTTTGCGCGTTGTTTGGGTTTTGCTGCGCTTTGTTATCTTGGGGCTGCTGGTCCTTCTGCTTACCTTTATCGCCGGGCTTTTTCCCCTTGTTTTGACCCTTGTTATCCTTGGACTTTGGCGATTGGTCTCCAGGCTTTTTGCCCTGGTTGCCTTTGTTGTTTTGGCTGTTGCCTTGTTGGTCTTTATTCTGGTTTTTACCGTCTTTATTTTTGTTTTGGTCAGAGCCTTGCTTGTTTTTATGCTGAGCTTGCTGCTTTTTCACCAAGTCGCGGTTAAAGCGGGCATCTTTAAAGTCCGGCTTTTCTTTCAGCGCTTTATCGTAGGCTTTAAGGGCATCATCCAGTTGCCCTGCCTTGGCTAAAGCATTGCCTTCGTTGTAGCGGGCTTTGGCGCCTTTTTGCGTGGCCCAGAGCTTTGCGGCTGCTTTATATTGGCCAGCACGATATAAAGCAGCAGCTCGCCAATCAGGGTCATTAAAGGTATTGGCAGCCGCTTTAAAGTCTTTTTTCTGGTACTGCTGATAGCCTTCCTGGCTGCGGTTTTTAAAGGCATCAGCATGGGCTTGGGGCGCCATCTGCACCAGGGTTACGCCAAGGGCTGCAACCAACAAGCCACGGCGAAAAGCCAGCAGCAGCAGTGGCACTAACAGCCACAGCAAGTAGCGGCCGCCGTCTTGAGGCAGGCTAATGACCTCGTCAGATTTATCTTCTTTCCCCTTGGGTTTGGTCAGTAGCGCTTTGATGTCACCGTCGTCGAGGCCAGCCTTGATACAAAGGCCGTTAACGGCAGAACAGACATCCGACATGTGGGTTTGCGGAATAACGACTTGGCCATTGTCGCCTTTTAATAAGCCCCCCGACATGGTTTTGATGGGCGCGCCCTGTGGGGTGCCAAACACTAGCGCCGACACCTTAAATTCGCCTAAATCCAAGTTGCTAATAGCGCTTTGCTCTTGCTTGGTAAAACCATCGGTAAACAGCAAAATATTGCCGCGTTTAAAACCGGCGTGGGTTAATAGCGCCATGGCTTTTTTTATGCCCAAATCGGCCCTTTGCCCCTGCACCGGCATAATTTCGCTGGAAAGAGCATGAATTAAATGCTCAAGGGTACTGGCGTCTTTGGTTAGCGGTGAAATGGTAAAGGCGTCGCCGGCATAGGCCACCAAGCCGGTTTCACCTTCTTTTAGGGCCCGTACCAAATCGATGGCTTTGAATTTCGATTGCGTTAGGCGGTCAGGGGTAAGGTCGGTGGCGCGCATGGTCATCGACATATCCATCACGATGACTCGGCCGCCACTGAGCTGATAAAGCGGGTATTTGTCTTGTCGCCAGCTGGGACCGGCTAAGGCGAGGGTGGCAATTAGCCAGCCCAGGGCGAGCAGCAACAAAGGCCAGCGGCTTTGGGCGCCGTCTTGGCCCGTTAACAGGTGTTTGGCTAAATGCGGCGGCAGCAATTTTTGCCAACCGGAGCCTGCCGGGCGGCGCTGCCAGCACCACCAAAGCAATACGGCCAGGGGAATAAGGGCCAGTAACCAATAGGGCCTTAGCAAGATCATCGGCTCCTCCATACAGCAACGGCTACCGTCAGCAATAGCAGTAATGACAAGGGCCAAAAGAACATGTCTTTGCGCGGGCGCATCACTTGTTGGTTGTCCTTCAACGGCTCAAGCTTATTGAGTTCGCTATAAATCTGTTGCAGCTCTTTGGTGTCTTTGGCCCGGAAAAAACGGCCGCCGGTATCTTTGGACAACTCGGTGAGCAGTGTTTCATCTGGCGGATCTGGGTTGGGCACTTTAATGGCACCGAAAGGGGTACGCTGCAGCTGGTAATCTGAGCCCAGACCAATGGTGTAGAAGGTCACGCCTTTGGCCTTGGCGGCGGCAATGGCGTCTTGTGGGTCAACCGAGCCGGTATTGTTGTGGCCATCGGTCAGCAATATAGCCACTTTTTTCTTGCCCGGTCTTTTGGCCAGTTCTTTGGTGGCCAGCGCAATGGCTTCGCCAATGGCGGTGCGGGTACCCACTAAGCCAAGTTGCGCCTGTGACATAAAGGTGGCGATGGTACTGAGGTCGTACGATAGCGGTGCCTGCACATAGGCATGGTCGGCAAATAAAATTAAGCCTAAACGGTCGCCTTTACGCTTTTTAATAAAACTGCTGAGTACATGTTTGGCGGCTGTTAAGCGGTCCACCGCATGGCCGTTGTATTCCATGTCGGTTTCTTGCATCGAGGCTGAAAGGTCGAGGATCAGCATCATTTCCCGGCGGCTGTCTGGCAAGCTTACCGGTTGGCCAATCCACACCGGCCGTGCCAGCGCCACTAAGAGCAGTAACCAGGCAAGCCATTTTATCCAAACGGGTAATTTGCGCCGCGCTAGAGCGGGGCTGTCCATATTGGCGGCCTGGGCAATAGCCAGTGGTACTTTAAGCCTTGAAAGGCTCGGTAAGGGCTGAGCGGGTAAAAAGCGCCAAATCAGTGGCAGCGGCAGTAGCAATAATACCCAAAGGCTTTCAAATTCAAGCACCTTTGCCTCCTTGGGCCGCTATCCAGGCCTGGGCAAACTGCTTTAGTGCCTCAAAGTGTTCGAAGCTGACCGCAAAACTTTTGGCATAAGGCCCGGCTTCAAGCAGCTCCAACGTATGGCGGTCAGGTGCTTTGGGGCTGTGCTGTTGTAAAAAACTTACCCAGGCTTTGCCTGACAAGGTGCCAACGGTGGCCGGGTCGTAATAATAAATGGCGGCTTCTTTTAGCAGCTGATTGAGAGCGGCCAGAAAATCGTCGCCATTACCCAGCTGCTGCAGGCGCTGTTGTAGTCGCACTTTGACGCGGTTGTTTTGTTTGGTTTTTAACAGCCAGCCAATGGCCACAGCGGCTAGCAACAGCACAATGGCGATAAGCAACCACCAGCCCCAGGCCAAAGGCCAAAACGACGGCGGCAGCGGCTCTTGAATATCTTTGAGTTTGTCTAGCATGGCTGCACTTTTTCTATCTGAAATTCCAGCGATTGCTGGGCACTGACGGCGCAAAATCGAATATTCATGCCTTTTAACACCTGGCGAACAGCATCGAGCTGTTGCAGACGATTTTGCTGGTAGTGATTACGAAAGCGCCCCGAGCCAATGGGCAGTAATCCTTTGGAATCAATTCCTTGTACTGGCAGTGTCATCGGAAGTCGCGACGAAGGCAGGCTAAGCTCTAACGGGTCGGTTATCAAAAACACGCTAACGTCAGCGTGCTTTTGTAAGCGTGCCATCAACCAGCGGCTTTCATCGTTCCAGCCTTGTAGGTCGCTGACTATCCAAAGTTGGCTGCCGGGAGCGGCCAGGCGAATGCTGCGCCTGAGTAAGTCATTTAAATGCTCAGGCCGCGGCGTCAGTAGATCAAGCGCTTGTGATTGCAGCTCTACCAGGGCGTGAGCAAGGGCTAACACGCCTTTTTGCCGGCCTTTGGGCTTTAGCTCTTTATGCTGCTCGCCATTGCTGATGAGGGCGCCGACACGGTCACCCCGTTCAGCCACGTGCCAGGCCAGTAACGCTGCAACATGGCCCGCTTGTACGGCCTTAAGCAGCAGCTGCGAACCAAATTGCATGGTGGGGCCAAGGTCAACGATAAGCTGCACCGGCTTTTCCCGCTCTTCCCGAAACAACTTGGTATGGGGCTTACCGGTGCGGGCTGTTACCCGCCAGTCGATGCTGCGAATGTCATCACCAACTTGGTATTGGCGCACTTCGTCAAAATCCATGCCCCGGCCTTTGGCTCGAGCCAAGTGATGGCCTGCCATATGGGCCTGCGCCGAGGCTTTTGGCGTCAGCTGTACCTGGCGCGCCAAACGGCGATAAGGCACCAATTCTTCAAGGCTCAGGCCGATGCCATTTGCACCGGTCGGCATTACTGGCTTCATGGGCAAGGAACGCGGGAAAGAATGCGGTCCAGCACTTGCTCCATGGTCACGCCGCTGGCCTCAGCCTGGTAAGACAGCAACAAACGGTGGCGCAACACATTGGGCAGCAGGGCCTGCACGTCGTCAGGGGTTACAAAGTCGCGACCGGCAAGCCAGGCGCGGGCGCGGGCGCAGCGCTCAAGGGCGGCGGTGGCACGAGGGCTGGCACCATAGGCAAGCCAAGTGGCCAATTCGTCGTCAACCTTGGCTGGGTCGCGGGTTGCCATGATCAGCGCCACCATGTATTGCTCGACCGCTTCGGCTAGGTGCAGATTAAAAATTTCCCGGCGGGCGGTAAAAATATCCTGCTGGGTTAACGGCTCTACCGGCTGCGGTTTGTCGGCAATGGCTTCTTGACGATTCAAACGCAAAATAGCCATTTCGGTTTGTGCGTCGGGGTAATCGACCTGCACATGCATCAAGAAGCGGTCTAACTGCGCTTCAGGCAGCGGGTAGGTGCCTTCTTGCTCCAGCGGGTTTTGGGTTGCCATTACCAAAAACAGTTCAGGCAGCGGATAAGTGGTTTTACCAACGGTGATTTGCCGCTCGGCCATGGCTTCAAGCAATGCCGACTGCACCTTGGCCGGTGCACGGTTAATTTCATCAGCGAGCAACAAATTATGAAAAAGCGGCCCGGGCTGGAATGAAAATTCACCGGTTTCAGGGCGGTAAATATCGGTTCCGGTCAGGTCGGCTGGCAATAGGTCAGGGGTGAATTGCACCCGGTGGAAGTCAGCTTCCAACCCCTGCGATACGGCTTTAATGGCGCGGGTTTTAGCCAGCCCCGGCGGGCCTTCTACCAACAGGTGGCCATCAGCCAATAGGGCTATCAATAAATTCAAGGTTAGCTGGCTTTGGCCAACCACCTGCTTATCTAAGTGTGTACGTAGACGAGTAAATGCGGCGCGTGACATGAAAATTCTGGTTATTCTCGAGTGTTGGCCTTGTTTTAACGGAAAACGCCAGCAAGGTCCACTTTGCTACCGTTAAGAGGCGTTTTCATTTTGAAAAGGAGTGGTTACAATCGGTCATTCACAGGTCTGACCTCTGTGATCACAGATAACGCAAAGAGAGGAAGGGATGACGGCTAAAACCCAAAACCTAAAAACCGGAAACGGCGAGCGCATCGCGGTCGTAGCCGGTTTGCGTACACCGTTCGCCCGCCAGGCGACCTACTTTCATGGTGTACCAGCATTGGATCTGGGAAAAATTGTGGTTAATGAGCTGCTGATGCGCAGCGAGCTTGACCCGACATTGGTTGACCAACTGGTTTTTGGCCAAGTGGTGCAAATGCCAGAGGCGCCCAATATCGCCAGGGAAATTGTGCTGGGCACCGGCATGAATGTGCATACCGATGCTTACAGTGTGTCTAGGGCCTGTGCGACGTCGTTTCAATCGACCGTCAATATCGTTGAATCTATTGTTTCTGGCACCGTTGATATCGGTATTGCTGGCGGCGCCGACTCTTCGTCCGTGTTGCCTGTAGGGGTGTCTAAAAATCTCGCCCGCGCCTTGGTGGATTTAACCAAAGCGAAAACTCTAAGCCAGCGCTTCGCCATTTTCCGTCGCCTGGGGCTGAAAGATTTGTTGCCGGTACCCCCTGCGGTTGCCGAGTATTCGACCGGCCTTTCCATGGGCGACACCGCCGAGCAGATGGCGAAAAGCCATGGCATTAGCCGCCTGGCGCAAGATGAGTTGGCTCATCGCTCCCATACCCTGGCGGCCAAAGCCTGGGCCGACGGCGTGTTGCGTGACGAGGTCATGGTCGCCCACGCTGAACCCTATAAGGGCTTCTTAGATAAAGACAATAACGTTCGCGAGAATTCCGATTTGGCGGGTTATGCCAAGTTGCGCCCGGCTTTTGATCGCAAGCATGGCACGGTAACCGCTGCTAATGCCACGCCGCTAACCGATGGGGCCTCAGCCATTATCTTGATGCGTGAGGGTAGGGCAAAAGAGCTTGGCTATCAGCCGCTTGGCTATATCCGTTCCTATGCTTTTGCTGCCATTGATGTTTGGGAAGACATGCTGATGGGACCGTCTTATGCCTCGCCCATCGCCCTGGACCGAGCGGGCATTAGCCTAAAAGATTTGGCGCTTATTGACATGCATGAAGCCTTTGCCGCCCAAACCCTGGCCAACGTTAAAATGTTTGCCTCTGATGCTTTCGCCAAGGAAAAGCTGGGGCGTGATAAAGCAACCGGGGAAATCGACATGGATAAGTTCAATGTGCTGGGTGGCTCCATTGCCTTTGGTCACCCCTTTGCGGCCACTGGCACTCGCATGATCACCCAGACGCTGCGTGAGTTAAAACGCCGTGGTGGCGGCTTTGGGCTTACCACCGCTTGCGCTGCTGGTGGCTTGGGTGCTGCCATGGTTTTGGAGGCCGAATAATGACTGACAAAACATTTTCTTTAGAACGCCGGGAAGACGGTATTGGCATTATCCGTATGGATGTCCCTGGTGAAACCATGAACACCCTAAAAGCGGCCTTTGCGGACGAAATTCGCGCCATTTTAGAAGACGTTCGCCACGACCCGGCCATCAAAGGTTTGGTGCTGACCTCGGGCAAAGAGGGCTCTTTTATCGCCGGTGCCGATATCGGCATGTTGGACCAATGTGAAACCAGCAGCGATGCCGCCGAGCTGGCGAAAGCGGGCCATGCCATCTGCGCTGAGATCGCAGAGCTAAAAATACCGGTTATCGCTGCTATTCATGGGCCTTGCTTAGGTGGTGGTCTGGAGCTGGCGATGGCGTGCCATGGCAGGGTTGTGAGTGACTGGGAGAAAACCGCCCTGGGGTTACCCGAAGTGCAGTTGGGGCTATTGCCTGGTTCTGGCGGTACCCAGCGGTTACCGCGCTTGGTGGGCATTCAAAAA